>DASSBH010000104.1:0-24029 GCA_035698945.1 Oleiagrimonas sp.
CCAGAGATCCGGATCCTGCACGTCAAGCAGATCGTCGAAGGCCTGACGGATGTCGGCGTCGGCCTTCGGCCAGCATTCGGCCAACCACCAGCCGTACAAGGTGTCCAGTTCCTTGGTGCCGCGCCGGCAGCGCCAGCGCAGGCGTTTCAGGCGCGCTTCGTCCGTCATGCGTTTCGTGGCCGCCGTGTCACGCCGAGCGGCGCGCGACGATGGCTTTCTTGATTTCGGCGATGGCCTTGGCCGGGTTGAGGCCCTTCGGACACGTCCGCGCGCAGTTCATGATGGTGTGGCAGCGGTACAGCTTGAACGGATCTTCCAGTTCGTCCAGACGCTGCCCGGTGTCCTCGTCGCGGCTGTCGGCGATCCAGCGGTAGGCCTGCAGCAGAATGGCCGGGCCGAGATAGCGATCGCCGTTCCACCAGTAGCTGGGACAGCTGGTGGAGCAGCAGGCGCACAGGATGCATTCGTAGTAGCCGTTGAGCTTGTTGCGATCCTCGGGCGACTGCAGGCGCTCCTTGTCCGATGGCGCCGGGCTTTGCGTGCGCAGCCACGGCTTGATCGAGGCGTATTGCGCATAGAAGTGCGTGAGGTCGGGCACCAGATCCTTGACCACCGGCATGTGCGGCAGCGGATAAATCTTCACTTCCTTGCCGCAATCGGCGACGGGCGTGATGCAGGCCAGCGTGTTGACGCCGTCGATGTTCATCGCGCAACTGCCGCAAATGCCTTCGCGGCAGGAGCGGCGCAAGGTCAGGCTCGAATCGACTTCGGTCTTGATCTTGAGCAGCGCGTCCAGAACCATTGGTCCGCAGGCGGCCATGTCCACTTCGAAGGTGTCCGTGCGCGGATTTTCGCCGCTGTCGGGATTCCAACGGTAGACCTTGAACGTGCGCGGTTTTTTCGCATCCTTGGCCGGCCAGTGCTTGCCCGGCTTGATCCTGGAGTTTTGTGGCAGGGTAAATTCACCCATGGCTTGACCCTTGTATCAGTGGGCGCGCGACACCATCGCACGCCATGCGGCAGATGCCGCGAATCAATAAACCCGCTTGGCCGGCGGCACGGACTTGACATCGTCGGTCAAGGTGTTGCTGTGCACGGGCCGGTAATCGAAGCGCGGCTTGCCCTTGTCGTCCACCCAGGCCAGCGTGTGCTTCATCCAGTTTTCATCGTCGCGGTCTGGATAATCCTCGCGCGCATGACCGCCACGGGTCTCCGTGCGATTCTCGGCCCCGTACATGGTGGCCACGGCCTGATCGAGCAGGTTGGAAAGTTCCAGTGTTTCGACCAGGTCGGAGTTCCAGACCATCGAGCGATCGCCAACCTTGACGTCGCCGAACGAAGCATGCACCTCGGAAATCTTCTCGCAGCCTTCCTTCAACGTATCCTCGGTACGGAATACGGCGGCGTCGTTCTGCATGGTGCGCTGCATGTTCAGGCGAATCTCCGCCGTCGGCGTGCCGCCATCGGCGTGACGGATCTTGTCGAAGCGATCCAGTGCCTTGTCCAGCGCGCTGGCCGGCAGATCCTTGTGTGGCGCATCGGGCTTGATGATCTCGGCGCAACGATGCGCCACGGCGCGACCAAACACCACCAGATCGAGCAGCGAATTGGAGCCCAGCCGGTTGCCGCCGTGCACCGACACACAGGCTGCCTCGCCGATGGCGAACAGACCCGGCACCACGGCGTCGTTGTCGTCGCCCTTCTTCTGTACCACTTCGCCGTGATAGTTGGTCGGAATGCCGCCCATGTTGTAGTGCACGGTGGGCAGGATCGGGATCGGCTCCTTGGTCACGTCCACGCCGGCAAAGATGCGCGCCGATTCGGCGATGCCCGGCAGACGCTCGTGGATGACTTCGGGACCCAGGTGCATCAGGTTGAGATAGGCGTGATCCTTGTGCTCGCCGACGCCACGGCCCTCGCGGATCTCGATGGTGATGGCACGGCTGACCACGTCGCGTGAAGCCAGATCCTTGGCGCTGGGCGCGTAGCGCTCCATGAAGCGTTCGCCCTCGGAGTTGGTCAGGTAGCCGCCCTCGCCGCGTGAACCTTCGGTGATCAGGCAGCCCGAACCGTAGATACCGGTCGGATGGAACTGCACGAATTCCAGATCCTGCATGGCAAGGCCCGCACGCATCACCATGCCGCCGCCATCGCCGGTGCAAGTGTGCGCGGACGTGCACGAGAAGTAGGCGCGACCATAACCGCCGGTGGCCAGCACCACGGCCTGGCCGCGGAACACGTGCAGCGTACCTTCGTTCAAATCCAGCGCCAGCACGCCGCGGCACACACCCTCTTCGTCGAAGATGAGGTCGGTGGCGAAGTACTCGACGAAGAACGTGGCGTCGTGCGCCAGCGCCTGCTGGTACAGCGTGTGCAGGATGGCGTGGCCGGTGCGGTCGGCGGCGGCGCAGGTGCGCTGCGCGGTGCCCTTGCCGTAATGCGTGGTCATGCCGCCGAACGGACGCTGGTAGATGTGGCCGTCGTCGGTACGCGAGAACGGCACGCCGTAATGCTCCAGCTCGATCACCGAGGCCGGCGCGTTCTTGCACATGTACTCGATGGCGTCCTGGTCGCCCAGCCAGTCGCCGCCCTTGACGGTGTCGTAGAAATGGAAGCGCCAGTCGTCTTCGCCCATGTTGCCGAGTGCGGCGGCGATGCCGCCCTGGGCCGCCACAGTGTGCGAACGGGTCGGGAACACCTTGGTCACGCAGGCGGCCTTGAGGCCCTTTTCGGCCAGGCCGAAGGTGGCGCGCAAACCCGCGCCGCCGGCGCCGACCACGATCACGTCATATTTATGCTGTTGAACCTTGTAGCTTTCCATGAATTGCCCTTCAACCCCCGAACGCGACACGCAATACCGCCAGCGCGCTGACCAGCGCGAGCAACACGGCAAGGAACTTGATCACCACCATCAGAACCACCTCTTTCCAACGGGTGTGCACGTAGTCTTCGATGACCACCTGCAGGCCCAACTGGGCATGCCAGAAACCGACGGTCACCAACAGGATCATCAGCACGACGTTCCACGGCTGGGCCAGCACCTGGCGCGCCGTGGCGTAGTCCGCACCAAGAAACGACAACACGGTGCACACGAACCACAGGCCAAGGAAAATCAATGCCGCCGCCGTCAGGCGCTGAATCCACCAGTGGCCCACGCCGGACTTGGCCGAGCCCCAGTTGCGCGCATACTTCATCGGGTTGCGCGTGTCCGTCTTGAAACCGGGATAACTCATGCCGCCACCCCCTGCCATACGTAAACCCACGCGACGATGGTCAGAATCAGGCTGAAGATGACCGACATCCAGCTCGAACGCACGAAGGTGGCCTGGTTGACATTCAATTTGGCGCGGGAATGGATCTGGTAACCGAGGCCGGCATCCTGCAGCAGATGGCGAATGCCGTTGCACAGGTGATAGAAGAACGACCAGGTCCAGCCGACCAACAGAATGATGCCGATGACACTGTCGGCGCAGGCGGTGAAGTCACGCCAGGCGCTTTCGCCGCTGGCCAGGGCCACCAGACCCCAGGTCACCACCAGCAAACCGACGGACAGGGCAATGCCGGTGGCGCGGTGCAGGATGGAAGTCACCATTTGCACTTGCCAGCGATAAACGCCCAAATGGGGAGATAGAGGTCGCACGGTCTGAGCCATCGTGGCTATCCTTCGGTTGGAATCGCTGATTGAATCGCCCTGCCCGGCGAACACCTCAAAAGTCGATGCAGCGCCCGTTCTTTTCCCAGTCGCCGTAGCGGGTGGGATCCAGGTGCTCGCGCAACGCCTTGTTTTCCCTGTCGATACGGTTCTTTTTTTCGAGGGATTCGCGCACGCGCGAACCATCCGCGGAAGCGGAGCCGGTATCTTCGGAGGGTTGAGGGTTCTTGTCGGACATAGGCTTGAAAGCGCGGGAAAGATTAATACTTGATACCAGTCAGCACAATCTTGACACGGCCATTGTTCTGACACAGCCGAACATTCTCCTGCCTTTCGACCTGTCGCCCCCATGCAAACTCTGCACGCCGAAACCCTGTCCATCCACGGCCCCGACGCCGTCGCCTTTGCTCACGCGCAACTGACGAGCAACGTGCGCGACTTGCAAACCGGCGCGTGGCAATGGAGCGCCTGGTTGAATCCACAGGGTCGGGTGCGCGCGCTTTTACAGCTTGCGCGTACCGACGAGCAACACCTGTTGTTGTTGTTGCGTGGTGGCACGGCATCGAACATGGCTGCCGAATTGCAGCGTTATGTCATGCGCAGCAAGGTGACGATTGCCGCGCATGGACCGCGTTGGCTGCTGGACGCCGATCCATTGCCCGAACACGACCTTCATCTTGAGGGCGACGATGTCGTACTCGGCATGGGGCGGCACGCCATGCACATCACGACAGCCTCCGGACAATCGCAGCGCTGGCGGCTGGCCGCCGTCGAAGCGGGTCAGCCATGGTTGCCTGTCGATGCTCTCGATGCGCTGCTGGCTCCGGCGCTGTCATTGCGGCAACTCGGCGCGGTCAGCCTGGACAAGGGCTGCTATCCGGGGCAGGAGATCGTGGCGCGCCTGCATTACCGCGGCGGTTGCAAGCAGCACCTGTGGCGAGTCGAAAGCGACACGCCGCTGGCTCCGGGCAGCCCGCTGGCGTGCGAAGGCGAAACGATCGGCCTGGTGCTCGACGGCGTTGCCGACACAAGCGGCAGGTTCCAGGGACTGGCCGTTTTCCGCGACACAGACACACAGCCTGAAGTCGTGGCCGATAGCACCGGAGCTTTCACAAAAGTGAACATTATCAAAAAGTTGTAAGAAATTTCGCCACATGCGCCCGTTTTCGGGGCCATAACGAAAACTGAACAAGAGCGGCCATGCACTTGCAAAACCGCCAACCAGACGTTAACTTCCGCGCAACATTTGCAACGCGCACCATTTGCGCGTCGTCATCAGTCGGTAATCCGGCATGTCGGATTGCCGGTGGAACGTGTGTAAAACGCGTCTCAAGTCATGTCCGCTCGACCACGTGCCGCGCCGGTGAAACGCCAGCGCAATCACGCCAGCCAGGTCGCCACACACTCGTCAGTGCCGGCAAATTCCGGTTCAGTTTTGCGTTTCATGGGAATGCGCAACGTGGACGTGTGTGGGCAAAACCTTCGGCGCCTGTGATGCATGTGGATCGTTGGATCCGATTCACGCGTCTCGCGTCGGCGCCGAGCCGATTGACGCACCAGGAGAAGCACGCCATGAAACTTGCCTGGATACTCTGGATGACAACCATCCTGCCGCAGCCGATAGCCGCCCAGACTTGCCTGGCCACCACGATCTATCTGGAAGCGCGCAGTCAACCCACCATCGGCCAGTTTGCCGTGGCGGAAGTCGCCCTGCGTCGTCGCCAGGAAGGCCGCTGGGGCAAGACCGTGTGCGATGTGGTGAAGTCCCCGCACCAGTTTGCCACCACCGTCGTCTCACCGAACTACCAGCTCGCCAACCTCAAGGCCTGGACCAAGGCCTGGAAGATCGCCGGCGAGTCGCTGGCCATCTGGAACCTGCCCAAGGGCAAGCGCACCCTGGTGGTACCGCATGCCGACCACTTCGCCACCCGCGATTCCAGCCCGCACTGGGCCACCGTGGCGGCGCTCCGAACCATCGGCGATCACGCTTTCTACGCCGTGAACTGAGCACGCCGCCCAAGATACAAGGCAAAAGGCCCTCCACACGGAGGGCCTTTTTGATTCACTGCAGACAGTAATGGCAACGACTTGGATATCCATCCATTCCCGTACCGTTCGCGCCGAATAGCGCGTACAGTGGGCGTACGCGGGGAGCGACGTGAGTCTGTGAAGGACTCAGGATGAACGGGCTCAAGCAAGCGCCATCAACTGCCGACAGACAACACGCTTACAGCAAGTACACGTGATCGTTGCGCACTTGCACCCGATCACCAATTTGCGCACGCGGAGCCTCGCGCTGGGTCACCGTGGCGAACTGGCCATTGTCGAGCCGCACCACCACCTGCCAGGCCGTCATCTGTCCTTGCGAATTGTGCTCGGCCACCTCGTGACCCACGGCGCCACCGGCCACCGCACCGGCCACGGTAGCCGCCTTGCGGCCATCGCCCTTGCCGACGGTGTTGCCAATCAGGCCACCGGCCACCGCGCCGATGACGGTGCCCAATACATGGGACTGGTTGTCATCCTGGACATACACCTGACGTATGCTTTGCACGGTTCCGCACTGGGTGCATACGTTTGTGCCGTAGCCCCCGCCGCCATAAGTCGTCCCGTACGGGCCGCCGCTGCGATAGGGCTGCCGGGTGGCGCACCCGGCCAGTATCAGCATGCCGACCACGGCCAACGCGGGCAGCCAGCTGTGCGCGAGTTTCCGGATGTTGTTCTTTCGCATCTGCATGGGGTACCTCCTCAATCGCTTCTCTTGAAGGATGGCGCGTTCCCCCTGCATGGTTCCGAAACCGCCGCCGTTTTGGACGGCGGTTTCGCAGCCTTTCGGCAGCTTCGGTCAATTCGCGTTCAGTTGCCCGCGACGACCGAGACGCCGTTCTTCACCTCGACCTGCGCGCCCGGATCGTGATCCATGCGCGTGGTATGCACGGTGCCGTTGTACTTGTACTTGACCGTGTAGCCGACGATCTTGGTGGTGCTGTTGTTGACGGTCTTGCATACCTGCTTGTTCACCGTCTCGGTGGCGTTCTCTTGATGGTGCTTCTGGATCTGATGGCCGGCATAGCCACCCGCCACCGCACCAGCCACCGTCGCCAGCTTTTTGCCGTCGCCGCCGCCGATCTGGTTGCCCAGGGCGCCGCCAACCACGGCGCCGATGGCCGTACCCGCAATCTGATGCTCGTCCTTGACCGGCTTGTGCACGGTCACGGCTTCGTTGTGGCATTCCTGGTGCGGGTTGTTGATGGTTTTCTTGATCGGGGTGGAGCTCACCACCTCGGCGTATTGCGGGCCTTCCGCACTGGCATTCTTGTTGCACGCTGCCAGCCCGATCGTGGTGAGGACGGAAAGTCCCACCCACATCGTTCCCTTCAGATACTTGTTCATGATTGGCCTCCTGTAACGTTTGTGACATCGGACACGGCTGTACGCGACAACCGGGCACGATCATTCAAGCATCATCAAACTGAACCGCCATTAATAAGCCGGCATGGCGTTCAACTGCGGGCTTGTGTTAAACCGCCGGGAGTCCGGCGATACCGCAAGTATGGAGAAGACGCCGTGTCATGAATGTGACGCCGTTTCAGAAACCCCCACCACAGCCGTTGGCACTGGTGGACAGCCACGCGCATGTCGATGCCGGCGCGTTCGACGATGATCGCGCGGAAGTTCTGAAGCGCGCGCTGAACGCGGGTGTGGAACATGTCGTCGTTCCGGCCACCACGGCGGCACGCTGGCCGCTGCTGGCCGCCCTGTGCGACCCGCACCCTGCCCTGCATGCCGCCTTCGGCCTGCACCCGATGTTTCTCGACGAGCACCGCGAGGCGCATCTGGCGTCCCTGCCGACATGGCTGCACGAGCACCAGGCCGTGGCCGTGGGGGAATGCGGGCTGGATTTCCATGTCGACAACCCCCGACCGGATCGCCAGCGCATGTATTTTCAGCGTCAGCTCGACCTGGCGCGCGAACTGGATCTGCCGGTCATCGTGCATGCGCGCAAGGCGGTCGAGGAGGTGATCCACAGCGTGCGCAAGGCCGGCCCTCTGCGCGGCGTGGTGCACAGTTTCTCGGGCAGCCGCGAGCAGGCGAGGCAATTGGCCGATCTCGGCTTTCTGATCGGCATCGGCGGCCCGGTGACCTATGACCGCGCCAAGCGGCTGCGGCGCGTCGTGGCGGATATTCCGCTGGACACCCTGCTGCTGGAAACGGATGCCCCGGATCAGCCCGATGCACACCATCGCGGACAACGCAACGAACCGGCACGCCTGACGAACATCCTGCACTGCATTGCCGAGCTGCGCGACGAGGATGCGCAGACCATCGCCGCGACCACGCGCGACAATGCCATGCATCTGTTCGGTTTTTCCGGCGATTGAGCTTTGCCAAAAAATGCGGGGCGGACACAAGCCCGCCCCGCCAAACGGGATTCCGTCTACATGGGGGAATATGGGAGGCCGGAATCCTCGATCAAACGCTTCAATGCAATGAAGCCAGCTTCACCTTGTGCTCGCCCAGCGCCTGGGCCACGTCGTACATGGCCTGGTTGAGGATCTTGTGGGTGTTCTGGTCGGCCCCGTGGCCGAACTTCGCGTCGATGTCCATCATCACCATATTGTGCAGCTTGTGCGAAATGGCGTGATCGAACAAATAGCCGGCCCAGAACGTGCCATCCGGTGCGGTACCGGCGCCCACGAGAGCCTTGGCCAACTTCGCACCCTTGAGGCTTGCGGGCGCCGCGGGCAATTTCACGCCTGCCTCGGTGGCGCGTTTGAGACCATCCTTCACGGTGAAAGTCATGCCGTGAAGAAAGTTGTTGACGGCTTCTTCGCCATACTGCCTGTTCAACTTGGCCACTTCGGCATTGACAGTCTTCTGGCCCAGCATCGATACCAGCGCCGTGGAGAACTTGAAGTTCTCCGCGCCGCCGCCAGCCTTGACCAGCGCCGCCGTCGCACCCAGCGCCGGCGCACCGGTATAGATCGGGCCGCCAAACCAGTTCATGGCCTGCATCGGCATGTTGCTGCCTTGCGCCATGCTTTTCGCGGCAGGCGCATTGCCAGCCACGGTCACGCCCGCGAACGTCAGAGCGAGGCCTGCGGCAAGCGCCATGGTCAATCCTGTCTTTTTCATCATCGTCACCTTTGCAGCTATCCACGCGTCGCCACCATGGCGCCGCTTCCGGAAATTCATCGGTCTGCCGCGGCGCCTTCGGGATACAGCAAGCGCAAGGCTTGCTCGGACAACAACCCATCGAAGCGCCCCGCCAGCTCGTCGCCGAGCGTGGCCAGGGCGATACTCTGGTGGATGTAGGCATGTGTCAGCTCGACCACCAAAGACTGCGCGGTCACCAGACCCTCTCGGGCGGCTTCGCTGAAGCGTCCGACCAGTGCCTTGTGTCCATCCATGACCAGCAGCAGCCAGCGCGAGCCGTCGCCCGGCGCCAGGGCGTGCCGATGCAATTTGCCCTGGCAACCGCCGCACGGCTGCTCGCAGGCTTCCAGGCACAAGGTGACGATTTCCACCCCGCGCTCACGCGCCTGTTGCAGCGCCGGCGCCAGTACGCCCGCTTCGGACGGCTGGATGGCGATCAGCAGATGTTCGGTGCAGGCGTCGATCAGCTGGCGCGCCTGCTCCAGCAATTGCTCGCCGCCAAGGTTGAATACCAGCGCCGGAGTTTCAGCCTGCGCCAACCCGGCCAGCGCCTTCTGCGCCGCATTCAGTGAACGTTGTTGCTCGGCCTTCATGCTGCGCAGAAGTGTTTCCGACGGCACGGACGCATAACGCGGACCTTTTTCGCCCTGGGCCTGCAGGACAGCGCCCCGCTCCAGCAACTTGTCGATCACGGCGTAGACGTTGGCTCTGGGAATGCCCGACCGCTTGGCCAGCTCATAGCCGCTGAGCTCGCCATGTTCGACCAGCGTGACGTAGGCCTGCGCCTCGTATTCGGTGAACCCGAGACGCTGCAGCAGCTGGTTGGGCGACATGTCGTGATCTTTAGTAGCCATAATGACAACCACTATAGAAACTTCTTCAGGATTGTCAATCCACTTCTCGTGGCGGTTGCCCGACATCGGCAAGGTCTGATACATTTAATTCATTGATGAATTATCCTTCAATGAAATGAAACCACTCAGCCACTGTCTGGACTTCATGCGCACCGGGATCGAGCGCGTTGCCGCGCGCATGCCGTCGATGCCGGGCCACGACGTGCTGCTGGTGCGACTGCTGATGATGAGCGGCAACACCGTGGCCGACGAGCTGGAAAACCTGTTGCGCCCGCACGGGCTCAACGAAAGCGAATTCCGCACCCTCGTCATTCTTTTCAGCAGCCCCGACGGCAGCGCCTTCCCCAGCGAGCTGTGCCAGTTCGCCACGCAAAAGCCCACCAACATGACGCGCATCACCAACGACCTCGTCGAACGCGGCCTGGTCACGCGCAAGCCCAGCGAACACGATCGCCGCCGCGTGGTGCTCAGCATCACCGAACAGGGCCGGCAGTTCGCGCGCCAGTTGCTGCCGATCCTGTTCCCGTCGGTGAGCGCACTTCTGGCCGATTTCAGCGACGAGGAAAAAAGCGAACTCGGACGACTGCTGACCAAACTCGTCCACAACCTCGACAACCTGCTCGAGACACGCGGAGCCACTCCATGAAGATCCGCTGGTCGACTTTCATCATCGCGAGCGTGCTGCTGGCCGGCTGCGCCTCAGTGCCCGACAAGCTGCCCGCGCCCACCCTGGCTGACCGCGTCCCGCTGGCCGGCCTGCCCTCGCACGCCGGCGCCGAATGGCCGGATGCACGCTGGTGGCGGCGCTATGACGATCCACAGCTGGACCAGCTGATCGACATGGCGCTCAAAGGTTCGACCAGCCTTGCCGAAGCGCAGAGCCGGGTGCAGCAGGCCGCCCAGGCGGCGCGTGTCACGGCGGCGAAATCCGGACTGAACGTCAACGCCAGCGCGCAGATCTCCCGTCAACGCATGAGCGAGCACGGGCTGATTCCCACCAGGTTCCTCGGCTTCACCTGGTACAACCAGGGCGATCTCGGCATCAACCTGGATTACGACTTCGACTGGTGGGGCAAACATCAGGCAGCGGTGGAATCGGCCATCGGCAAGACGCGCGCCGCGCAGGCACAACGCAGCGCCGCGATGCTGGCGCTGGAAACAGCGGTGACGCGAACCTGGTTCGATTGGCTGACCGACCGCGCCCGTCTCGACCTCGCCACCCAGCGGGTGGCGGTGCAGCAAAAGCTGCTGGACATCACCAAGTTGCGCGCCCATGCCGGGCTGATTTCTTCGGACAATATCCAGCAGGCACAATCCATGCTGTCCGGCGCACGCCAACAGCAGACCGTGTTCGCCGGCAGCGCCGCCATCCACCGCGCCATTCTGGCGGCGCTGGTGGGCGTGGCTCCCGCGCAATTGCCGCCGCTCAAGGCGCATCCCCTGCCGTCGTTGCATGCCGGCCTGCCCGCCAACGCCGGTCTCGACCTCATCGCCCGGCGTCCGGACATCGCCGCCAGCCGCTGGCAGGTGGAATCGGCGCTGCGCGGCACCGATGTGGCGCGTGCGCAATTTCTGCCGGACATCAGCATCCGGGCGCTGGCCGGTCTTTCCAGCATTGACCTGGGCAAACTGCTGGATGCCGGCAGCCGCACGTTCGCCCTGACGCCGGCCATCCATTTGCCGATTTTCGAAGGCGGGCTGTTGCGCGCCAATTACGGATTGTCCAAGGCCTCGCTGGAGGCGGCCATTGCGCAATACAACGCCGCCGTGGTGAACGCCGCACGCGACGTGGCCACGAAGGTGCTGACGCTGGAAGGCCTGCGTTTGCAGCGCCGCCAGCAGGCGCAGCAGATCAAGGCCGCGCAACAGCTGCATGCCAACGCCGCCTCCCGACGGAAGCAGGGGCTGACCAGCGCACAGCCGGCTCTGCAGGCACAGGATCGCCTGCTGCTGCAGCGCGATGCCGGCGTTGCCCTGCACGGACAGGCGCTGACGGCCGATATCGGCCTGATCGGCGCCCTGGGCGGCGGCTATCGCAGCGCCCCGCCCGACACCTCATCTTCCCCATCGCATCCGGACGACTCCCCATGACCGATTCACCCGCGTCCACCCCGGCCAACGTCGACAAGAACGGTCGCAACAACGGCAAGCGCAAGCGCATCCTGCTGATCATCGCCATCGTCTTCATCGTGGTCGCCATCGTCTGGGTGCTGTTGTGGCTGTTCGTGTTTTCGCAACGCGAGAAAACCGACGACGCCTACGTGGGCGGCAACCAGGTCAGCGTCAGCGCGCAGGTCGCCGGCACCGTGACCACCGTGCTCGCCGACGACACCCAGCGTGTGGCCGCCGGACAGGTGCTGGTGAAACTCGACGGCACCGATACGGATGTGGCCTTGTCCCGCGCCCGCAGCGCGCTGGCCCAGGCCGTGCGCCAGGTGCGGCAATTGAAGGCCCGCGCGGCACAGGCGGATGCCGGCGTGGCGGCCAAGGAAACCGCTCTGGCCCAGCTTCGCGACGATCTCAAGCATCGCGCACCATTGGCCGCAGCCGACGCGGTCGCGCCGGAAACGCTCCGGCACCTGAAACAGCAGGTCAAGACCGCGCGCTCGGCCCTGACTCTGGCCAAACGCCAGTCCGCCGCCGCCCACGCCGCGGTCGACGGTACCGACATCGAGCACAACCCGATCGTCCTCGAAGCACGCGCAGTCTTCCGCAAAGCCTGGCTGGCCGCACATCGCACGGACATCGTGGCGCCGGTCAGCGGCTACGTGGCGCAGCGCAGCGTGCAGGTCGGGCAGCAGGTCAAGGTCGGACAACCACTGATGCAGGTGATCCCGCTCGACCATCTGTGGGTGGATGCCAACTTCAAGGAATCGCAGCTGGCGCACATCCGCATCGGCCAGCCGGCCACGGTCACCACGGACGTCTACGGCGACGACGTCACCTATCACGGCCATGTCCAGGGACTCGCCGCCGGCACCGGCAGCGCGTTCGCCCTGCTGCCGCCGCAGAACGCGTCGGGCAACTGGATCAAGGTGGTGCAGCGCGTGCCGGTGCGCATCAACATCGATCAGGACGATCTGGACAAGCATCCGCTGCGGGTCGGGCTTTCGGCCAGCGTCACCGTCGACACGCATGATCGCGACGGCAAGGTGCTGGCCGCAGCGCCCGCACATCAGGTGGTGTCGAAGACGTCCGTCTATACCGGCAATTTCGAACAGGCCGACCGCAAGGCCGAAGCCATCATTCGCGCCAACCTCGGCAAGCAGGGCGACGACGAAAGCGCATCGTCCGCCTCCCGCTGATCCACTCCGCCACTTCGGCCAGGAATACTCCGCATGGCTTCCGACAGCCAAGCCAATCCGCCGCCGCTTTCCGGTCCCGCGCTGGTGCTGCTGACGCTGGCGGTGTCCTTTGCCACCTTCATGGAGGTGCTGGATCTCACCATCGTCAACGTGGCGGTGCCGCACATCGCCGGCAGCCTCGGCGTCAGCGCGCAGGAGGGCACCTGGGCGATCAGCTCCTACGCCCTGGCCAGCGCCATCATGCAACCTCTGTCCGGTTGGCTGGCTCGGCGTTTCGGGGAGGTGCGCACCTTTTGTGTCGCGGCCTTCATGTTCGTCGGCTTTTCCATGCTGTGCGGGCTGGCCACCAACATGCCGATGCTGGTGGTGTTCCGTCTGCTGCAGGGCGCGGGCTCCGGCCCGATGGTGGCGTTGTCGCTGGCGCTGCTGCTCAATGCCTACCCCAACGAGCGCAAGGGTCTTGCGTTGGCGATGTGGTCGATGACGATCGTGGTGGCGCCCATTTTCGGCCCGATTCTCGGCGGCTGGCTGACCGACAATTTTTCGTGGCCGTGGATCTTTTTCATCAACGTGCCGGTAGGCTTGCTGGCCGGTGCGATCACCTGGGCCATCCTGCGCAAGCGCGAAACCAAAACCGTGCACATGCCCATCGACAAGATCGGCCTGTTCTTGCTGATCGTCGGCGTGGGTTGTTTGCAGTTCATGCTGGACAACGGCAACGACAAGGACTGGTTTGCCTCGCCGCTGATCCTGACACTCGGCATCATCGCCGTGGTCTGTCTGACTTTCCTGATCGCCTGGGAGCTTACCGACAAGCATCCCATCGTCGACCTGTCGCTGTTTCGCCATCGCAATTTCAGCGCCGGCGTGCTGGCGTTGTCGCTGGGCATGATGGCGTTCTTCGGCATCAACGTGATTTTTCCGTTGTGGCTGCAACTGGATCTCGGCTACACCGCCACCTGGGCCGGGTTGGCCACGGCGCCGGTGGGGATTCTGGCCTTCATCCTCTCGCCGATCATCGGTCGCAATATCGACCGGCTGCCGCTACGCGGGGTGGTGACGTTCTCGTTCGTGGTGTTCGCCCTGACCAGTTACTGGTTTTCCACCTTCAACAGCCAAGCCTCGTTCGCCAGCCTGATACTGCCACGACTAGTGATGGGCATCGCCATCCCATGCTTCTTCATTCCGCTCAACCAGATTTTCCTGTCGGGATTGCGCCCCGACCAGTTGGCCAACGCCTCGGGGTTGGCCAACTTTTGCCGCACCATTGCTTCCAGCATATCCACGGCCATTACGGTCACACTGTGGCAGCACCGCATCGACTATCACCACGCCACGCTCACCGAACACATCACCCCGGCCAGCCAGGCCACAACGCGTTACGTGGACAAACTGCACCAATTGGGCATGGATGTCCGGCACGCCTGGGCCATGGTCGAACGCATCATCAGCCGCGAAAGCATGACGCTGGCCGTCAATGACGTCTTTCTCGGATGCGCCATCCTGTTCGTGTTTCTGATACCGCTGGTGTGGCTGGCCAAGCCGCCGTTCGGCAGCACCGGCAGCGCGCCCGGACACTGAGCCTTTCGCCTTTTATTCTTTTTGCAGGAGCCAGCCTGCTGGCGATGGATGTCGGCTTGCGCAGGATCAGACAATCGCCAGCAGGCTGGCTCCTGCCAGGGTATTTGTGGCGTTTGTGGGCGTTGTGACGCACGCTGCGGCATTATGGCGTCAGCAGCTTTTCCAGCACCTTGCCGACGGCCGCGAAGGCAAAGGCCGCGGTCACATGCGTTGCCGCACCCAGACCGCCGCCGCAATCGAGTTTCAGGCTGTCGCCATCGCCCTCGGGACGCGTGCCGCAGACGCTGCCGTCGAGCTGCGGATACTGCACGTTCTGCAGGGAGTACACGGCGGGGATGCCGAAGTAGCGTTTGGCATTGCGTGGAAAATGGAAATCCTGGCGCAGCTTCTTGCGCATCAGGCTGAGCATGGCGTCGTGCTCGGTGCGCGAAAGATCGCGCACACGAATCTGTGTGGGATCGGTGCGCCCACCAGCGGAACCGACCATTACCAGCGGCAGCTTGCGCCGTCGGCACCACGCGGCCATTTCCACCTTGACGCGAAAGGCGTCGCAGGCATCCAGCACCAGGTCGTAACCGCGATCGAGCAAATCATCCAGCGTCGATGGCGTGAGAAAACGCTCCAGCGTATCCACTTTGATCGTCGGATGAATGGCCCTGGCGCGTTCGGCCATCACACCCACCTTGGCCTGGCCATAGGCGCCATCCAGGGCATGCAACTGGCGGTTGGTGTTGGATACGCACACCTCGTCGGCGTCGATCAGCGTGAGGTGACCCACGCCGCTACGCGCCAAGGCTTCCACTGCCCATGAACCGACGCCACCGATGCCGATGATGCACACGTGGCATGCAGCCAGGCGCGTCACGCTGCCCGTGCCGTACAAGCGGTCAATGCCCTGAAAACGTTCCTGATCCACTGTGGTATGGCTCCGTCGCACCGACGTCATTGCACAAGATGCGACAGCTTAGCAGTCACTCGAGTATTCTCGGGAGTCGGCTTCGCTTCACACGGATACCTTGCAGCCATGCGTTCATTGATTCTCGTCCTGATCGGACTGGTGCTTGGCGCTTTCGGCGCACACATGGTCGAACGCACCATCCAGTTGCGGCACGCCTACCCGCGCGCCGTGATGGACGTGATGCAGCATCACTTCGTGGCCATGCGCAACGAAGCGAAAAGCGGCACATGCCCCGCCACGACCACGCAGAACCACCTCAAGGCCATGATCGGCATCTCGCACGAGATCGGTCCGGCCTTCGGCACTGGCGATGCGCATTTCAACGACCTGGCAAACCGTCTGCGCCAGTCGCTGCAGCAGTCAGCCGACAACACGCCGGTCGATTGCAAGGGTCTGGCAACAGCGCTGTCCGTCATCAGCGGGCGTTGCGACGATTGCCACCGCGAATATCGCTGATACCGCTGAACCGGAATCAGAACCGGCGCTGACCGCTGAGCATCTGCCAGAACAGCATCCAGTCGCCCATCAGGCTGTACAGGGGATGGCGAAATGTGGCCGGATGATTTTTTTCGAAGCCGTAATGGCCGACCCAGGCAAAACCATAACCGATCACCGGCGCCAGCAGCAGCCACCAGGGCGATGCGCCCAGAATCACGGCCACGATCACGATCAACACGCCGCAGCTGCCAATGAAATGCAGCCGCCGGCACGTCCGGTTGGTGTGCTCGGAAAGGTAGTACGGATAAAACTGGCGGAACGTGGTGAAACGTGACATGGCGTCACTCATGGGCATCCGGTGCGGATACAGCATCTCACTCCCGCTGCGACCGGGCAAGAAAAAAGCCGGCATGCGCCGGCCTTTTTCTTGCGATGGGTGACAGTTGTCAGGCCGGCATGACCTCGTCGGCCTGCAAACCTTTCTGTCCTTCCACCACGGTAAAGCTGACCTGCTGGCCTTCTTTCAGGCTGCGGAATCCCGTGCCCTGGATGGCTCGAAAATGCACGAAAACATCCGGGCCGCTTTCGCGGCTGATGAACCCGAAACCTTTGGCATCGTTGAACCACTTGACGGTGCCTACTTCACGATCCGACATGTCCCACTCCACATTTACTTGACGGTGCCACAGCACCAACACCAGCCGCTTCGCTCCCCGCGAAACGACCACACTGCCGGGCTTGCTGGAAGCGCAACGAACAACCAGTCGGCTCAAGGCCGTGAGGTTTTGTCGTGATCCTGACAGGCGCAGCGCTGCACATCATAGCGCATTTTGTTGGCTTTAATTCATGAATATGAACTGACTGACAAAACCGCTTAATTCAGCTTGCCTAAACCGCCTGCCCGGCTACCCTGAACGCCACCATCATTCACAAGGAAAGACACATGAACCCGCATCCTCGTCGCCTGCTCATGTTGATCCTCCCGTTTGCGCTGCTGGCCGCCGGCTGCGCCCCCAACGGCACCAAGTCCACCACGCCCGCGCCCTCTGAAACCGGCGCGCCGGCAGCGTCGCAGCCGTCGCAGACTTCCGCCTCGTCGGAACCTCCATCGGTCCTTCCGGAGAAAACCGGCATTCCCGCCTGCGATGATTATCTGGCCAGTTACAAGGGCTGCCACCGCGCCGCCGGCATTTATGCCCCGGACACCATTGACGATCATTACCGGACAATGCGCGACACGCTGCTCAGGGAATCGAAGGATCCCACCAAACGCTCGGTGCTGGAGGCCCGCTGCAAGTCGCTGACAAACATGTTGAAGGACGCCTTGCACGGCAAGTCGTGCGAACCCGCGTCTTCAGGCGATACCTCAGGCAAGCCTTGAGACAACCCTCACGCTTTCGACGCCGCGAGGTCGCCCATGCGCGCACCTGATCATCAGCCTCGTTCGTCAGCCGGGTTTTCTTGAAGCTTGAAAACCATCCCCTCCCAACCCTCCCCTTGAAGGGGAGGGCCAATGCCTGTTTTCCCCAGTTTGAAGGGAATGGCTACTGCTTGTTTCCCTCAGCTTGAAGGGAACGGCTACTGCTTGTCTCCTTCCCCTTCAAGGGGAAGGCCGGGATGGGGATGGTTTTGCTCTTGCCGCAAGCCTGAACTTCGAGGTTAATCACGTGCACGCAAGGCCGCGCGCAAGGGCTTCACGAGATCCCGCGAACCCGATGTCACCACCGTTTTCGGCGTCCGGTGCCAATGCGCGCATTGATCGATGGCCGTGGCCAGCGCCTCCACCAGGGCCGGCGTCGGAGGTACATCCGCTTCGAGCGCAATCATCCTGACTTCGAACACGCCTTCGCTGCGATGCGCCTTGGCGTCCAGACGTCCGACCAGACGCCCCCCGTGCAGCAACGGCAGCACGAAATAGCCGTGTCGACGACGGTGGGCCGGCACATAGCATTCGAGCGTGTAGTTGAAACCGAACATTTCGCGCACCCGCGTACGATCCCATATCACCGGATCGAAGGGCGACAGCAGCGTGGTGTGTGTGGCGCGCAGACGTCCCGCCGCCGCGCGCCTGGCCAGTTCCGCATGATTGCGATGGATCCATGCCGGCTGATCCCAGCCACGCACCCGAACCGGCAGAATCTCGCCGGACTGGTGCAGGTCGTGCATGTCGTCCCGCGTCGCCTTGCCCAGTCGAAAATAATCGCCCACCCAGCGCGCCCGGGCCACGCCGAGCGCCAGCACCGACCGCGCCAGCATCTGCCGTCTGGCCTCCGCGGCATCGGCGGGCGACGGGCCGGCGGCATGTCGGGCCGTCACCTTTTCCGCCAGATCGTAGACGCGTTGAAAACGGTCGCGTTGCGCCACCATCAGTTCGCCCAGGGCAAACCAGGCTTCCAGCCAGCGTTTTTCGGGCTTCCAGTCCCACCATGTGCCTGCCGCACGCGATGCGCGGGTGAAATCCGACGACCGCACCGGGCCATGTTCGCGCACATGCTCAAGCAGGCGCCGCATGCTTTGGGCATGCTCGGCATGCATGCGCCGCGCCCGCCGCATGGCCCAATGATTGTCACGCAGCGATCGTGCCGCACGATGCAACGGATAGTCTTGCGCCGTCACGAAGCAGGCCTCGTGGGCCCAACACTCGGCGATGCGACCGCCCTGCAGCAAGTCGTCCAGCCATGACGCCGGATACTCGCCCACCCGCGAAAACAGCACCAGATACGGGCTGCGCGCCACCACGTGGATAGTATCGATCTGCAGCATCTGCATGCGCGCAATGGCCTGCTCCAGCAGGGTGTGCGACGGCCGTCGACGCGGCTTGTGCAACAGACCTTGCGCCGCCAGATGCAGCAGGCGCGCTTGTCCGGGGCTCAACTCGACGAAAGGTGGGTGCATGGCATGGCTGACCGATCAGGAATGCCCAGCATGCCATGACCGGCCTCGTTCCATCCCGCCTGTTCAGAAGAACCTAAGCCAGGCGTGCCGGCGCGGTGGGATGCTATGCCTGTCCTTATCCGCAAGGAGTCGATGCATGGCCATGAAAATCCTGATGCCCTCCCTGGCCCTCGCCGCTGGCGCGTTGCTGTTGCCGGGCGCGGCGACGGCGCAGACATTCACGCCAGCGACGCCAGCGACGGTCGGCGCCACGTCGAACGCGGCCAACGGCCACGGCGGCGTCACCTTCCAGGCGGCCAACGGCTCCATCGTCACCATCAAGTCGCGTCAGCCGCCCAGCCACGCTCCGGCTCCGCCGCCGGCGTTCGCCAGTCTGGATGCCAACGGCAATGGCTCGATAGACGTCAGCGAGGCCGCTGCCTACCCGCCACTGGCCAACGATTTCGGCTATGCCGACAGCAGTCACGACAAGGCCGTTTCCAAATCCGAATATGCACGTTGGGTAAAACAGCCCTGAGCATGTCACCATGTGCGCGCAAGCCTGCATTTGAAAGGTCTTTTGCGGGGCGGTTCCGTATGGTCGCCCTGCCCTGTCCGGGAACGCGAACATGAAATACTGGGTGATTGCCGCAACCGTGGCGACCACTGCCGTCTGGGCCGCAAGCGCGAGTGCGCAACAGGCGCCGCCCAATCCCAAAGCCTGCACGAGCATCACTTCCGACGCCCTGCGCCTTGCCTGCTACGACCGCGCGCTGGGACGCACGCCGCCGCCCGACACGACGGTCCACGAAACACCGCACCATCGCGTTCCCATCCATACGCCGCCGCCCGGGATCGCGGGGCATGAACACAGTCTTTTCAATATCGACAAGCCGGTCCGGGTACGTTCCGGCACGGCCACCGCCTCAGCCGGCGTCCCGCAGGCGCCATCGATCTCGTTGCTGGACAGCCGTTGGGAGTTGTCGTCGGATTCCAAGCTGGGCACCTTCAACGTGCGTGGCTACAAGCCGGTCTATCTGTTGCCGGTTTTCTACACGACCAACGTCAACAACCGGCCGCATTCGCCCTCGCCCGACCACACCGCCAGCACCTCGCAAAAGCTCGACAAGCTTGAAGCGATGTTCCAGATCAGCTTCAAGACCAAGGTGTGGCAAGGCGTGTTCGGCGACCGGGGCGACGTCTGGTTCGCTTACACCCAGACTTCGCACTGGCAGGTCTACAACGATGGCATCTCACGCCCGTTCCGCGAGACCAACTACGAGCCCGAGGCCATGCTGGTGTTCGACACCCACTACGACGTGCTGGGCTGGAAGGGGCGATTGCTCGGCATTGGCGTGAACCACCAGTCCAACGGCCGCAGCAATCCGCTGTCGCGCAGCTGGAACCGCATCATTGCCGACATCGGCTTCGAACGTCCGGGCTGGACGATCATGTTCCGGCCATGGATCCGCATCAACGAAACGCGCAGCCACGACGACAACCCGGACATCGAAGACTACATGGGCCGCGGCTCCGTGCAGATCGTGCACGAGGCCGGCGGCAACGAATTCAGCCTGCTGCTGCGCCATTCGCTGCGCGGCGGCGAACACTCGCACGGGGCGATGCGCTTCACCTGGGCGTTTCCCATCCACGCCAAACTGCGCGGTTACGTGCAGCTGTTTCACGGCTACGGCGAGAGCCTGATCGACTACAACCATCGCGCCACGTATGTGGGGATCGGCGTGTCGCTGCTGGGGTGGTACTGACCCCGCAGCCCTCTTTGCAGGAGCCAGCCTGCTGGCGATGGTTCGGGTTTCCCGCAAGCCATAACAATCGCCAGCAGGCTGGCTCCTACCAGGCGGTTTTTTATTGGTTGCGGTGGCGGCTGACGCGTTTGTGCCGGGCTGGCCACAAGGCTTCGCTGAGGTTGTAGGCGGCGTTGACCAGCGCGATGTGCGAGAACGCCTGCGGGAAGTTGCCCACCTGGCGCTGCGCCTTGACGTCGTATTCTTCCGACAGCAGGCCGACGTCGTTGCGCAGGGTCAGCAGCCGCTCGAACAAGGTGCGCGCCTCGTCCAATCGCCCCTGCATGGTCATGCAGTCGACCAGCCAGAAACTGCAGGCGAGGAAGACGCCTTCGTCGCCGCACAGCCCGTCCACGGACGTGGTGGTGTCGTAGCGCCGCACGAAGCCGTTCGAGGTGAGTCGCTTTTCGATGGCTTCGATAGTGCCGCGCACGCGCTCATCGTCAATCGGCAGAAAGCCGACCAGCGGGATATGCAGCAGGCTGGCATCCAGTTCGGTTTCGGCGCCGTAGTACTGCATGAAGCTGCCCATCTGCGGGTTGAACGCCTGTTTGCAGACATCCTCGTGCACCTGCTCGCGAACCTCGCGCCAGTGCTCCACCGGCCCTTCGAGGTCGAATTCCTCGACGCTGCGGATCATGCGATCGAGCGCCACCCACACCATCACCTTCGAATAGGTGAAGTGGCGGCGCGGGCCGCGGATTTCCCAGATGCCCTCGTCCGGCTCGCACCAGATTTTCTCCAGATGCTTGATCAGCATGCACTGCAGGCTCCAGCCGGCCTTTTCGGCGCCAAGGCCATGCAGGCGACCGTGATACAGGGCATCCATCACCTCGCCATAGACGTCCAGTTGCAACTGGTCGCTGGCGGCATTGCCGACTCGCACCGGCGCGCTGGATTCGTAGCCCGGAAGCCACGGCAGTTCGTACTCGCTCAGACGGCGTTCGCCGCTCAGCCCGTACATGATGCGCAATTGCTCCGGATCGCCGGCCACGGCACGCAGCAACCACTCGCGCCACGCGCCGGCTTCGTTGGTGTAGCCGGCTTCGATCAGCGCCGTCAGGGTCAGCGTGGCGTCGCGCAACCAGCAGTAACGATAGTCCCAGTTGCGTGAGCCGCCCAGCTGCTCGGGCAGCGAGGTCGTGCAGGCCGCCACGATGCCGCCGGTATCGCGATGGGTCAGCGCCTTGAGCGTAACCAGCGAGCGTTTGACGGCATCCGTCCAGGGGCCGGCATCGCGGCAATGCTCTACCCAGTCTTCGCCTTCACGGACGTTGTGTTCGATCAATTCGATCACGTCCGGTGAAGGCGGCGCCTTCTTCCAGGACGGGATCCAGGTCATGGCAAACGGCACCTTGTCGCCAGGCTTCACGGTGAAATCGGCCTGGGTGGTGAGATCCTCGCCGTACAGCTCGACAGGCGTGGCCAACACCACACGATCGGGCCCGGCTACCGCCTGCAGGCGTTTGCCGTCGGCGCGCGTCACCCACGGAACCACGCGGCCATAGCCGAAGCGCAGGCAAAGTCGCATGTGCATGGGCACCTGGCCCTCGATGCCTTCGACGAGGCGCAATACCTCCACCTTTTCGTCCTCGTGCGCATGCATGCAGTCGATGACTTTTACCCGGCCCTCGGCACACTGGAACTCGGTTTCGAGCACCAGCGTGCCGTCGCGGTAATGCCGTTCGCTTTGCGCGTCGGCATCTTGCGGGGCGATTTGCCAATGGCCGTTGCCACGATCTCCCAGCAAGGCGGCAAAGCAGGCATCGGAATCGAATCTGGGCAGACACAACCAATCGATGGATGCGTTGCGGCAGACCAGGGCCATGGTTTCGGCATTGCCGATGACGGCGTAATCCTCGATGCGTGCCATGCGCGTACCTCCTGTGGGGGAATCAGTGCTGATGACCACCTGCGCCGTGCACGTGGCCGTGCGTGAGCTCGTCTTCGGTGGCCTCGCGCACTTCGGTCACCTCGATGTCGAAATGCAAGGTCTGACCGGCCAGGGGATGGTTGGCGTCCACACGGACTTCGTCGCCATCCACCGCCGTCACGGTGACCAGCGTTGCGCCCTGCGGGCCGTTGCCCTGGAACTGCATGCCGGGCTTGACCTCCGGCACGCCCTGAAAGGCGCTCATGGGAACGGTCTGCATCAATTCCTCGTGGCGCGGGCCATAGCCTTCCTGCGGTTCCACGTCCACCTTGAAGGTATCGCCTTCCTTGCGGCCCACCATGGCCTTCTCCAGACCCGGCACGATGTTGCCGGCGCCGTGCAGGTAGGCCAGCGGTTCGCGTTCGCGTGAGCTGTCGAGTACGTCTCCGCCATCATTGGTCAGGGTGTAATGGAAGGAGGCGACGTTGCGATCTGCAATCTGCATGAAAAACATTTCCGAATAGCGTGAATGTCGCCGGCAGAGACACCGGCATGAGCCTACAAGGCTAGGCGGGCACGGCATGGGATGCAAACCGGAGGTACAGGTATCGGTATCATGTCGGTTCATTTTTCTGCGGAATCGTTCACGCATGCTGTCGCGCCTTCTCGACGACTGGCGCCATCGCCCCACGCACCGGCGCGTCTGGGCGCTGGCCACGCCGATGATCGTGTCCAGCATGAGCGTGCCGCTGGTGGCCCTTGTCGACAGCTCGGTGGCCGGGCATCTGTCGCACCCCGGGCAACTGGCGGCGGTGGCCGTCGGCAGCGCGGTGTTCACCATGCTGGTCTGGGTCTGCGGATTCCTGCGCATGGGTACCACCGGATTTGCCGCCCAGGCCAGCGGCCGGAGTGACGGCGACGTGCTGCGCCGGGTGCTGCTGCAGTCGCTGCTCCTGGGTGGCGCGATGGCGCTGGCCATGCTGGTGCTGATGTGGCCCCTGCTGCCCTGGGTACTGGCGCTGATGAAGCCGTCGGCCACACTGGATGCACTGACGCTCGGCTACCTCCACCTGCGCCTGCTGGCGCTGCCGGCGGCGCTGGCCAATTACGCGCTGACCGGCTGGCTGCTGGGTACCCAGAACGCGCGCGCGGCGCTCGGTGTGCTGCTGGTCACCAATCTGGTCAACATCGTGCTGAACCTGTTGTTCGTGTTCGGCTTCGGCTGGGCGGTCGACGGCATCGCCCTGGCCTCGGTAATCGGTGCGTGGTGCGGCACGTTGTATGGTCTGGTCCGTGTGAAGCACGAGCTGGCGCGACATGCAGGTCGCATGGACTGGAAAGGCTTGCGCGACTGGCGACACTGGCGTCCGCTGCTGGCCGTCAACCGGGATATTTTTCTGCGCAGCCTGGCCTTGCAGGGCGTCTTTTTCGCCCTGGCCGTGCTGGGCACCCGTCTGGGCAGCGTGGTGGTAGCGGCCAACGCATTGCTGCTGAACGGCTTGATGCTGGTTTCGTTTGCGCTGGACGGCCTG
>DASSBH010000105.1:0-6484 GCA_035698945.1 Oleiagrimonas sp.
GGCCTTGCGCTCGGCGCGTCCACGCGACCTTTCCACCTTGCGCGATGGCCTGGCTGCGGCACCGGCTCTGCGCGACGCCATCGCGGCGCTGGACAGCCCGCTGCTGGACGATCTGGTCGGCCGTATCGGCGATCACGCGGACACCGCGCAATGGCTGGCTCGTGCCATCGTCGAGCAGCCGCCGGTATTGCAGCGCGACGGCGGCGTCATCGCCGACGGCTTCGATGCCGAGCTGGACGAACTGCGCCGGCTGTCCACGCATGCCGACCAATATCTGGTCGAACTGGAAGAACGCGAAAAGGCCGCCACCGGCATCGCCACGCTCAAGGTCGGTTACAACCGCGTGCATGGCTATTATCTGGAAATTGGCAAGGCGCATTCGAACAAGGCGCCCACGCACTACACCCGCCGCCAGACCACCAAGAACGCCGAGCGCTACATCACCGAAGAGCTGAAAACCTTCGAGGACAAGGTGCTGTCGGCGCGCGAGCGTTCGCTGATGCGCGAACGCGCGTTGTACGACGACCTGCTGGAAACCCTGGTCGAGCGGTTGGAGCCGCTGAAAACCGCCGCATCGGCCATCGCCGAACTGGACGTGCTGGCCAATCTGGCCGAACGGGCCGACACGCTGAACTGGTCGGCCCCGGAACTTGCCGAGGCGCCGGGCATCCACATCGAACGCGGTCGTCACCCAGTGGTGGAGCAGGTGCGCGAGGAGCCTTTCGAACCCAACGACCTGATGCTGGACGACGCCCGTCGCATGCTCGTCATCACCGGCCCCAACATGGGCGGCAAGAGCACCTACATGCGCCAGAACGCGCTGATCGTGCTGCTGGCGCACGTCGGCAGCTTTGTTCCTGCCGCGCGCGCGGCGATCGGCCCCATCGACCGCATCTTCACCCGCATCGGTGCCGGCGACGACCTCTCGCGCGGGCAATCCACCTTCATGGTGGAAATGAGCGAGACGGCCAACATCCTCAACAACGCCACCGAACACAGCCTGGTGCTGATGGATGAAGTCGGACGCGGCACCAGCACCTACGACGGCCTGTCGCTGGCGCGCGCCGCCGCCGTGCACCTGGCCACCCGGAGCCTCGCCTTCACGCTGTTCGCCACGCATTATTTCGAATTGACGGAGCTGGCCGGCGCCTATCCCGGCATCGTCAACGTGCATCTGGATGCGGTCGAGCTTCACCATCCGGAGCGGGGCGACGAACTGGTGTTCATGCACGCCCTCAAGGACGGCCCCGCCAGCCGCAGTTTCGGTCTGCAGGTGGCGGCATTGGCCGGGTTGCCGCGCAGTGTCATTGCAGAGGCCAAAAAGACGCTGGCGGAGCTGGAAAGCGGCACGCATCTCCATGGCTCGACACCGGCGCAAACCGAAGCCTCGCCGCAGATGGGATTGTTCGCGCCACCGACGCCGTCGGCCACCGACGAAGCGCTGCGCGACATCGATCCCGATGCGCTGTCGCCGCGCGAAGCATTGGACGCGCTGTACCGGCTGAAGCACCTGGCCGAAAGCAAGCACTGACCGCCACCGCAATCAGGGATCGATCATCATGGAACATTTGGCGCAATTCATCCCGCTGGTGGCGCTTGCCATCATCGTGACCATCCAGATGGCCAGCGACGCATTCGACCCGATCCGCGCGCGGTTGACCCGCAAGCGCCGGCTGCGAACACGGAGATTGGACTGCCAACTCGATTGCAGCATGGTGACAACTGGGCCGCATGACTCCCTGTATATTCAAAAACGCATGTCTGCCTGAACAGGTAATGCATGCCCTATGATTCAGGCCATGGGTACCGCCCGTATCGATTCCGCTCCTCCCACTCTAAAAGGCCGCATTGCCTGTGTCGGCCTCGGCATGGTTTTAGGCTCACATCTGAGTCCGTTGGCACGCAGTCATATCAAGCAGGCCGACGTGATTTTCGCCGGCCTTTCCGATGGCATTGTCGAAATGTGGCTCGAATCCATGCATCCCGACGTGCGCAGCCTGCAGCCTTATTACGGCAAGGGCGAAAAGTCGCGCATGATTACCTATCGCGAATGGGTCGAAGTCATGATGACCGAGGTGCGCGCCGGCAAAAAAGTTTGCGGCGTGTTCTATGGCCATCCCGGCATCTTTGCCTGGTCGCCGCATGAGGTGATCCGCGTCGCGCGCGAAGAAGGTTTCGAAGCGATCATGGAACCCGGCATCTCCGCCGAAGACTGCCTGTACGCAGATCTGGCATTCGATCCGGGTCGCCACGGTTGCCAGCATTACGAAGCCAGCCAGTTGCTGATGTCGGAAACGCTGCTGAACCCCCATGCCTACCTGGTGCTCTGGCAGGTCGGTGTGGTGGGCGACCGCTCGCTCAAGCGCTTTTCCACCGGGCCGGCCTATCGGCAGGTACTGGTCGACGTGCTGGCCCGGGATTACCCGCTGGATCACGAAGTCGTCATCTACCGCGGCGCCACTTTGCCGATCCAGCAGCCGCGCATTCGTCGGGTAGCGTTGAAAGACATCCCGGCCACGGACATCACGGCCGAGGAAACCGTCGTTCTAGCGCCCGTGGCGCCGTCAGCCCCGAACAAGGTCGTCAGGGAGCGATTGAAAGCACTCGATAAGACGCAGTCGGACTCGGAGAATACGGAAATGGCGTGACCCGCAAGAAAACTTGAAACACGCCATTTTCAGATTTGATCGCATGACTCAATGACTTGCCGCTTGCGTTACTATCAAGCTCGGGAAAAACAACAAGAGGGGAAAGTGATGTCGAACACCATCGAATTGCTCGAAGCCATCGGCGGCGACGCTTCGTTGCGTCGTGCATCCGGGCAGGATTTGGCCCGGACATTGGCCGGCATGCACGCCACCGAAGGGCTTCAGCAGGCAGCTGCCACCGGCGACAGCTCACTGCTGGAAAAAGAGCTGGGACACAGGAACATGAGCGTCGTCAAGAGCCCGACACAGAGCGGCTACGAAGATGGTGACAGTCCAGACGATGACGAAGCGCCGGAGCTTCCCGGCCAAGATGATCGCGACACACCCGCGATCTGAGACGTCTCGGGCACACCCATGGGAGCGCGAACGCTCCAGCAACGATACAACGCCATTCTGGCAATGGTGCTGCTTTGCCTTGCGTCCGGCATCGCCATGGCCATTCCGGAACACGCTGTATCCACGACCAAACTTCTCAGCCAGGCGGATCAACTCAAGACCAGTGAACACTCCCGATTCCTGCTGATTCTGAAGCAACTCCACCAAAACAGGCAGCAACTCTCCCCTGCTGAGCAACAGCACCTTCAGTACCTGGATGCCTGGCAGACTGCTTACGAGGGGAACTACGACCAAGCCAATCGCCTATTGCACGCTCTGGTCAAAAGCGGTGCTGACGCTGCACTTGCCTCTCGCGCCAAGGCGCTGCTCGTCCACAACAGTTTTGTGGAAAGGCATTACGAGCAAGCCTACACCATGGCCAATTCGCTCATGGCAGACCTTCCCGAGATCACGGATACCACGGCGCGCATGAATGTTCTCAGCCAGGTCATCCAGATGCTTGATCGCGTAGATCAATACGATCTGGCACTGAAATATGCGTATCAGATGGAGCAAGCCTTCCCGTCCGGCAAAGGCAAATGCCAGGCCGACCTGTACAAAAGCCAGACCCTTCTCTATCGCGGTGACCTGGTTGCAACAAGCCCGCAATTTCGTCAGACAATCGATGCCTGCCGTGCCATCAACGAGCCGATTTACGCCAATAGCATGAGCTTGGATTGGGCCGGCATGATGAATGACGAGGGATATCCAGATCGAGCGATTGCGCTGCTCCGCAAGACAACTCCCAGCATCATGAAGGTAGGGTATCAATTTCATATCGCCGAACTTCACGTTTTACTGGCGCGGGCCTGGTTGCTCAAGAACGACAGCAAGCGAGCTCGTTTATCGGCACTGGCTGCCTTGGCGGCCAATGATTCCGGCAAATTCAACTGGACGCTCCAGCACGCCTATGAGGTGCTCTACAAGGTTGCGCGCCAGACCGGCAACGACAGCGCGGCATTGGCCTGGTACGAAAAATACATGGCCCAATACAAGGCTGCCACGCAGGACGCCAAAGCACAGACACTGGCCTACCAGATGGTCAAACAGGATGTGCTGTCCAAGAAGCTGGCACTGGAGAAATTGAGCAAGCAGAACAAGATCCTGCAACTGCGCCAATCCCTCGACCACAAGGCGGCTGAAACCAATCGTCTGTACATTCTGCTGTTGTTGCTCATTCTCGGCTTCATCGGGCTCTGGGCCTACCGCACCAAGCATTCGCAAATCCGCTTCCGCGAGATGGCCCATCACGACGACCTGACGGGGTGCCTCAACCGCAAGCGCTTTCTTGATGTGGCCGAAAAGACCTTGCACCACCTGCAAAAAGTACATACCCATGCCTGCCTGCTGATATTGGACATGGATCACTTCAAGCGGATCAACGACACGCATGGCCACCTGAATGGCGACAAGGTGCTCCGGCACGTGGCCATGACTTGTCGCGAGGAGCTGCGCGCTTCGGATATCTATGGTCGTCTGGGCGGCGAGGAGTTCGGCATATTGATACCCGATTGCCTGTGTGAACAAGGCAGCGATATCGGTCGCCGCATTTGCCAAACGCTCGCTGCAACCTCGGCGTCGCTGGACGATGGCGCGCGCGTCACGGTGACTGCCAGCGTGGGGCTCGCCTGCACCGATACGGCCGGCTGGGATCTGCGGCAGCTGCTGACCCAGGCCGATCAGGCGCTTTACGGCGCCAAGCGTGGCGGCCGCAACAGGCTGGCCGTGCACGCGGACGATGCGAACTCCCCGGAGCGCGACGTACCCACCTGACCCTGCCGGTGATCGACGACCTCGGCTTCGATCCGTCTCAGGCTGCGCATGCCCTCGCGCCGGCATCCAGCGCCTGCATCAGGTCATCCCACAGATCTTCGACCTGCTCGATACCGACCGACAGGCGGATCAGCCCCGGCGTGATGCCGCACAGCCGACGCGTTTCCTCGTCAAGGACGCGATGCGTCAGACCCGCCGGATGCTGGATCAAGGTATCCACAGAACCCAGACTGACCGCCGGCGTGGCCACCCTGACTTCGCGCATCACGCGCGCCGCCGCGGCATGCCCACCCTTGAGGTCGAAACTGATCAGAGTGCCGGCGCCGCGCATCTGCGTGTGCGCGAGATGCGCATTGGCGACCGTACCCAACTCCGGATAAAAAGTCTTCGCCACGGCGGGATGATCGGCCAGACGCTCGGCCAACACGCCGGCGTTGGCCTGCGCCTTTTCCACACGCAGTTGCAGCGTCGGCAGGCCACGATGCAGCAGATAGGCGCCCAGCGGATGCAGCAGGCCGCCGGTGGCCGCGCGCACCTGGCGCAGCATCGTCGCCCATTCGCCGTCGCAGGCCACCACGCCGGCAATCACGTCGCCATGGCCGCCGAGGAACTTGGTCGCGCTGTGCATCACCAGCTTCGCGCCAAGATCGGCAGGCTGCTGCAGCACGGGCGTGGCGAAAGTGGAATCGACCATCACCGGCACCGGGCCCGCCGCCTCGACCACCGCCTTGATGTCGACCAGATCCAGCGTCGGATTGGCCGGCGTCTCGATGATCACCAACGCCGTGTCGTCGCGGACCTCATCTGCGATGGCTTCCGCTTTCACCCAGCGCACTGGCAGGCCCATCAGGCCCGATTCGAGCAGGTGATCGTTCGTACCGTACAGCGGGCGCACGGCCAGCACATGCGAACCACGCTGACGCGCCGCCAGCAGCACGGCCGACATTGCCGCCATGCCCGAGGCGAAGGCCACCGCGTCGCTGGTGCCTTCCATCTCGGCCAGCGCCTTCTCGAAACGCGCCACGGTGGGATTGAACAGGCGCGCGTAGATGGGATTGGAGGCCGTGGCCTCGCCGCCCACCAGCGCATCGAAGCTGGCCGTTCCCTCGTCCAGATCAGGCACCGGATAGGTGGTGGAAAGATCGATCGGCGGCGCGTGCACGCCGAGCTCGGCGAAATCGTCACGCCCGGCGTGGACGGCGCGGGTCTGGGAGTACGTCATGAACGTTACCTGTTCGAGAGAACTGAACTATCATAGAATCATTCATGATGTCAAAAGCCATCCATCGAATACTATTTCGTCCAGACAACTATTCATGCAACTCGACCGAATCGACTTCGCCATTTTGCGGCAACTGCGCAAGAACGCACGGCTGCCCAACAAGACCTTGGCCGAACGCCTGGGCGTGGCGCCCTCGACCGCGCTGGAACGCGTGCGCCGCCTGCACGAAGCCGGCGTCATCGAGGGTTACCATGCGGAAATCCAGCCGGCGGCCGTGGGCATCGGTCTGCAGGCCATGATTCGCGTGCAGCTCGCGCGCCATTCGCGCAAGGAGGTGGCCGCATTCGACACCTATCTGGGCACGCTGAGCGAAGTGCTGGCCTTCTACCATGTGGCCGGCGCCGAC
>DASSBH010000106.1:0-9600 GCA_035698945.1 Oleiagrimonas sp.
CGCCCGGCCAGCGAAATGTCGCGCGTCTCCACCTTCACCCCCGCCGAATCGGTAAAGGCATCGATGATGGGCAGCAGCGACCCGGTCGCCAGAAACGGCGCCTCGTCGGTCAGCGTGTAGATGATCTTGGGGGTGTCGGACATGGGAACCTCATCCTGAAACGCGGGAAAGGCTCCCATTGTCGCGGCTTTGACCGTCCGCGCCAAGCCACGCAAAGCGCATGCGCTTACGCCGTTTGCCTACCGCACCTGGCATTGCGAAAATGTCGGGTCAGCCTATGACCCGACCCAACACCCCCGCCAACGATCTGCCCTCCCTGCTTGCCCAGGCCGAGTGGCGCTCGCAGTTCGACGCCAAAACCCTGCATCGCGCGCGCGGCTATGCCGACAAGGGCAACGTCGTGGAGTTGACTTTCGAGCCGCTTGACCTCGCCGACCCGTACAACGCCGGGAACAACGGCGACGACGAAGACATTGGCACGCTGTCTGGAAGCATCGCAGGTACTCGCCATCGCGCCTACGAATGTCGCGTGGACATCATGATCTCTCCATCCCGGGATCGCCTGTATCTGGCCACCGATTGCGACTGCCCCGTCGGCGTCGGCTGCAAACATGCCGCGGCCATGCTCATGGAGGTCGAGCGTGGGCAATTCGATGTCATCGAAGGTGACCTGCCCCCGCAGATCCCCACGCTGTCCATGCCGGAAACACGCATGGATATGGGACTGTGGCAACAATGGCTGACGTCGCTCGACGCGACCCCGGGATCGGTGGCCGAGCCGGAGCGCCAATTCGGCATCCTGCTGCGCCGTCAGGGCAACGACCGGCTGACTGTCCTGCCCGCCTGGCTGCGTCCCTCGAAAAGCAAGGGAGCAAACAAAGGCGCCCTGGTCGATCCACAAGCACTGCAGCTGAGCCTCCGCCACGACGTCGTGCCCATGCCCGCCGAAGGCTGGCCGCCTGATGTCGCCATGGATCTGGTCACCTTGCTGCACGCCGCGCTCAGCCCGATCGGCAATCAGCATTGGCGATCCATTCAGGCCCATTACGAAGAACAGGCACTGGAGCGCCTGCTGGCGCGCTATCCCGTGTGGTACGAACGGGGCAGCCAGCCGCTGACACGGGCCGATCCGCTGACGCCGGAGCTGTACTGGGAAAAGACCGACGATGCCGGACAAAAACTGGCGATGCGCCTGCCTGTGGATGATGCCGTGCTGATGTACGGCGCCGGCGTCTGGTACGTGCGCCCGGCCCATGGTTGCTATGGTCGCGTCGAAGGCGACCGGCAATTGCTTCAGCTCCTGCGTTACGCGCCGCGTCTGGATCCGCATCAAGCCACTCTCGTGCACCGACAGTTGGCCGATAACGGCAATACGCATGCCTTGCCGCTTCCCGTCGATTACGGCGAACCCGTGCTCGTGAAAGACGCACCCGTCGGCGTTCTCGAACTGCGCGTGCAAAAGGCCTGGCACTGGAAAGATGGCGTGTGCGCCGTCGGCGTCGCCAGGGCGGGATTCGACTATGCCCATGTGCGCGTCCATGCCGACCGGATGTCAGCGGTCAGCCACCACTTCGACGGCCATCGTCTGCACGAAATCCATCGCGACTATCCGCGGGAACAGCAACTGCTGCGAAAACTGGGCACACTGCATCTGGAACCGGCCCAGTACACCTTGTCCGTGCGCCCCGGCCACCCCGACGATCTGGGCAAGGACGATCTTGTCCTTTTGCACCGGGGCCACCCGCTGGCGCCGGAAGACTGGCAGCCCGTCATCGACAAGCTGGAAAGCGACGGCTTCCGCATCGAATACGCGCCGGATTTTCCGCATGATGAATTGGTCGACATCGACGACTGGTATGGCGAACTGACGCCCTCGGGCAACGCCTGGTTCGATGTCGCCCTGGGCATTGAGGTGGATGGCGCGTGCATCGACCTCTTGCCGATCATGCGCCAACTGCTGGCCGATCCGACGTTTCCACGAGTTGCGCCCAAACGCGAAAAAAAGAACGCCACCTGGCGCGTCAAGCTGGACGACACGCGCAGCATCGAACTGCCGCTCGAACGCCTGCGCACCCTGATCGAGCCATTGCTGGAGTGGCTGGAGTCCGAGCTCGACGGCGAAGCCCGCGTCCACCGCAGCCGCGCCGCCGAACTCGATGCCATGGGCATTCCCTGGCAAGGTGGCGACGCCCTGCGCACGCAGCTGGAACGTCTGGAAAAAGCGCGCAAGCCGGCACGCAAACCGCGCGGCTTCAAGGGCACCTTGCGACCCTATCAGCGTGACGGTCTGGCCTGGCTCGACTTTCTCGGCGCCGCCGGCCTCGGCGGCATTCTCGCCGACGACATGGGCCTGGGCAAAACCGTGCAGGTGCTGGCACACATCCTCGCCGAAAAGCAGCGCCACAAGCCGGAGGCGCCTGCGCTGGTCATCGCCCCCACCAGCCTGATCGGCAACTGGCAGGCCGAAGCCAAGCGTTTCGCGCCCACGCTGAAAACCCTGGTCATCCACGGCAACGACCGCGCCGATCGCTATGCCGACATTCCCGCGCACGACCTCGTCATCACCACCTACCCCCTGCTGCCGCGCGACAGCGACAAACTCGTCGCCGCACGCTTCTCGCTGCTGATCCTGGACGAAGCCCAGGCCATCAAGAACGCGCACAGCCAGGCCGCCCGGATCGTGCGCGACATCCCCGCCACGCGCCGTCTGGCCATGACCGGCACACCGCTGGAAAACCATCTGGGCGAGCTGTGGGCCGAATTCGACGCCGTCGAGCCCGGCCTGCTGGGCAGCGAACGCCGCTTCAAGCACTTCTATCGCACGCCGATCGAGAAACACGGCGACGCCGAGCGCCAGCAACACCTCAACCGTCGCATCGGCTCACTGATGCTGCGCCGACGCAAGGAAGACGTGCTCACCGACCTGCCGCCCAAGAACGACATCGTGCACACGCTGGAACTGGCCGGCAAACAACGCGAACTCTACGAAACCCTGCGCCTGGCCCAGCACCAGCGCGTCCAGCAGGCCATCCGCGAACGCGGCCTGGCCCAATCGGGCATCATCGTGCTGGACGCCTTGCTGAAACTGCGCCAGGCCTGCTGCGATCCGCGTCTGGTCAAACTGGACAGCGCACGCAAGGTCAAGCAATCGGCCAAGCTCGACGCCCTGCTGGAACTCGTCGACGGCCTCATGACCGAAGGCCGACGCGTGCTGGTGTTCTCGCAATTCACCACCATGCTGGAGCTGATCGCCGCGGCACTTCAAAAGCGCAAACTCGCCTTCGAAACCCTGACCGGCCAAACCCCGGCCAAACAACGCACCGCCGCCGTGGAACGCTTTCAGCGCGGCGACACGCCGCTGTTCCTCATCAGCCTCAAAGCCGGCGGCACCGGCCTCAACCTCACCGCCGCCGACACGGTCATCCACTACGATCCGTGGTGGAACCCGGCCGTGGAAGCCCAGGCCACCGACCGCGCCCACCGCATCGGCCAAAACAAATCCGTGTTCGTCTACCGCCTCATCTGCGAAGGCACGGTCGAGGAAAAAATCCAGGCCATGCAGGCACGCAAAGCCGATCTCGCCAAAGCCGTTCTCGAAGGCGGCACCAGCAAAAAATTACGCTTCGACGAAAACGATCTGGACGCCTTGTTCGGTTCTGCCTGAACCGAAGCGAGATACGGGCAACGGGTACGGAACGCGGATCACCTTAATGCTGTCAGCGCCTGGCGCAACCAGCCCTGCGCCACGTGCTCCTGCTCCAGGCGCAGGGCGGGCGCGAGTTGGTCCTGCTTGAGTGTCTGGAACAAGGCTTGTTCTTCCGGGTTCAGGCGTGTCAGCTCGCCATTGAAACGTTTGCGTGGATCTTCCCTGCCCCACGCGTCACGATGCGCTTCCAGCGTGGCACGATCCATGAGCAGGGAATGCGCCTCGGGAAAGGTTTTCCGGAAACGATTCAGGATGGCGAAACCGTGGGTGTCGATGTCGCCCCAGTAGTAGAGGCGTTTGTGAACCAACCAGGGAATATCGCGCAACACGTCCACGCCATAACCCAGGCCGAAGATCACCAGCGCGTCGGGAACCGCCGGAAAGGCCAGGCCGTTGATTTCGTTTTCGGTGACAAAGACCGTGCCGGCGCCAGGGTCATGTTGCGCCAGTTGTGTGGCCGGCACACTCAAGTCGGTAAACCCGGCCATGGCCAGCCGCGCATCCAGCAGGCGCATGCGAACCTGCGCGGGCTTGTCGCGCAGGCCGTAACGGCGGTTGAAACCGCGAATGCCCGTGGCGTGGTCATCGACCATCGCGGCCGGCAACACGGCATCCAGCAGCTCGGACAACAGGCCACGATGCGTCTCGATGAATTTGGTGTGGATGCCGGGAATGTCCAGTTCGCGCAGGTACACGTCCGGCCGCGGATGGGTCTGGAACCAGTCCAGTACCGCGAGCAGCGCATCCCATGCCGGTTCGTGTTCCAACGCGCGCAGGGGGTATCGCGTCAGCCAGGGACGCAGGCCGGGGAAGCGATCCGCTGTCCGTTCGACGAGTCGGCCAAACCGCTTCGCGTCGGCGTGACGACCCAGCCAGCGCAAAGCGTCATCAGGGCTGTCCACGGTGACGGCATCGGGCAAGGCATTGCTGCCTTGAACACGATGGCGCCGCTCGCGCCAGTGCACAGTGTAGCCGAAACCACGATGCTCCCTGTCCCCTTTGCGCAGAGCATCCACCCAGTCGGCCACGTCGGCGAAGCGTTCGGTGAGATCGCGCGCATCGGGTTTGCGCAGGCGCAAGCGCAGCGGGAACAGGGTTTCGCCGGTCAGCGAGGCACGCAGGATGTCGCCGCGTTGCCAGCAACGCTCCAGCTGTTCACGCAATGCTGCAGGGGTTGTCCAGTTCATGGTTCGACACGGATTTTCTCGCGCGCCGCCTTTTCGCTCTGGTATTCCTCGATGCTCAGGTTGCGTACCAGCGACTGGCGGCCGTCGCGATTGTGCACGAAGCCGACGCTGGCCACGTAGGGCTCGATGATGTGGATTTTCTGCAACGGCGTGACAATCAGCAGTTGCAGGTTCAGGCGTCGGAACAACTCCAGGCCGTACCGCGCTGATTCGTCCGAGCCGCGGCCGAATGCCTCGTCGATGACCACGAAGCGGAACGAGCGCGAGCGCTGCTCGCCCCACTCCAGGCCGAACTGGTAGGCCAGGCTGGCGGCCAGGATGGTGTAGGCCAGTTTTTCCTTCTGCCCGCCGGATTTGCCGCCCGAGTCGGAGTAATGCTCGTACTCGCTGCCGTCCTCGCGCCAGCGTTCGGCCGCCGAAAACACGTACCAGTTGCGCACGTCGGTGACCTTGCGCGTCCAGCGCTTGTCCAGGTCGCTGGTTCCCTCGCGACCGCGGAAACGTTCGATGATGCGTTTGACTTGCAGAAACTTCTGCTCGGTGTACTGCGTCTGCTCGTCATCGCCCAGAGCGCCCTCGGTGCAGGCGCGAAGATCCTGTTGAAAGGCCCGCACCTCCGGATCGGGACTGGTTTCGGCCAACAGGGCGATGTAGCGGCCGGGGTTGTAGTCGATGCCTTCCAGCGAGCGGTTGATGATGTCGATGCGCTCGCGGATGGCCTGGCGTTCCTTGTTCAGCTGGCCGTGGAAGGCGGCCACTTCGCGGATGGTGTTCTGGTTGAGCAGTTGCTTGAAGCGGCTTTCAAAGCGCGGCAGGTCATCGCGCGTCAATGCCTCCAGCATGGCGCGGAAGTCGTCGCCGGAGGCCAGACTGGCATCCACGTCGCGGCTTTCCAGCGGCCATTCGGTGCGATGGTGTTGCATGGCGCGAATGATGCGCTCGCTCAAGACCTTGAGTTGCCTGTCGTGCTGGTCGATGCGTTTTTGCAGCCAGTCGCGCAGGTCGCTTTGCTGGTGGTCGCATGATTCGACCGTCAAGCTGCGGCCGGGCAAAGCCTCTTCACGCCAGCCGGCCAGGGCCGGAAAACAGGCGCGGTCGGCATCGCTGGCAGCCTCCACGAGTTGCAAGCTTTCATCGCGCAGGGCTTGCGCCGTTTCGGTCTTGGCCTGGTTGGCTCCCTCGTGCTTGCCCTGCTCGTCGAGTGCGTCGTCGGTGGCCTTCAGCTCGTCTTCCAATGCGGTGAGCTGGGACTCCAGTTCCTTGAGCACATCACTGGCTTCTTCCAGGTCGCGACGTTCCGCGTCCAGCCGTTCCAGCTCACTGGCCAGAGGACGCCAGTCCAGTTCGGCAAAATCGGTGAACATGGCCAGCTGATCCAACTGGCGCAGCCGGGTATCCAGAGTCTTGCGACCGGTTTCCCAGGTGGCGTATTGCTCGGCCAGCTTCTGACCGCGCCGGGAAAGCGCGTCGGCCTCGGCTTGCAGGGCGTCGATCTTGGCCTGATTGTCCCAGCCCAGCACGTAGCGGCTGCGGTCGTCGATGCGGTGGCGGTCGTCTTTTTCGTGGCGGCCACCGCGCGCCTTGACCTGGCCGGCACGGGTGATGGCGCGTGGCTCACGCCGGAATTGCTCCATGGAATCGCAACAGGTGTGGTCGAAACGATGCGCCAGCTCGTTTTCCAGCCAGGTGTAAAACGCGCTATCCGGCTGGATCTTGAGCTTGCGCGCCAGTGAGTCGGGACGGGTCCGTGGTGCCTCGCCGGTATTTTCACGTACCCGGAAATACACCAGCCGGCCGCGCAACCGGGTCTTGTCGACCCAGGCCGCCACCTTGCCGTACAAGGCGTCGGGCACCAGCAACGACAGTCCGAAATTGTGCAGCAAACGTTCGATGGCGCCTTCCCAGTCGCGTTCGTTTTCGTCCACTTGCAGCAGCTCGCCGATGAAAGGCAATTCAGCGGCGTCCAGGTCGAGCGACTTGCACAGGGCCTCACGGATGGCCAATACCTGTGCGGGGATGTTGGAGCGGCGCTGGCGCAGCGAGGCGAGTTCGGTTTCCAGCTCGCCGTGTTGTCGGTCGAGGTTGTGCAGCTCGGCGCCGATTTCGTTGACGCGATTCTGGCGTTCGGCCTGCTGGTCTTCCAGCGCGTTGCGCTGACGATCCAGCTGTTTGCGGTTGACCAGGAACGTGTCCACGTCCACGGCATCGGGCAGCGACAATGTAGTCGCCAGCTCACGGTATTGCTCGGCCCGGCGCTGCTTTTGCAGCTTGTCTTGACGGCACGATGCCTGCTCGGCTTTCAAGCGCTGGAGACGATCGCCGCCGTTGGCGGCAATGGCCTGCTTGAGTTCATCGCGCCGGGCGTGGCCATCGCGGCGTTGCGCGGTCAGGGTTTGCCGTTTTTGCGCCAGGCGCGCTGTCTCGTCGGCCAGATGGGCCAGACGCTTGTCCAGCAGCTCGACCTTCAAGCCGGCAAACCAGGGCCGCAGGGCGTCGCGGCTTTGGCGCAGTTCGGCGGCCTGCTGTTCGCGCTCGGCATGCTGGTCGAGATCGGCCACCAGCGGGGTCAGCGTTTCGATGCGCCGCCGCGCGTCGATGACGGCCTCATGGGCGCGGCTCAGATCGTCGAAATGGTGCATCAACGCCTCGATGCGCTCGACCACCGGAAACGGCTCCAGCATGTGGTCGCGCACGAAGCGGGTGATGTTGTCCACCGACTTCATCGACACCGTCTGGTTGAAAAGCTCCATGGCCTGCGCGTCGATGCCGAAGCGGCGCTGGAAGGCGGCGCCGTAGCCCGGAAAGGCGTCGAACACCTGGACCTTGTCGCGCTTGCGCAAGCGCTTGCGCAAGGCGGCGATGTCGGTGCCGAAATTGCCGAAGTCGTCGGCCAGGGTGAGTGCATGGTCGGCCACCACGTAAAAACGCTCGGGCTGGCCGGAGCGGTCGGTGATCCAGAACACCTGGGCCAGGGTCACGTGCTGGTCGTAACCGGCGTTGTAAAAATGGCCGAGGATGACCGAATAACTGTTGTGGTCGCGCAGGGCCACGGCCTTGGCCGCCAATCCGGTCTCGCCGCGCTCGGACTTGTAGTGACCCAGCACGTAGGAACGCAGCGAGCGTTCGCGGCTGTCGGCGCCGGCGGCCTTGTTGTAGGTGATGCGCTGGGCCGGCACCAGCAAAGTGGTCACGGCATCCACCAGGGTCGACTTGCCCGAGCCGATGTCACCAGTCAGCAGGCTGTTGTCGCCCTGCGGGTCGAGCGCCCAGACCTGCTTGTCGAAGGTGCCCCAGTTGAGCACCTCCAGGCGCTGCAGGCGGAATCCTGCCTGCGCGTTGGATGCGGCAAAATCCAGATCGCCGGTCTCGGCATTCATGCGCCATGTTCCCGGTAGGCGGCCAGGCGCTGCTCGAATTCGCCCAGCCATTGCGCATCCACGAACGACTGCAGAATGCGACGCACCTCGTAACGATCGTCCTGGCCGCGCAGTTTGCGCAGAAAACCCAGCTCGACGACCTTGTTGATGTCGGTCTGGATGCGGTCGAACAGGCGCGCCTCGTTGGTGGTGTCGGGCAAGAACAGACGCAGCATTTCGACCATGTCCGCCTGGCTCAGGATCAAGCGCGGGTCGCCGCCACCGGCGTCATGTTCGGCCAGCTTCTTGCGCAGCAGCGCCAGCAACAGGCTGACCGGATAGGACAACTGGCGCCGGGCGACCAGGCGCGGCACGGTCTCGGCGGTTTCGTCATCGGCCACCTGCTTCAGGTAGGCATAGCCTTCGGCGTCGTCCAGCACCAGGTCCAGCGACAGCACGCGCACGTAATCGCGCACCCGGTTGTGCAGGGTCATCAGCTGTTGCCAGATCGCCTCTTGCCGGTCGCGATACAGCACGCCCCGGAACAGGGCGATCAGCACACCGGAAAGCTCGGCGGGAGTGTCGGTGTCATTCATGGGCATGGCGGGTGAAGATGACCTCGGGAATGGTGGCACGACGTTGCACGCCCTGCGTGTCACGCCAGTCCAGGGTCGCATGACGTGTCTCGTCGATCATGGCATCCGGGTCGTCGGCGGCCAGTGTCAGCCAGGCCACCAGCTCGGCCAGGCCGCGCTCCAGCGGGTGGTTTTCAAGCAGGCTGGCCAGCGTGATCTGGTCGCGCGTCTGCAACGCCCGACGCAGGGTCGCGACCAGTGCCGCGCGATCGACATGGAACTGGTCGAACAAGGCCGCGGCATCCAGGTCGGCATCGCCCGAGGCCAACGGGCCTTCGTCGATATGCGGCTTGACCGGCGGGCGAAACAGCGGCCGCTCCATGGGCAGGTTGAGCGTGGGCGCAGTCTCGTCCAGCTCCATGCCGGGGGCGTTGTCGGACGTGTCGCGCAGGGCCAGGGCATGTTGCTCCAGCGTATGGATCAACTGCATGATGCGGCGGTTTTCCAGCCAGGCTTGGTCATCCAGGTAGCGGCGCAGCTGCTCGGACAGGCGCGCCACGGTGCGCAGCGTCACCTCGCCGGCGTCCAGCCAGTCGTAGTGCACCCGTTGGAGGCGCGGATCGGGCGCCAGCTCGCGCACCGCGTCCAGCGCCAGCACCTTTTCCAGCAGGTCGGACAGCTCTTCCTGCCGCGCGGGCGACATCAGAAAATCCCAAAACGCCCGAAAACTGCGTCCCTGGTCGGAGCCGGCAATGGCGTCATGCTCGCCGAACACG
>DASSBH010000107.1:0-10088 GCA_035698945.1 Oleiagrimonas sp.
ATGTGGATGATGCGGACCGGGAGCGGTTTCTGACGGTCTTGAGCGAAGTGGTGAGTGTGTTCAACTGGGTGTGTCATGCCTGGTGCCTGATGACCCATCATTACCACCTGTTGGTCGAAACGCCCGATGGCAATTTGTCGAAGGGTATGCGGCAATTGAACGGGGTATACACGCAAGCCAGCAATCGCCGGCATGGCCGTGTTGGACACCTGTCCCAAGGGCGGTACAAGGGGATTTTGGTTGATAGCGACAGCTACCTGTTGGAGCTGGCGCGTTACGTGGTGCTGAACCCGATCCGTGCCGGTATGGTGGAAAATCCGAGCGACTGGCCATGGAGCAGCTACCGAGCGATGGTGGGACAGGCCGACCGGCCGGGGTGGTTGGCGGTGGATGGGCTGTTGGCGGCTTTCGGGCGACAGCGGATCGATGCCATCAAGGGTTATGTCCGCTTTGTACGTGCGGGTATCGGGGACACATCGGTATGGTCCCACCTCAAGGGCCAAGCATTTCTCGGTGATGAAGCCTTTGTCGAACGGGCTCTTCAACACGCCAAGATCACAGACGATGTCAATCTGCCCAAGGCGCAGCGCCGTGCGCCACCAAAACCGTTGGAGGAGATCGAGCGTATGAGCCAAACCCGTGACGAAGCGATTGTCGCCGCGCATGCCAATGGTGGATACAGTTACGTCGAAATCGGTCGATATTTCGGATTGCACTTCACCCATGTGGGCCGCATCGTCCGCCGGCATCGGACGGATCAATGGCAAGCTTGATGCTCTAATGCTAGACCTGAAAACTGTCGCCGCCTCCCGCGCGTTTTGCTCAAGAACCTGACCTACGCCTTCGGCAGCACCCTCGTCTACAGCATGAACCACCACTACGACAAGGGCGCCAACATCATTGGCCTGATCGATCTGGTTGATGGTCAGCGCAGCGAAGCGCTGAGCTACGACGCCCCGAACCGCCTGATGAGGCCGAAGCGCGAGCCCGGGAGCATGCTCCGTCGGCGTATCCCTGCCGCTGATCAGCTACGGCGGCACCTCCGCCGTCAGTCTGCTGATCGGCTTCGGCGTGCTGATGTCCATCCATGCGCATCGGAAGATGCTGGTGTAGAAGCCTGCCGCAGCCCTGTTATTTGACGCGCCTTGCACCTAAGCTAGTCCCTGATCTCCATGTCGCCGTTTCCGGTCTCGACCTCAAACCGATGAATTTTCCGATGTCCCGACCCTTTCGTTTGTCGCTGTTGTTGCCGCTGCTGTTGTGCCTGAGCGCCTGCAGCACTCTTCATGCCGAAACCCATCCCGGCGAGGCCACGCTGATACGCGAGGTGGCGACGACCACCGGCAAGAGTCCGGCGCGGCTGAAGGCGTTGCTGGGCGGGGCGCAGAAGCAGCAGAGCATCATCGATGCGATGAACCGGCCGGCCGAGTCGATGGCGTGGTCGGATTACCGCAAGATTTTCATGACCTCGACGCGCGTCGACGACGGCATCGCCTTCTATCGCGAGCATCAGGCGCTGCTCGATCGCGTCAGTGCCGAATACGGTGTGCCGGCGTCGTATCTGGTGGCCATTCTGGGCGTGGAGACCAATTACGGGCGGGTCACCGGCAGCTACAGGGTGCTGGATGCGCTGGTGACGCTGGCTTTCTATTACCCGCCGCGCGCGGACTTTTTCCGCAAGGAACTGAAGACGCTGCTGGAGCTGCCGTCCGACAAGCTGGCCGGGCCGCTGGATTCGCTGCAGGGCTCCTACGCCGGCGCGCAGGGCTGGGGGCAGTTCATGCCGTCCAGCATCAAGACCTATGCCGTCGATGCCGACCACGACGGGCGCATCGACTTGATGGATTCGCTGCCGGACATCCTTGCCAGCGTGGCCAACTATTTCCATGCCCATGGCTGGGTCAAGGGTGGGCCGGTGGTCGTGCGCGCGCAGGTCGATGACAAGGCGCATGCCGTCGAGGTCGACCATAGCAAGCCGCTGTACCCGGTGGAGCAGTTCGAGGCTTGGGGTTACGCGCCGCTGGCCGAGGTCAATCCCGGCGAGCCGTCCACCTTGCTCAGCCTGGACGGCAGCGACGGGTCGCTGGACTGGCTGACCTTCCAGAACTTCTACGTGATCACCCGCTACAACCACAGTCCGATGTACGCGATGGTGGTGCATCAGCTGGCCGATGCCATCGCGGCGGGCGTGAAAAACGATCGCATGGCGCGCGCCGCTCAATGAGCATGGCGTGGCGAGTCGCGGTCGCGCTGGCAATCGCGGTCGTGCTGTCGGCCTGTGCTTCGCACAAGGTTCGCCCGTCCGCGCGGGGGGCAGGCGCGGCAACGTCCGCGGCGTCGGCGGGCGTTGCGTCGATCAGCGACAACATCCATTTGAGCCAGGACGAACGTTACCGGCTGCAGCACGACGGCGGCCCGGATCATTCGGAAGTGGACATCAGCGCATTGCCGGAACCGGTGCCCAAGGTCGAGCCGCGCTCGCGCTACGGCAACATGTCGTCCTACGAGGTCAATGGAAAAACCTACCACGTGCTGCCCAGCGCCAAGGGCTACGATGAACGCGGCATCGCCTCGTGGTATGGCAACAAGTTCAACGGTTATCTCACGTCGAGCATGGAGCGCTACGACATGTACAAGTTTTCGGCGGCCAGCAAGGTGCTGCCGCTGCCGACCTACGCGCGGGTTACCAACCTCGCCAACGGCAAGAGCGTGATCGTGCGCGTCAACGACCGTGGGCCGTTTGTGCCCAACCGCATCATCGACTTGTCCTATGCCGCCGCCGTGCGCATCGGCATCTGGCCCAAGGGCACGGGCATGGTGGAGGTGCAGGCCATCGATCCGGCGCATCCCGGGGAACTGTCGACGCCGCCGATTGTCCGAGACGACGGTGTCCGGCACGGCATCTGGCTGCAGGTGGGCGCGTTTGCGGACGACGCCAACGCTCGGCGGGTGGCCAATCGCCTGCGTCGGGCCGACCTTGCGCCGGTGCAGGTATCGCAGGTGACGTCGCAGGGTCGCCACCTCACGCGCGTGCGTCTGGGACCGTTGCGCAATGCCGCCGCCGCCGACAAGGTCAGTGCGGCGGTTCAACGTCTGGGTCTGCCCGCACCGCAAGTCGCGGTAGACTAAGGGGAATTGTCGGGGGCGGCAATCGCGGCTACGGGAGGCACCGGTAGTGGCGGGATGGTCGTGACGGGATGATTGAGGTGTGCCGGTTTTTGATCTGTTTTTGGAATTCTTTGATATGTTATTTCGCCGCCGTCAGGCACTTGTGACTTTCGCGGCCCTCGTGGCCAGCATCTTCATGTTCGGCGCGTTTGCCGGCCCGGCACCGCAGTCGACGCCGCAGCCGCAGCCGCAGGTACCGCAACCGGCGGTGCCGAGCGTGCCCGTGCCACCGCCACCGGAGTTCAAGTCCTCCAGCTGGGTGCTGATGGACTACGCCACCGGGCGTGTGCTGGCCAGCAAGAATCCCGATCAGCGCGTGGAGCCGGCATCGATCACCAAGATCATGACCGACTATGTGGTCTCGGCCATGGTGACGGCCGGCAAGGTGCACATGGACGACCAGGTATTCATTAGCGAAAACGCCTGGAAGAACGGCGGCGCCGGTACCGACGGTTCGACCAGCTTCCTCAAGGTGCATTCCAAGGTGCCGCTGAAAGTCCTGATGGAAGGCCTGATCGTGCAGTCCGGCAACGACGCGGCCATCGCCCTGGCCGAGCACGTGGCTGGCAGCGAGCAGGGTTTCGTGTCGCTGATGAATGCCTACGCCAAGCGCCTGGGCATGAAGAACACGCATTACTCCAACGTGTCCGGCTATCCGGTGCCCAACCACTACAGCACCGCGCGCGACACCGCGATCCTGTCGCGTGCGCTGATCCATGACTTCCCGGCGGACTACAAGATCTCGTCGATGAAGAAGGTCACCATCAACGGCATCACCCAGTACAACCGCAACAGCCTGCTGTGGCGCGACCCCAGCGTGGACGGCATCAAGACCGGCCACACCAAGGAAGCCGGCTATTGCCTGGCGGCCTCGGCCAAGCGCGATGGCCAGCGCCTGATCGCGGTGGTCATGGGCACGCCCAGCTCCAAGGCGCGTGTCGATGACGCCGAGGCGCTGCTCAACTACGGTTTCCGCTTCTTCGAGTCGCACCAGCTCTACAAGGCCGGCCAGGTGCTGGCCAGCCCGCGCCTGTGGAAGGGCGATAAGGATCAGCTGCCGATCGGCCTGACCTCGGATCTGGCGCTGACCGTGAAGCGCGGCGCGTACGAGAAGCTCAAGGCCAGCATCAATCTGCCGGCGACCTTGATCGCGCCGTTCAAGAAAGGCCAGCAGGTCGGCACGCTGACCATTTCGCTGGATGGCAAGACCTTGCTGACGCGCCCGGTCGTGGCCCTGGCCGACGCCCCCGAGGGCGGCTTCTTCTCGCGTCTGTGGGACACCATTCTGTTGTGGTTCCATGGCGGCGACGACAAGCAGACCACAGTCAAGCCGCAGGTGGCATCGTGACCGATAAGACCTCCGGCAATGGCGCCGACAAGGGCGAGCAGCGCGGCTTCGTCTTTCCCGGACGCTTCACCATCACGGCGGTGGGCGACACCGCCGGCGATCTCAAGACGCGCGTTCCCGAACTGCTGGAGAGTGTCGGCATCAAGGTGCTGCACGAAACCGTGCGGCACCGGCATTCGCGGGAAGGCAACTACATCTCGGTCACGGTCGATTTCGATTGCCCTTCACGCGAAGTCTACGAGGCGGCGCATACGGTGTTGCGTGCGGATGAGGCGATCAAGTACACCCTGTAGTGATGCCTTGTAGTGATGCCGCGCGCCACCATGTCCGTCGTTGTCTCTTTTCCCTGATGGGGGCGTCATGCCTGTCCTGAATGTCCGGCGCCTCGGTCGCCAGCCCTATCAGCCCGTGTGGCAGGCGATGCAGGCCTTCACCGACGCGCGCGGCGCCGACACCACCGACGAGTTGTGGCTGCTGGAGCATGATCCGGTGTTTACCCTGGGGCAGGCCGGTCGACCCGAGCACGTGCTCGCGGCCGGCGACATTCCCGTGGTGCATGTGGATCGCGGCGGCCAGGTGACCTATCACGGGCCGGGGCAGATCGTCGCCTATCCGCTGCTGAACCTGCGCCGTCTGGGGGTGGGCGTTCGCGAGCTGGTGCATCGCATCGAGCAGGCCATCATTGATACTCTGGCACACTGGAGCATCGAAGCCGCACGCGTCGAGGGCGCTCCCGGCGTGTACGTGGCCGATGCCAAGATCGCGGCCCTGGGTTTGCGCGTGCGTCGCGGTTGCACTTTTCATGGACTGGCCTTCAACGTGGCCATGGATCTGGAGCCGTTTTTGCGTATCAATCCTTGCGGTTACAAGGGCTTGGAGGTCACCCAGGTGGTAGACTTGGGCGGCCCTTCGCGGTTGTCCGACGTCGAAGACGTGCTGGTGGGCGAGTTTTGCCGCCAGTTCGGTCTTGAGGCACGGACGGCCGATCCCGTTGTTCCCGTTGCCCAGGCTGCCCCCGCGGTTGCCGATCTTTCTGCACCATGAACCATCTGCAGTTCACGTCGCATCATCACCCGGAGCACGGCTCGCTGATGCGCTTGCCCCAACATGCAGACGCGCAGGCCCGGAGGCCTGCGACGTCGAGGTTGCCTGAATGAAATTGCGTTTCTGTTGTGCCCTGTTGCTGACTTTGCTGGCCACCGGCGTCCAGGCCGGGCCCGCCACCCTGCCAGCGTCGGCATCCTCGTCGTCGACCCCATCCACCTGTGCGGTTCCGGCGGCGGCATCCAGCGTCGACAAGAAAGCCGCGGTATTCAAGCCGGTCAAGCCGACGGATGTCGAAACCGAAGCGGCGCAGCTTTCCGCACGCTTCCTGACGCGCTTCCACTACGACGCCAGGCCGCTCGACGACGCCATGTCGCAGAAGATCTTCAATGATTATCTGGAGGCGCTCGACGGCAGCAAGCTGTTCTTCACGCAGGCCGACGTCGACAAGTTCGCGCCGCTCAAGACCAAGCTGGACGACGCGATCTGGAACCGCGACCTGTCCGGCCCGTTCGCCATGTTCAACCTGTACGTCAAGCGCGCGCTCGACCGGTTCGAATATGCGCGCAGCCTGCTCAAGCAGCATTTCGATTTCACGACCGACGCCACCTTCGACCTCGACCGCAAAAACGCGCCGTGGCCCAAGGATGCGCAGGCACTCGATGCGCTGTGGAAAAAGCGTGTCATGAACGACTGGCTGCGCCTCAAGCTCACCGGCAAGAAGCCGGCGGATATCCGCAAGGTGCTCGACCGCCGCTACAAGGGCTACATCGACCGCATCCATCAACTGGATGGCCAGGACGCTTTCCAGCTCTTCATGGATACCGTGGCCCGCACCACCGACCCGCACACCGATTATTTCGGCCCACGTCGGGCGGAAAACTTCGCCATCGCCATGCGCCTGTCGCTGGAAGGCATCGGCGCGGTGCTGCAGGAAGACAACGACTACACCCAGATCCGCGAACTGGTGCCGGGTGGTCCGGCTTCCGATTCCGGCCAGATCCACGTGGGCGACCGCATCGTCGGCGTGGCCCAGGGCAAGGACGGTTGCATGATGGACGTCATCGGCTGGCGCCTGGACGACGTCGTCGACAAGATCCGCGGCAAGAAAGGCACCGTGGTGCGCCTGGAAATCATCCCGGCCAAGGCCGGCCTGGACGGCAAGCACACGGTGGTGACGCTGACCCGCGAGAAGGTCACCATCAAGGAGCAAGCGGCCAAGAAGAAGATCATCAAGGTCACCGAGGACGGCAAGACGCACCTCATCGGCGTGATCGACCTGCCTTCCTTCTACGAAGACTTCGCCGCCCGCAGCGCCGGCGATCCCGATTACAAGAGCGCGTCGCGCGACGTGGCCAAGCTGCTCAAGGAGCTCAAGCAGAAAGGCGTCGACGGCATCGTCGTGGATCTGCGCAACAACGGCGGCGGTTCGCTGAGCGAGGCGGTCAAACTGACCGGCCTGTTCATCGACAAGGGTCCGGTGGTGCAGGTGCGCCAAAGCGACGGCAGCGTGGAAGTGGACGCGGATACCGATCCGGGCATGATCTGGGCCGGTCCGCTGGCGGTGCTGGTCAACCGCGGTACGGCTTCGGCCTCGGAAATCTTCACCTCCGCCCTCAAGGACTATGGGCGCGGCATTGTCATCGGCGAGCCCACCTTCGGCAAGGGCACGGTGCAGAACCTGGTCAACCTGGACCGCTTCGGCAGCCACCCCGGCAAGAAGCCGACCTATGGTGAGCTGAAGATGACCATCGCCAAGTTCTTCCGCATCAACGGCGGCTCGACCCAGTTGCGTGGCGTCAAGCCGGACATCGGCTTCCCCAAGAACGGCGATGCCAAGGATTTCGGCGAGGACACCTACGACAACGCCCTGCCGTGGACGCACATTGCGCCGGCCCAGTATCAAAAGGTGGCCGACCTTCAGGCACTGGTTCCGACGCTGGAAAAGAAGCACCAGCAGCGCGTGGCCAAATCGGCTGCCTGGCAACTGTTGCTTGACGAGCTCGCGGTCTACCGCAAGAACCGCGCGCGCACCGAAGTGTCGCTCAACGCCGACAAGCGCGAGGCCCAGCGCAAGCATTTCGAGGCGTTGCAGAAATCGTTCAACGCCCGCCACAAGGCTATCGACGGCAGCACCGACAGCATCCAGGTGCAACTGGACGATGGCCTGCAGCCGGACGAGCGCAGCCTGAAAAACCAGATCAAGGACGAGAAGGAAGCCGAGAACGCCCACGATGTGATGCTGGACGAAACCGCCCACATCGTGGCCGACGAGGTGGAACTGATCCACGCCAAGCCCAAGCTGGCGGCTGAAGTGTTGCCCTACGGCGGCAAGCAGACACCCGGCTTCGGCTTGCCGGCGCTCAAGGTGGTCAGCAGCGATGCGGGTCAGGCAGCTTCGAGCTACTGACCCGGAACGTCGCGCGCGAACCATCCATCGCAGGAGCGAGCCTGCTCGCGATCAGATTTGCCGGGTGTATCAGGCACGCCGATCGCGAGCAGGCTCGCTCCTACAACAGCAGCTCAGGTTACCGCGCGCCTGTAGGAGCCTGCCTGCAGGCGATCAGCCTCGGCGCATGATTGGGCCTTGAGGCCGATTGGTCGCGAGCAGGCTCGCTCCTACACAAGAAAAGAAACAAGAGCGCGAGTGAGGGGCTATCTGCGAGAGCCAAGCTCACTCACGACGAGTGGCGACGCTTGGCGCGCTGCTTGCGCACCCAATCCTGCCAGGTCTTGATGTAGGCCTGCTGCCGCAACAGCTTGGAGTGCGGGTCGACGATGACTGTTTCGCCCGGCTTGACTGTCAGCTGGCCGCGCTTGTCGGTCATCGGCAGGGTGTGCAGCGTGTCGCCTACCTTGACCTCCACCGGCATCGGGAAGGGCAGGTCGTGCGGCGTCTCCCAGCGCAGCGACAGGGTGCCGTCGTGGCGTGTGACGTCGAGCTTCGGCAGCTTGGCCTGGTACAGGTAGACGTTGAAGAACCAGTCCAGCTTGCGCCCGGTGACCTTGTCGACGATGTCGATGTAGTTGCGCGTGGTGGCATAGCGTGGCTTGAAGTTGCCGGGTTTCGGATCGTCGCGCCCGTAGACCAGCAGGCGGATGGACTTGAAGAAGGCCTGGTCGCCGATCAGGCCGCGCAGCGAGTGCAGCATCAGCGCGCCCTTGTTGTAGATGTCCTGCCCGGGGCCGGTTTTTTCGTCGTAGACCCCTTCCTCGGTCATCGGCTTGCCCGATACGATCGGGCGCCGATTCTCGATTTTCAGGCGCAGGCCGTGCAGCCAGGCGAAGTAGCCCATGTCGCCATGCAGGTATTGCGCGTAAAGCGGCTGCATGTAGGTGCCGAAGCCTTCGTGCAGCCACATGTCGTCCCAGTCGGCATTGGTCAGCTGGTTGCCGAACCACTCGTGCGCGAATTCGTGTTGCAGCAGGCGGTCGAAGCCGGTCGGATCGGGCCGGAAATGGTTGCCGTAGGCGTTGATGGTCTGGTGCTCCATGCCCAGGTACGGTGTTTCCACCACGCCCATCTTTTCGTCGCCCCAGGGATACGGGCCGATTTCCTGCTCGAAGAAATCGAGGATGCTGGGGAAGGTGGCGAACAGTTTTTCAGCCTGCTTCTTCTCTCCCGGCAGATACCAGAAATCCATCGGAATGGTGTTGCCGTAACGGCTGTGATATTCGCCGTGCAGGTGCTTGTAGGGCGCGACGTTGATGGCCACGGCGTAGGTGTCCGGTTGCTTGGCGCGCCAATGGAAAGTGCGCTCGTCGCCCTTGTCGGTGATGCCGATGAGCACGCCGTTGCCGGGCGCCACCAGCGGTTTGGGCACGGTGACGTAGAGGTCGACCCAGTCCGGCTCACCTTCCGGGTTGTCGATGCAGGGCCAGAACAGGTCGCAACCGCTGCCTTCCACGGCGCTGGCTATCCACGGCTTGCCGTCCTTGGTATGGCTCCAGACGAAGCCGCCGAGGCCCCAGGGTGGATTTTCGGCCACGTGCGGATGACCACTGTAGCGCACGCCCACGGTCACCATGCTTCCCGCAGCCAATGTCTCGGGCAACTGGATGTGGATGCGACCTTGCGGGTTGCTCCAGGCCGACCGGGCCAGGGGTTTGTCGTCGATCGTGATGGTGCTGATGGGCAGGTTGCGATCCAGGTCCAGCAGCAGATCATCGGTGGCTTGCTTGGCGGTGAAGGTGAGGCGCGCGAAGCCGTCGATGCTTTTTGTCTCGGGATGCACAGTGATGTGCAAGGCGACGTGATCGAAATGCACGCGCTTTTGCGCGGCCGGCATGACGCCGCCGGAGTTGCGGGTCAGCTGGGTCAGCGTCGGCTGATGCGTGGTGGCGGGAGTGGCGGCGACGGCGCCGGCGGCCAGGCCGAGCGTCAGGGCGGCGGTCAGCAAACGGAGACGAGGCATGGGGGTGGCCCGAGGTGAAAACCCCACTTTGCCACCATTGCCGCGCCGCGGAGAGCGTCGGAAGTCATGTTCGTAGGGCGGGCACTGCCCGCCGTCGTGAGCATCGTTCGGCG
>DASSBH010000108.1:0-6550 GCA_035698945.1 Oleiagrimonas sp.
AACCTGAAGCAGGTTCTCAGACGCGAGCGTCCCAAAGCCTTCGCTTTTGTTCTCTGCTTGCGGCGGTTAATAAACGGCGGATTCCCAACAAACTTGGCACGATCCTGCGGGCACTGGAACCGTTCCACGACGAGATCGCTGGCGTTGCCGTGGAATCGACCTACAACTGGTACTGGCTGGTCGACGGTCTGGCCGAGCACGGCTACCGGATGCATTTGGTCAACACCGCCGCCGTGCCGCAATATGCCGGGCTGAAATACAGCGGCGACGACACCGACGCACGGCACCTCGCGCACTTGATGCGTCTGGGCATTTTGCCCGAAGGCTACATCTACCCACGTGCCGAACGTGCGGTGCGTGACCTGCTCAGGCGCCGCTTTTATTTCGTACGGCAGAGCGTGGGTGTGCTGCAATCGGTGCAATCGGCCTGGGCCCGGCATACGGGGCAATCCCTCTCGGCCAATGCTTTCCGGCAACTGACTGGCGAAGCCATCGAGCAAGCTTTCCCCGACCCCTGTGTACGCTTGTCGGTACTGGCCCAATTGAGTGTCTGGCGAAGTGTCGAAGAGCAGGTTCAGCAGGTGGAAAAATGGGTTCTCGCTGCGCACCCGCGTCAAGGTGAACGTGTGGCCCTGTGCACGACGCCCGGGATCGGGCGCATTCTGGGATTGACCATCACGCTGGAAACCGGTGAGCTCAGTCGTTTTGCCAGCGTGGGCGATTACGTTTCCTACGCACGCCTGGTAAAAAGCGAGCGTATCTCCAACGGCAAGAAGAAGGGCCAAGGCAATCGCAAGTGCGGCAACAAGTATCTGGCTTGGGCATGGATCGAGGCCGCCAACTTCGCCTTACGCTACAGCCCACCGATCCAGTCCTGGTACCAACGCAAGGCCGCCAAGCGGCACAAGATCATCGCGATCAAGGCGGTCGCGCACAAGCTGGCACGCGCGGGCTACTACCTCATGCGTGACGGGGGCACGTTCGATGTCCAACGCGCCTTCGGTTAACGTTTCATGTTGGCGGCGACAGGCCGGAAAAGGGGTTGGACGCGAGCCCTGAGATCTGATTCCATTTCTATTTCAATAGGTGAATAATAAGACCATCGCAGCCGACCATGGTGAGTGTGATGGCAAGAATCGCGAAGGGGCAAGAAGTCGTTGAACAGGCACGTCAAACGATTGCCGAGGCCAAGACGGTGGAGCAATTGCGACAGGCGCAAGCGGTGGTGCTGCCGCTGGATCAAGGGCTGAGCCTGGAGGCAACCGCGCAGGCCATCGGGTTGTCCGTGGGCTGGACGAGCCGCCTACGCAACGCCTTCATTCGTGGCGAGGTGGTGGGCGACGGCAGCGCCCCGGCGCGTGGTGGACGACACCATGCGAACTTCACACCGGAACGCGAGGCCGAGGTGCTAAAGCCTTTCCTGGATCGCGCACGTACCGGCGGAGTACTGGTCGTGCCCGAAATCAAGCCCGCTCTGGAGGAAGCACTGGGTCGACCGATGGCGTTATCAACGGTCTATAACCTGCTGCATCGTCACGGTTGGCGGAAGCTTGCGCCGGACAAACAGCACCCGCAAAGTGATGCCCAAGCTCAGCAGGACTGGAAAAAAAACTCCCCCAAGAAATCCGGGGACTCCGCCAAGACTGGGCCCAAGGGGCGCCGATCACGCTGATGTTCCAAGACGAGGCGCGGTTCGGACGCATCAACGACGTGCGTCGATGTTGGGCGCCCAAGCCGATACGACCGTTGTGTCAGGCCATGCTCACCCACGAATACACCTACGCTTATGCCGCCGTGGATGTGCAACGCGGCGTACTCGACACCTTGGTGCTACCGCACGTCAATACGAACTGCATGCAAGTCTTTCTTGACGAGGTGGCCCAGCGCCATGGCGACGAACACATCGTGATGGTGCTTGATGGGGCCGGCTGGCATCGCAGCAACGCCTTGCGTGTGCCTGCGAATATGCATCTGCTTCCCTTGCCGCCATATGCGCCCGAACTCAATCCCGTGGAGCACCTGTGGGACGAACTACGCGAGAAACATTTTCACAACCGGGTCTTCGACAGCCTTGATGCCCTCGAAGATCATCTGATCGCATCGCTACGTTGTACCGAAGAAGCCACTACCAAGGTACGTTCCATCGTAGCTTGGCCATGGATTATTGATGCGCTTATGAAATAGAAATGGAACTAGATCTTGCACCAGTCAAACGGCGTCAGAATGGTGAACAGGCCAAGTTTGTGTGTTTTGCGGTTGAGCTTGAGCAGCGCCTTGTCTTTGGTGACAAGAGCACTCGCCCCCGACTCCAGCGCCAATTCGAGGAACTTCTGATCGTCCGGATCGCTGCAGCGCGGCAGGTTGGCGGCAACCATGGCCGGTGCCGTCGTTGGGGGCGAAAGTGATCGCAACCATGTGTCGTAGGTCGCGCAGGCTGCACGGTACTGCACCTCATCCGTCTCGATCTGCGGATAACGCAGCACGCGCAACCATTCGTCGCGGCAATCCGTACGCGTGGCCCCGACGACATCGCCCGTCTGCAATGCATGCATCAACGGCAACGACGCCGGGTCACGGTAGATGAAAAGATCCAGACACACGTTGGTGTCGATCACCACGCGCCTGTTCTGTGCCCTCATCAATGAACTGCAGGCGGCACCGTACGAAAGCGGAAAATGAACTGATCGGTATGACCGCGGATGGACTTGTCGAATACCGTCGCGGTGTGTGGATCGTTCGGGTTGTGCAACGCATCGCTGGAGCCGTCGAAGACGAAACCTGCCGACTCGATTTCCTTTTTCACCGCCGCCGGATCGATGCGATGCAGCGTGTCGGTATCGCTGGTGCCCGAACCCGCCGGAGCCACGTGGTCGATGACGACGAACGCGCCGCCGGGCTTGAGCGCGTCATGCACGCTCTTGTCGAACGCGACAACGTCGATGCCCATGTTGTGGTAATCGTGATAGTTCTGCGAAGTGAACACGACATCGGCCTTGGTCGGCACGGTCAACGTCTGCGCCGGCTCCACTTGCACGCTCACGTTGGCATAGTGCGGCGTGGCGGAAAGTTGTTTCCATTTGGCCAGACTTTTCTTCGAGTACTTGAGCATCTGTTTCGGCCAGATGGTGTACACGTGCCCCTTGGGGCCGACGATCCGGCTGAACACGCGCGTCCAGTAGCCGCTGCCGGGCGCCAGTTCGACCACGGTATCGCCGGGCTTGACGCCGGTGAAGGTCATGACGGCGGCCATCTTGCGGCGCGCATCGTCCGCCTTGTCGGCCTTGCGCGCCGGATCGTTGATGGCGGCCGTCACGTAGGCCGGCACGGCATGCGTCGAACTCGCCGAAGCCGGTGCGGTGTGCGCCTGCGCCGCCCATGGCAGAGCCATGGCCGCCAGGGACAAGATCAGGATGGACATGCGCATGATCGATCTCCGAAACACCGATGGGACTCCGATTGTGCGCCATCGGGCCACATGCTGCACGTTGTCCGAATCGCCGCGCTCATGTTCCATCCAGTGGCCAGCGACCCAGTTCGCGGTAATCGGCTTCCCCCGGCACACTGTGCAGCAGCACGAACGCACGCACCGGAAACGCCACCGTCGGCACCGTCCTTGCCGTCATGGCGCGATCACGGCCATAGCCCAGGGTGACGTGCGGCAGGTAGCGGTGCCGGTCAGACACGCTCACGCCCTGTTGGACCAAGGCTTCGAGCAAGGTCTGGTGCAGATGCTGCAATGACGCATCGACCGCATCTGCCCGCAACACGCAAGGCGGTCGCGCCGCACGAAAGCCGGCGACGCGATCGGGACGCCAGACAAAAGCCGCCATATGCACGCGGGACGCAGCCTGTCTGGCCTGCTCGATGAACGACGCCTCGAAGCCTTCCCGCGCACCCAGAAAACACAACGTCAAGTGATAACGCGACGGGCGTATCCAGCGTGCCGGGTAATCCTGCTTCAGCCGCTCAGCCAGCGCCGCCAGTTGCGCCCGCGCGGGAGCATCCGGCAAGGCGGCAAAAAACAGGCGTTGCGTCGCATGAATGGGCATGAAAAGGCTCCGCAAGACATACAGACCCCGCATTGCGTCATCCTAACGCCGGGGCCATCATCAGGTTTCACCTTCGGGAGCCGGATCATGCACGCACAAGCTCGACCGCCCCGCCAGGGACATTATGGATTCGACGCTCCCTATGCGATCGTCGGCATGCTGATTGGCGGCATCATCTGCATCCTCATGGCCGCGGGCTGGGCCACCGGCCCGGTACCGCCGGAGTATGGCCCACTATGGTTGGGTTTGTACGGGGTCGCACTTCTGGGGATGGCTGGCAGCTTCATCTACACCACGCGGCGCGGCAAGTTCGAGGTGTGGGCGGAACTGATCGATGCCTTGCACCTGGACGGTGACGAACGGGTGCTGGACATGGGCTGCGGGCGCGGTCTGGTGCTGCTGGAAGTGGCGCGCCATCTCGACGGCGGCAAGGCGGTGGGCATCGACCTGTGGCGCTCGCTCGACCAGTCCGGCAATGACGAAGCCGTCACCCGGGCCAACGCACGCGCCGAGGGCGTGGCCGATCGCGTGGAACTTCATACCGGCGACATGAGCGCCCTGCCCTTCGGCGATGCCGGTTTCGATCTGGTGGTTTCCAGCCTGGCACTGCACAACATCCGCAAGGTGTCGGAGCGCGAAAAAGCCATCGGCGAGGCGGTGCGCGTTCTGCGTCCTGGCGGGCGGCTCCTGATCGCCGATTTTCGCCACATCGACAGCTACGCCGAACGTCTGCGCGAGCTCGGTATGACCGACGTCTCACGCAGGGATATGGGCTGGCGCTTCTGGTACGGCGGCCCGCCGTGGGCCACGCATCTGGTATCCGCCGCCAAGCCGATATGACCTGGCTATTCGCTGGATGACGCCGCCGGCCCGTGTTCGGGCCCGTGTTCGCCGGTCACCGCGGCACGGACGGCGCGCAGCTTCTGCTTGATCAGTTTCTCGTTGGCCGGCCCCACGCGCACCATCAGCTTCTGTCCGGCCGAAAGGCCCTCCAGTGCCGGATCGGCAAAGGCATAGCCCTTGTCGGTTTTCACCAGTGCAATCGGCCCCTGCGGCTCGGGCGCCTTGAGCAGATGGTCGATCACGGCGACCAGCCGGTCATTGAAATAGCCATGGGGATAACCCAGCTCGCGATAGGCCTGTTGGAACAACGGGTAAGCGTGCACGTACCACGCCACCAGTTGGGACACATCGGCCTGCCGCGCCCACTGCATGTAAGGGTCGTAGCGGGCAAAATCGGACGACGCCAGAACCAGCTGACCGTTGGCGTCAGTCGTCACGAAATCGCCCGCCGGCGGATTCAGCGGCAGGATGTTGCGGCCCAGTTCATGCCGTGGCAGCGCATCCACGGTGGCCACGATGCGCTGGATGATGTGCCGGTTGGCCAGCAGTTTGCCGATCGGCGCACCGCCGCCCAGACGCGCCAATGCCGCCGTCACGCTTTCGTCGCTTTCATCCAGCGTCGGCAGCGGCACGCTGGACGCCGATGCCGGCGTGGATGCGGCCTGGGCAATGGGGTGCTGAATGGCTGGCGCTGATGCCGGCGCCGCTGCCGTGACGGCCGATGCGGGCCGGCTTGCGGGGGCGTGGGCTCCGTGACGTACAAACCAGGCGCCAATAATGATGAGGGCAATCACCACCAGGGCCACTACCCATACCACGATGCTGGTCTTCGATTTCATGGCCGACTCGCTTTCCGACTGTCTGCTTGGACTGATGCTGAACCCATTTGTTCACCTTCCACCCGAATGCCTGATGCCGTCAAGAGGCCACCCGGCATTTGACAGAAGCATGAATTTTCATTGAACCTGCCGCATTCGTGTCGACTTCCGGGATATCCGATGCCTGCCACACCCGCCACCGCCGAACGCACCCTTCTGGGCCATCCGGTCGGACTAACCACCCTGTTCTTCACCGAAATGTGGGAACGCTTCAGCTTCTACGGCATGCGCGCCCTGCTGGTGCTGTTCATGGTGGCGACCCTCGACAAGGGCGGCATGGGTCTGGACGACAAGACCGCCACGGCCATCTACGGCCTGTACATGGCCGGCGTGTATCTGACCTCGCTGCCCGGCGGCTGGATCGCCGACCGCCTGATCGGCCAGCAGCGCGCCGTGTGGTACGGCGGCATCATCATCGCCCTCGGGCATTTCACGCTGGCCATTCCCAGCCGCATGTCGTTCTTCATTGGTCTGGTGTTGATCGTGATCGGCACCGGCCTGCTCAAGCCCAATACCAGCACGCTGGTGGGCGACCTTTACCCCGAAGGCGGCTCGCGCCGCGATGCGGGTTTTTCCATCTACTACATGGGCATCAACCTGGGCGGTTTCCTCGGACCACTGATTTGCGGATACCTGGGTCAGAAGGTCAACTGGCACTATGGCTTTGCCGCCGCCGGCATAGGCATGGTGCTGGGCCTGATCATGTACCGCTCCACGCGGCGTTTCCTGGGCCAGAAGGTCAACTGGCACTATGGTTTTGCCGCCGCCGGCATCGGCATG
>DASSBH010000109.1:0-12339 GCA_035698945.1 Oleiagrimonas sp.
CACCACGTTGGCCACCGAGCTGCGCTTCTGGCCGATGGCGACGTAAACGCAGGTGATGCCCGAATTTTTCTGGTTGATGATGGTGTCGATCGCCAGCGCGGTCTTGCCGGTCTGGCGGTCGCCGATGATCAGCTCGCGCTGGCCGCGGCCGATCGGGATCATCGAGTCGACCGACTTGTAACCGGTCTGCAGCGGCTGGTCGACCGACTTGCGCCAGATCACGCCCGGCGCGACTTTCTCGATCGGGCTCGACAGCGTGGCCTCAATCGGGCCCTTGCCGTCGATCGGGCGGCCCAGTGCGTCGACGACGCGGCCAAGCAGTTCGCGACCGACCGGCACTTCCAGCACGCGGCCGGTGGTCTTGGCGGTGTCGCCCTCGCGCAGGTGCTCGTAATCACCGAGTACCACCGCGCCGACCGAGTCGCGCTCCAGGTTCAGCGCCAGCGCGAAGGTGTCGCCGGGCAGTTCGATCATCTCGCCCTGCATCGCATCGGCCAGGCCGTGGATGCGCACGATGCCGTCGGACACGCTGATCAGCGTGCCTTCGTTGCGGGCTTCGGCATTGAGCTTGAACTGCTCGATGCGGGTCTTGATCAGCTCGCTGATTTCGGAGGGGTTGAGAGTGTTCTGCATGAGTAGTTTCCGTTAGCGCGTGAGCGCGGTTTGCAGTTGTGCCAGGCGGGCGCGCATGGAACCGTCGATGACCAGGCCGCCGATGTCCAGCACGGCGCCGCCCAGCATGTCCGGGTCGACCACGACGTCCAGCTCGATGTCGCTGTGGTAACGCTGCTTGAGCGCGGCCGTCATGCGCTCGGTCTGCGCCGGTTCCGGCGCGGTGGCGCAACGCAGGCGCACCTTCAGCTTGTGCTCGGATTCGCGGCGCAGGGTGTCGAACAGTTGCGCCACGTCCGCCAGCAGCGGCAGCCGGCGGTTGTCCGCCAGCACCGCCAGGAAATGCGCGAACGGCGCATCGGCGGCGACGTCCTGCGGCCGGTACAGCGCCGCCAGCTCGGCCGGCTCGACGCGCGGGTCGTTGTTCATGGCGGCCATGCGCGGGTTGGCCGAAATGGCCGCGGCGGTCGCCAACTGTGCCGACCAGGCGTCCAGCGCATGCTGTTCGCTGGCCAGTTCGAAGGCGGCGCGGGCGTACGGACGGGCCAGGGTTGCGGTTTCCATCGCGTTACGCCTGCAGCTCGGTGACCAGTTGGTCGAGCAGCGCCTTGTGCGCGGCCGGGTCGATCTCGCGCTGCAGGATCTTCTCGGCGCCCTGCACCGCCAGCATGGCGACCTGGCCGCGCAGTTCCTGGCGCGCACGCTCGGTCATGCGGTCGATCTCGGTCTGCGCGCCGGCCTGCTGACGCACGATTTCGGCCTGCGCATCGGCGCGCGCCTTGTCAAGGATCTGGCTGGCCTGCTGTTGCGCCTTGCCGACGATCTCGGTGGCCTGCTGGCGCGCCTTGCGCACCTCGTCGGCGACCTGGGCGTCGGCCTGCTTGAGTTCGGCGCGCGCGCGTTCGGCCGCGGCCAGGCCGTCGGCGATCTTCTGCTGGCGTTCGCTGATCGCATTGAGCAACGGCGGCCAGATGAAGCGCATGCAGAACCAGATCAGCAATGCAAAGGCGATCGCTTCGCCAATGAGCGTGGCGTTGATGTTCATCGATACGCTATCCGTGGTTCAGCCAAAGGTGGCGCGGAAAACCCGCAGGCATCCGCGCCGACAAGGGTGCAGCGACCGCGATCAACCGCCAGCGGCGGTGCGCACGGCCTGCAGCAGCGGGTTGGAGATGGCGAAGTACATGCCCATCGCCAGCGCGATCAGGAACGAAGCGTCGATCAGGCCGACCAGCAGGAACATGCGCGACTGCAGCACCGGCATCAGTTCCGGCTGGCGTCCGGCGGCTTCGAGGAACTTCGAACCCATCACGCCCATGCCGATACAGGCGCCGCACGCGCCGAGACCGATCATGAGGCCCGCGCCGATCGCGGTGAAGGCCTGGATGTTGCCGATGATTTGTTGCAAGGCTTCCATGGGGTTCTCCTGCAGAGGAAGTCGAAAAAGTTCGGTTGGATGAAGGGGTGGAACGGGTCAGTGATGCTCGTGCGCCATGGAGATGTAGACCACGGTCAGCACCATGAAGATGAAGGCCTGGATGACGATGATCAACAGTTCGAAGATGCCCCAGGCCAGGTAACCGAGGATGCCGAAGCTGAACAGGATGGCGCTGCCGGCGCCGAGCAGGCCGGCCAGCAGCATGAATACCAGCTCGCCGGCGTACATGTTGCCGAACAGTCGCATCGCCAGGCTGATCGGCTTGGCCAGCAGCTCGATGATGTTGAGCACCAGGTTGAACGGCGCCAGCCACGGCCCGAACGGCGCGGTGAACAACTCCTTCATGTAGCCGCCAGCGCCCTTGGCCTTGAAGCTGTAGAAGATGATCAGCACGAACACCGTCAGCGACATGGCGGCGGTGGTGTTGAGGTCGGCGGTGGGCACCGCGCGGAAATGTTCGGCGCCGACCAGGCCCATCGCCTGCGGGATCACGTCCAGCGGCAGCACGTCCATCAGGTTCATCAGCAGCACCCACACGAACACCGTCAGCGCCAGCGGGCTGAGCAGGCGGCGGTCGCCGTGGAACACGTCCTTGACCTGGCCGTCGACGAACTCGACCAGCAATTCGACCAGCGCCTGGCCGCGCGAGGGCACGCCGGCGGTGGCGCGCCGCGCGCGCATGTACAACCACGCGCTGAACAGCACGCCGAGCACCAGCGATACGCCGATCGAGTCCAGGTTCACCGTGCCGAACAGGCCGTCGCCGAAGCGCAGCGTCAGGTTCTTGAGGTGATGGGAAATGTATTCGGAGAGCCCCTCGGGCGCTTCGATCATCATGCTTGGTCCTTGAACCTCAGTGCCGCCACGTTAACCGCCATTGCCGCGCCCATCCCTGCCAGCACCGGCAAGGGTGCCTGGTGCCACTGTGCCAGCAGCACGTACAGGCCCCCGATGATCACGACCCACTTCAAGCCCATGCCGACGATCAGGTCGGCCAGTGCCATGCCCGCCCCCACGCGGACGCCGCCGGTGAATACGCGCAGCGCCATCAACACGGTGCCCAACATGACCAGGCAGCCACCGAGCAGCGCCGCCAGCGTCGCGCCCGGTCCCTGGATCAGGAACAGCGCGGCCGCGACCAGCACCACGACAGCCTGCCAGACAACCATGCGCGCGGCCATTCGGCGGCCGCCAGCGATCGAATTAATCACCTGAATTCACTTGGTGGCGGGGTTTGCGGCGCGCCGGTGGATCGGACGCTGCAAACCGGTCAGCAAAGTCCAAGAATTATATCAGCGCGTCCGCGCGAGCCGCAAGCAAACGTGCGCGGCGAAACCCGCGCGCGCGTGCGGCCAAAAAAAGGCCGGACGGCGAACCGTCCGGCCTGCGATCGCGCCGGGGCAACCCCGATCCTTCGGGGCCAGCCGTAGGGGAGGGGCGCGAAAACGTTGGCGTCGCTTAGCGCGCGGCCTTCTTCGAGGTGGAGGCGGCGGCAGCCACGCCGGCAGCCTGCTGCTCGCGGCTCAGGCTGCCCAGGGTCTCGGCGGTGTTCTGCGCGATGCCCATCAGCTCCTGGTTCACGGCCACGGCGCGCTCGGCGCCATCGCGGTTCAGGGTGACACCCTTTTCCCACAGCGCACGGGCGGCGTCGAAGTCGCGGGCTTCCATCGCCTCGGCAACAAACGCGGCAGTCGTCTTGGACTGCTGCTCCAGGGCCTTCAACTGCAGGTTGGCCGCCTGCTCGAAGCTCTTCAGCACGATGGCCTGGGCCTTGAAGGCGTTGTCGGCAAACTGCTTGGCGAACGCGAAAGTCTGGGTATTCATGATCTGTCTGCTCCGTCGGAGATGTTCCGAGTGTGGGCGACAGCTTAGCAAGGCTTTTGGTGCAATGCAACAAATAATGGCAACGCCCGCTGAACGGGCTATAAAACAGCTACTTATGGCAGATCAAGGAATTTCCCGGCGGACTGCCAAAGCCAGTTATGACGCGACGCGTCAGAGATCGTCCACGGTACAGATCGCGCCCGCCGTGCAGGTTTCATGGACCACGACGCGCTGCACGCCGGGCAGCGCCGGGCGCAGCCGCCGGAAGACCCAGCGCGCCAGCACCTCGCTGGTCGGATTGTCCAGACCCTCGATATCGTTGAGGTAGCGATGGTCCAGTTGCTCGAACAGCGGCGCGAACGCAGCCTTGATATCGGCGTAATCCATCACCCAGCCGGTAGTGGCGTCGATCGGCCCGCGCACATGCACCTCGATGCGAAACGAATGGCCGTGCAGCCGCGCGCACTTGTGCCCGTCGGGCACCTGCGGCAGCCGGTGCGCGGCCTCGATGCTGAAGATCTTGAAGATATCCATCGGCCCATTGTACGGCGCGCGGCGCATGAATTCGTCGAACAACGGAACGGTAAAAGCGATCATTCCATATTCAGGTGAGTACACCATGCCTTTTTTGAGCATGAAGCTAAGTTTTGCCAAGAAGCTCGACCAGCCGCGACTCGCATGGGGAAAAATCGTAGCCCCGGCGCTGCGAGATCACGAACGTGAGCGGACGGAGGTGCCAGGCGCGGCGCTCGAGTTCGACGAGCTGCCCGCTCACCAGATCCTCGGCGACGAGCTGTCGCGGCAAGTGCCCCCAGCCCAGGCCGGCCTTGAGAAGGTCACGCTTGGCGCCGAGATCATTGACCAGCCACTGGCGCTTGCCCGCGACTCCCTGCTGGGTCTTTTCCGCTCCGGGCTGGTTGTCCGTCACGACGATCTGAATGTGTCGGCCAAACTCGTCCATGGGAATGGGATTCGGTGTGGAAGTGAGCGGATGGGATGGCGCACACACCGTCACCATCTCCGCCTCGCATAGCCAACTGCGTTCAATGGCATCCGGGTTCACTTCCGGCACGTTCTCGATCGTGACGGCCAAGGCACACACCCTTTCGAACACCAGGCTCTCACCGCCCTGCATGGTCGTGATCCGCAGGTTGATCGCTGCGGTGCGGAACTCCGCTTGCAGCGTCCGCAAACAGTCGATCAGGTGGGCGCGCGGGAAGTAGGCATCGACTGCAACCGAAACCTGCGGCACCCCGGCTTTGGCGATCGAGCCGGCGCGGTTCTTCATTTCTTCCGTGCGTGAAATCACCGCCCGCGCGTCCGGCAAAAGGCTGCGGCCCGCCGCGGTGAGCTGCGCCTTGCGTGTGTTGCGCTCGAACAATGCGACATCGAACGCACTTTCCAGCGCCTTGATCGCATGGCTGATGGCCGACTGCGCGCGCCTGAGTTTCCGCGCCGCACCCGAGAAGCTTCCCTGATCGCAGACCGCAACGAACGCGCGCAATTGGTTGATGGTGACGTTGTCGAGCATGGTCATCTAGAAAATAGATCGTATCAAGCGATGTTTAGTCAATTGGATTGATGTGTCAAGAGCGCCAGATCGGTTGGGCAGCCGACCCGAACGGGACGGACCGCACCCAATCCCGGTACTGAAATGGAGAACGACATGAGCTACGCAATCATCGGTTTCGGCGCCGTGGGCCAAGCCCTCGCCCGCGCCTTTGCCCGGAAAAACATCGAAGTCGCGGTCGCCAGTCGGCGGCCACCCGAAGCCCTGGCGCCGCAGGCGCAGGCGATCGGGCCCACGGTCGTCCCCAGGACACTGCGGGAAGCCATCAAGGCGGACATCATTTTTCTGGCCGTTCCATTCGAGGAGCATCGCGAAGTCGCCAAAACTCTGGCGAGCTGGCAGGGCAAGACGATCATCGACGCGATGAACGGGTTTGGCGTCTCTTCTGCCGTCGTCGCGCAAGCCTTCCCGGGTGCCCGGTTGGTGAAGGGTTTCAATCATCTCCTCGCCGGCACCCTGGCCGCCGACCCGCACGTCAAGGGCGGCCGGCGGGTCGTGTTCCTGTCGAGCGACGACGAAGGTGCCACAGCGTCGGTGGCGGCGCTCGCCGAACAACTCGGTTTCGCGCCCGTCAATCTCGGCAAGCTCGAGGAAGGTGGCGCGCTTGTGCAGGCGCGCGCGGACAAGAGCTGGGGGCCTTTGATCTTCCAGGACCTCTTCAAGCAGGAGCCGTGAGCGATGAACAGACTGAATGGAAAGACCGCCGTGACACGGGCGCCCCGGCATTCAGCGCCTACAGCGCGAGCAAGGCGTTAGTGCGCAACCTCGCGAAGACCTGGGCGGGGGACCTGAAGGGCACCGGCATCCGGGTAAACGTGCTGTCGCCCGGGCCGACGGCGACCGAACTCGCGAAGGAAGCGCTGGGCGAGGAGGGCCAGAAGGTCTTCGCCGCGATGAATCCGCTCCAGCGCATGGCCGATCCGGCGGAGATCGGAGCGGTGGCCGCTTTTCTCGCGTCGCAGGACAGCAGCTTCGTGACCGCCAGCGAGGTCGCCGTCGACGGCGGCCTGGCACAACTCTGACGCACTACGCCCGGCCGGTCACTCCACGCAAGGGGGTCAGGTGGGAAAGAGTCCCGACCCTTCGAGCCAGTTCAAGCGACCGAGCTAGCAGATTCATTGTCCTAGCGCAGAAACCGGACTGCTAGGATGCAGCGCGATGAATCCGCCATCCCCCATCAAAACGATCGGCCTGCTCGCCTACGACGACATGCAGGCGCTTGACCTTACGGGTCCGCTGGACGTGTTCGGCGCCGCCAATGCGCTCGCCTCGGGAATGCCGCCATACGGCCTTCACGTCATCGGCGCGCACACAGGCACCGTGCACGCCGAGAATGGTCTGGTCGTGCTTCCTGCATGCAGCATCGAAGATGCGCCGCCGCTCGATACGCTGCTGATTCCGGGCGGCATCGGCAGTCGCCTCGGCAATGCCGATCCGCAATTGCTCGCTTGGCTACGTCGGCAGGCCGAAACCGCACGCCGTGTGGTCTCGGTTTGCACCGGCGCCTACATGCTCGCAGCCACCGGTCTGCTTGACGGCCGTCGCGTCGCCACGCACTGGCAGTATGCCGAGGACTTGGCGCGGCGGTTCCCGGCCATCCATGTCGAACCGGAGCGGCTGTTCCTGCGCGACGGTCGCTTCGCCACCTCGGGCGGCCTGACGGCCGGCATCGACCTGGCGCTGGCCCTGGTTGAGGAAGACCTCGGCGCAGCGGCGTCGCTCGCGGTCGCGCGCTATCTCGTGATGTATGTGACACGGCCGGGCAACCAGACCCAGTTTTCTGCGCCACTGGCGGCACAGGCCAGGGCCACCGGTCGCATGAGCACCCTGGTGGACTGGCTGCTGGCGCGTCTGGACGGCGACATCACCAGCGAGCGCATGGCCGAGCAGGTATCGATGAGCCCGCGTCATTTCCGACGCGTGTTCGCCGACACCTTTGGCACGAGTCCCGCACGATTCGTCGAATACCTGCGGCTGGAACAGGCTTGCATGCGCCTGACCCGCGACAAGACTTCCATCGACCGCATTGCCTCCAGCGTTGGCTTCCACAGCGCAGACGTGTTTCGCCGTGCCTTCCGCGCACGCTACGGCGCCACGCCCGGTGAGTACCGGGAGCGGTTCGCGCGCTGAGCGCTTGGCCGGAATCGTCGGGGTTCTGTCCGTCGCACCGGCCCGGCCAATGCGAGGATGCGCTTCCCCGACCGTCGGAAACTCACCATGAAGTACGTCTTGCTCGTCGCCTTACTGGCGATGCTGCCCATGCTCGGCCATGCAGATCCCAAGCCCGCGAACCAGCGCCCGATCAAGGTCGCGTTTGCCATAAGCCGTCACGTCAACGTGATGGACGTTGCCGGCCCCTGGGAAGTCTTCGCGGACACCTCGATCAAGGATGCCCAGGGCAAGGATGTTTCGCCATACGAGCTTTACACCGTGGCGGCCAGCACCACACCGTTGCACAGCGAGGGCGCCAACCACCCCGGGCTGACGATCACGCCGGATTACGATTTCGCCCATGCGCCCACGCCGGACATCGTGGTGGTGCCCGCGCAGATGGGTGGCGCAAAGCTTCAGGCGTGGCTCGGGAAAATCCACGCGCAACACGTCACCATCATGTCGGTGTGCACCGGCGCCTTTCAGCTTGCGCATGCGGGTTTGCTGAAGGGCAAGCAGGCCACCACCCACCACTGGTATTTCGGCGACTTCGCGCGCGAGTTTCCCGACGTAAAATTGGTGAAGGACGTGCGCTACGTGCAGGCCGATCCGGTCACTTTTACTGCAGGCGGGTTGACCTCGGGAGTGGATCTCGCGCTGCATCTGGTTGCCGATCGCTTCGGACGGGAGACGGCGGAGCAGACCGCGAACTTCATGGAGTATCTAGGCACCGGCTGGAAGACCAATCATGGCATTCCAGCGTTGGACCTGCCGGTCACACGCAAGGATTGGACCGGAAAGATCGGCGGCGAAACCGATGTCGTGCTGCACATGGTCACCTATGGCGCCAGCCCGACGTTCACCATCGACATTCCGTCAGAAAACGTCAAGGACGCGCCGGTGACGCCCAGCCAGCAAGGCACGCACGTGAGCTTCATGATCGCGGTTCCGGGCCACGCTGCCACGGTTTCCGGCTCGATTGACAACGCGAGCGAAACTTTCACCGGCACCTTCACCCAGAACGGCAAGTCGGCGCCACTGACCTTGAAACCGGTTCACCCGGCACACTGAGCCACCAAGGAAACACACTGACCATGAAGTGCTTTCGATACTTGATGTTTGCCTTTGTGTTGGTCACCGCGGGGGCCAACGCTGTTGTCATCCGCAGCGACGTTCCGGACTCCCAATACCTGGTTTCCGAAAACGCCTTGCCGGCCTTGGCAGATTTGCCCGGCGAGGGGCAAGGAACGCTGATCGCGCCTCGTTGGGTGGTAACTGCTGCGCATGCCACGCAAGGCTATATGCTCATGCGCGTTCGAATACATGGGGAGTGGCGGAGCGTCTCTCACGTCTTCTTGTATCCAGGCTTCAAAAAGGACTACGACAAAGTCAAACAAGCAGCGGAGCATCCGAGCGTGAAGAACTGGCCAGCGATCAAGTCGGCATTCGAGTCCATGCACGACATTGCTCTCATCGAACTGGCCAAGCCCGTTGAGGGTGTCAAGCCCGTAGCGCTGTACCGAGCGTCGAACGAACAGGGCGAGATCGTCAAACTTTTCGGCAAGGGAGCAACGGGTAACGGCAAGGTTGGCGAGTACCCGCACTCTTCACATCGGGGCCAGTTGCGTCGGGCTTACAACCGAGTTACGAAGGTGCACAAGCAATGGTTGGACTACCGATTTGATTGCGGCTCCAAGGCATTGGCTCTTGAGGGCGTGTTGGGTGATGGCGATAGCGGTGGTCCAGTCCTAATCAAAGTAGATGGCGAGTGGGAGCTTGCTGGCTTGGCAGACTGGAAGCATTGGCCAAAAGGTCATTCCAGGTTCGTACCCGGCGTTTGCGGCCAAGTATTCTCGAATTCGCGTATCTCCTACTATGCAAATTGGATCAACCATGTCATTGCGATCCATGCGCGCCACGTGAAGAAACCTAACGCCTGATCTGCCCCCAATTGCCGTACCACGGATTAGGGAGTCGATGGGTTGAAGGCATGGATGCTTGGGTTTTGCTTCCGCCCGCAAGTTGCGCAACCAAATCCGCCCCTCTTCACCGGAATACCGTGTCCATGAAACGCTTTCGGTACTTGATGCTTGCCTTTGTGCTGGTCACGGCGGTGGCCAACGCCGTCGTCATCCGCAGCGACGTTCCTGACTCCAAATACCGGGTACCCGCGAACGCGATGCCGGCGCTGGCAGATCTGCCGATGGAGGGCCACGGAACCCTGATCGCGCAGCGATGGGTACTCACGGCTGCACACGCCGTGCAGATGATGATCGCGATGCCCGAACACCGTTACGTGACCATCGCCGGCAAGCGCAGGGCGGTCGTGCGCATCATCGTCTACCCGGATTTCCCGAAAAGCTGGACACAGTGGAACCATCTGGTCAAACACATGAAGACGGAGGATCCGTCAGCGTGGATGGCAGGCTTCGCATCCTATCGGGCCGCAATGCACGACATCGCATTGCTGGAACTGGCGAAGCCGGTCGAGGGCGTCGAACCAGTGAAGCTCTATCTCCGCCCTGACGAACCCGGGCGCGTAGTGGAGATTTTCGGCAAAGGTGCAACCGGAAACAGCTTGACCGGAGCCGCCCCGGGCGCGCCACACCGAACCCAGCTGCGCCGCGCGTACAACCGGATCGTGGCCGCCAAAAACCAATGGCTCTACTACAAGTTCGACTGCGGCAGCGCTGCCCTGCCGTTGGAGGGCATGACGGGCAGTGGCGACAGCGGCGGACCTGTCCTGATCAACGATCACGGCACGTGGAAGCTGGCTGGCCTCGCCCAAGGCCTGTACGGAACGAAGTCGGACCTGCTGGCGATGCGCGCCGGAACCTTTCGCATGGGTGTATGCGGGCAGGAAGTGTCCAGCACGCGCGTTTCTTTTTACGTGCGGTGGATCGAAGACACCATCAAGAGTCGGTGATCCTCTGGCGTCATCTGGACGATCACTAGCGTGTTCAAGCCGCGCAGCTTGGTGGCGGTTTCCACAGCGTCTTCTTGAATTCTTCGTTGGCCATGCCGGCCCCTGATTCGTCCCGGTACTCTACTTTCCCGGAGCGCCGCTGTCGCAGACAACCGGGCCTGGCTCGTTTGCAGGAGGCGTTGTGCCACCAGGCAAGCCGTTGATATTTCGAAGGGAAATGGTGGCTATGGGTGGACTCGAACCACCGACCTCGGCATTATGAGTGCCACGCTCTAACCAGCTGAGCTACATAGCCACGGCCTGCGCGCGTCGTGCGGACGGACGGATGGCGAGGGCGCGCAAGTTTAGTGGCGGCGCGGCGATGGTACAAGCCCGAGAGGCCCGCGCGCCTTGCCGCGGCTTCGTGCGCTGTGGCAGCATCGGGTCGTGAGGCAGGCGAGGAGGCCGGCATGATCGACGTCGATGGATACCGCCCGAACGTGGGTATCGTGCTGCTGAACGGCGACGGACGGCTGTTCTGGGCGCGCCGCGTGCATCGCGACGGCTGGCAGTTCCCGCAGGGCGGCATGCGCAGCGACGAGACGCCGGTCGAGGCCATGTACCGCGAACTGCAGGAAGAAACCGGTCTGCAGCCGGATCATGTCGAGGTGCTGGCGACCACGCCGGGCTGGTTGCGCTACCGGCTGCCGGCACGCTACCTGCGCCATCAGCAGCGGCCGATGTGCATCGGCCAGAAGCAGGTCTGGTTCCTGTTGCGCTTTGTCGGGCGCGAAGACCACCTGAAGCTGGATGTCGCCGACAAGCCGGAATTCGATATCTGGCGCTGGGTGGATTTCTGGTATCCGGCCGAGCACGTGGTGCCGTTCAAGCGCCAGGTCTACGAGCGTGCCCTGCGCCAGTTCGCACCGCTGGTCGAGCATGCCTGCCGGGTCACGGTGGGACGCCCGCCGGCCGCGCCACCGCGTCCCGCCCGCGCCGTGGCCTGAAACGTCAGTCCCTATTGACAATCATTCGCATTCGCGTTCCAATGGCGCCCGACCGAGGACCGCCATGTACGTGTGCATCTGCCAATCCGTCACCGATCGCGACATCCGCCGCCAGGCCGGCGATGGCGTGCGCAGCTTTGCCGACCTGCAGGCGCGCACCGGCTGCGCGACCTGCTGTGGCTGCTGCGAGAGCGAAGCGCGCCAGGTGCTGGCCAACGCCGTGCGCGACGAGCGCATGAGCCTGCCCATGGTTGCCGCCGCGTAACACCGCGTTCCGCACTCGCGAATCATCCCCATTACGTTTTCATCCGGCGTCGCCCCGCGGCGCTATAGTCGTGCCCGCAACGCACATGGAGACCGGCCCAGATGAAAGGCGACGCCAAGGTCATCGAGTTCCTCAACAAGGCGCTCTACAACGAACTGACCGCGATCAACCAGTATTTCCTGCATTCGCGCATGTACCGCAACTGGGGCTACAAGGAGTTGGCCGAGCACGAATACAAGGAATCGATCGACGAGATGAAGCACGCCGATCGCCTGATCGAGCGCATCCTGTTCCTGGAAGGCCTGCCCAACCTGCAGACGCTGGGCAAGCTGCTGATCGGCGAGACGGCGACCGAAACGCTCGCCTGCGACCTGAAACTGGAACTGGCGGCGGTGCCGGACCTGAAGCAGGCCATCGCCCATTGCGAACAGGTTGCCGACTACGTCAGCCGCGAACTGTTCGAAAGCATCCTCGAATCCGAGGAAGAGCACATCGACTGGCTGGAAACCCAGCTCGGCCTGGTCGCCCAGCTCGGCGATGTCGCCTACCTGCAGACCAAGCTCGACG
>DASSBH010000110.1:0-13598 GCA_035698945.1 Oleiagrimonas sp.
ACAGTGAGCGGGCTGTGCGCCTCGGCCATGCTTTGCTGGCGCACGGTGACCTGGTCCAGATCCGGCTCGTACATCCACACGTGGCTGCCGTCGGCAACGATCAGCTGCTTGTACGGCGACGTGGTCTGCCAACGGAATTGACGCGGCGCCTCGAGCGCCACGGTGCCATAGCTGGTCTTGTTGCCCTGCCCGCTGGCACTAATGAGGGTTTGCCGGAAATGTCCCGACAGGGAATGCAGTCCCGTGGCAAAAGTACTCAATCGTGCGCGCGCGCTTGTGCCTGCCTGGTTGCCGGACGCAAAAGCCGGCAAGGCCAGGGCCGAGACGGCCAGCAGCGCAGCGATGGTAAGCAGACGTTTCATGCGGTGTTCCATGCGGGAAATCCGGCGATCAAAGCAGAAAAGAAGTTTCCGGCAAACCATGGGGACGCCCTTCGACCTCAGGGCGAACGAAAATGATGGATTGCGTTGGTGGTGAAATTCGACAACGAGTTCGACAGCGGGTTCAATCACGCGGTGGCGCGGGAGCCAGCACTTCGCGAGTGCCATTGTGCTGCGGCGCGCTGACCACGCCGTCGGCCTCCATCTGTTCGATCAGCCGCGCGGCGCGGTTGTAGCCGATGCGCAGATGCCTTTGCACGCCGGAAATGGAGGCGCGGCGGGTTTGCGTGACCACGGCCACGGCCTTGTCGTATAGCGCGTTGTCGCTGTTGCCATCGCCGTCGGCATCCTGCGGAATGCCCGACTCGTTGATGATGCGACCGTCGCCCATGGTCTGCTCGTCTTCAAGCACGCCCTCGATGTAGTTCGGATCGCCTTGCGATTTCAGCCATTCGACCACGTTGTGCACCTCGTGATCGTCGACGAACGCGCCGTGGACGCGTTCGGGCATGGCGGTTCCCGGAGGCAGGTAGAGCATGTCGCCGTGGCCCAGCAGGGTCTCGGCGCCGGACTGGTCGAGAATCGTGCGCGAATCCACGCGCGAGGACACCTGGAAGGCGATGCGGGTGGGAATGTTGGCCTTGATGAGGCCGGTGATGACATCCACCGACGGGCGCTGCGTGGCCAGGATCAGGTGCACCCCGGCGGCGCGCGCCTTCTGCGCCAGGCGTGCGATGAGTTCTTCCACCTTCTTGCCGACGATCATCATCATGTCGGCGAATTCGTCGATGATGACGACGATGTGCGGCAACGGATCCAGCGGATCGGCCGTCAATTCGGGCTGCTCCGGATTGACCTGGAACAGCGGATCGAGCAGCGGCTGCCCGCTGGCCTTGGCGTCGCGCACCTTCTTGTTGAAACCGGCCAGATTGCGCACGCCGACGGCGGCCATCAACTTGTAGCGGCGCTCCATCTCGCCCACGCACCAGCGCAGCGCATTGGCCGCCTCCTTCATGTCGGTGACCACCGGCGCGAGCAGATGCGGAATGCCCTCGTAGACCGACAGCTCCAGCATCTTGGGGTCGATCATGATCAGCCTCACCTGTTCGGCGCTGGCCTTGTACAGCAGCGACAGGATCATGGCGTTGACCGCCACCGACTTGCCCGAACCGGTGGTGCCGGCCACCAGCAGGTGCGGCATCTTGGACAGGTCCGTAACCACGGGCCGGCCGCCGATGTCCTTGCCGAGGGCCAGGGTCAACGACGACTTGGCGCTGTCGTATTCCTTCGAACGCAGGATTTCCGACAGATACACGATCTCGCGGTTGCTGTTGGGAATCTCCAGGCCGATCACGCTCTTGCCGGGAATCACGTCGACCACGCGCACGCTGATCACCGACAGGCCACGCGCGATGTCCTTGTCCAGGTTGGACACCTGTGAGCCGCGCACGCCAGGCGCGGGTTCCATCTCGAAACGCGTGATGACCGGGCCGGGATAGACGCCCACCACCTTGGCTTCGATACGAAAATCCTTGAGTTTCAATTCGACCTGACGCGACAGAACCTCAAGCGTCTCCTCGGAGTAGCCAGGCCCCTGCGGCGGCGGTTCGTCCAGCAACGAAAGTGGCGGCAGCTCGCCCTTGCTGGATGCGCCGGTAAACAGCGGAATCTGTGTTTCGCGCGTGGCGCGTACGCTCTTTTCGACCTTGGGCGTCACGCGCTCGATGCGGATCGGCTCGCGTTTGGCCTGTTGCATGGCATCGGATTTTTTGGCCGCTTCACGCGCAGCACGAGCCGAACGCGCCGCCATGACTTCCGGCGCGCGACGGAACTTGCCGGCCATCCAGGCGGCGCCCGCCAGTGTCATGCGCCCCACGGCATCCATCACCCGGAACCACGAAAGACCCGTGGCCAGCGTAATGGCAATCAGGAACAAGGCCAGCAGCAGGATCGGCGCACCCTTGTCGCCGAACGCGTTGAGCACGCCGTTGCCGATGGCATGACCGAGCACGCCGCCCGCGCCTTCTGGCGGCGGCACCTGTTCGGTGGGGAAACTCAGCCAGGCCAGCGCCGGCCCGACCAGAAAAAACATCACGAAGCCGACCAGCCGCAGCGCCGGCTCCCATGGCGTGTTCTCCCGCGTTTCGACATCGCGGCGCAACACGCGCCAACCCAGGGCCAGCAACAGCAACGGGAAGAAATAGGACACGACGCCAAACAGGTAACGCAGCAGATCGGCAATCCACGCGCCCACGGTGCCGCCCAGGTTGTGCACATGGCCGGAACCGGCCACATGCGACCAGCTGGGGTCGGACGGGTGATAACTGAACAGGCACACCAGCAGATACACCGCCAGCGGCACCAGCATCAGCACGCCGGCCTCGCGCAGGCGGCGCTTCAGCTCATCGCTGAGGCCCGGCCGCTCGTCGCCGCTGCTCTTGGCGTCGGGCTTGCGTGTCGAAATCTTGGCCTTGGCGGTTCGTGCCACGTGTGATCCTGTTGGAATGGCGTATGGCGGCGTCGATATCCGTGGTTATATCACGTCGACGCGTCTGCGACGGAGGCCGATTTGCGGGTAGGGCGGGCACTGCCCGCCGAACAATGCCGTCCTCACGGCGGACAATGCCCGCCCTACCCGCTTGATGCGATCAGGCCTTCAGCGCCGGATGCACCACTTCGCCGTTTTCGACGTTGATGCCGTCGCGCAGCGGCGCAAAATCACGCCAGGCGCTGCCGGCGGCCATGCGCTGCACGTACGGCAGGATCGCGGCCGAAATCGCCAGCGTGGAGGTCTGCGGCACCGAACCCGGCATGTTGGTCACACAGAAATGCGTGACGCCGTCGACCACGTAGGTGGGATCGTTCCAGCTGGTCGGCTTCGAAGTTTCGAAGCAGCCGCCCTGATCGATGGCGATGTCCACCACCACCGAACCCGGCTCCATGGATTTGATCATGTCGGCGGTCAGCACCTGCGGCGCCTTGGCGCTGGGCACCAGCACCGCGCCCACGACCAGATCGGCGGTCGCCACTTCCTCGGCCACCGAGGAGGCATAGGAGTAAAGGCCGGTCACATTGGGGCCCAGCTGACGCATGGCTTCCATGCGCTCGGGCACCAGGTCGAACACCACCACGTTGGCGCCAGTGGATGCCACCTGCGAGGCGGCCGCGCCACCGGCCACACCGGCGCCCAGCACCACCACCTTGCCGCGCGGCGCGGCGGCCATGCCGCCCAGCAGCTTGCCCTTGCCGCCGTTGGGACGATGCAGCAGCGTGGTGCCGATCTGGCCGGCCAGACGACCGGCAATGACGGACATCGGCGCCAGCAGCGGCAGCGTGCCGTTTTCGGCCACAGACTCGAACGCCACGGCGGTCAGGCCGATCTCGAGCAGGCGCTTGGTCAGTTCCGGCTCGGCGGCCAGATGCAGGTAGCAGAACAGCTGATGATGCTTCTTGAGGTGCTCCAGATCGCCCGCGATCGGTTCCTTGACCTTGACGATCAACTCGCCCGACTCATACAGCGCGGCGGCATCGGGTACCACCTTGACGCCCAGCGCGCGGTAATCGTCATCGGCATAGCCGCTCTTTTCGCCGGCGCCGGCCTGCACGAACACCTCGTGGCCTCGGCGCACCAGGTCGGCGGCCGCGGCGGGAACCAGGGCCACACGGCCCTCCAGAATCTTGGTTTCGGAAGGAATACCGATACGCATGGACGTGAATCCTCGCATTTGACAGTGATGAAGTGCGGCCCGGGAAGCCGGGCCGCCGGGGAAGTCGTGGAAAATTCTTGTACTCTTGATTTGACGCTTCGCCTTCCCCATCCTCTTGGCCTGCCCGTGACGAAGCAGCGCATGCAGCACGCGCTTGGCAAAGTCCGCGGGAGACGCTGATCGTGGCGCCAGCAAAGACAATCAAACCAACCGCGGAATTATACATGAGCACTCCCAAGCACAGTCGCCTTCTCATCCTCGGTTCCGGCCCGGCCGGATACAGCGCGGCGGTCTATGCCGCCCGCGCCAACCTCAAGCCGGCCATGATCACCGGCCTGCAGCAGGGCGGCCAGCTGATGACCACCACCGACGTGGACAACTGGCCCGGCGACCAGAACGGCGTGCAGGGTCCGGAGCTCATGCAACGCATGGCTGAACACGCCGAGCGCTTCGAAACCGAAATGATCTTCGACCACATCCATACGGCGGACCTCAACCAGCGTCCCTTCCGCCTCAAGGGCGACAGCGGCGAATACACCTGCGACGCGCTGATCATTTCCACCGGCGCCACCGCCAAATACCTGGGCCTGGCTTCGGAAGAACACTACAAGGGCAAGGGTGTGTCGGCCTGCGCCACCTGCGACGGCTTCTTCTTCCGCGACCAGGAAGTGGCCGTGGTCGGCGGCGGCAACACCGCCGTGGAAGAGGCGCTGTACCTGGCCAATATCTGCAAGAAGGTCTACCTGGTGCATCGCCGCGATACCCTGCGCGCGGAAAAAATCATGCAGGACAAGCTGTTCGCGAAGATCGACGAAGGCAAGATCGAGCCGATCTGGAACCACGTGGTCGACGAGGTGCTGGGTGATGACCGCGGCGTCAACGGCCTGCGCGTGAGAAGCGCCAAGGACGACAGCACCCGCGAGCTGGCCGTTTCCGGCTTCTTCGTCGCCATCGGACACACCCCCAACACCAGCATCTTCGATGGTCAGCTGAACATGAAGAACGGCTACATCCACATCAAGAGCGGTCTGGAAGGCCTGGCCACCATGACCAGCGTGCCGGGCGTGTTTGCCGCCGGCGACGTCGCCGACCAGGTTTACCGCCAGGCCGTCACCTCGGCCGGCTTCGGTTGCATGGCCGCGCTGGATGCGGAGCGTTGGTTGGATCAGCAGAATCTGGTTGGCTGAGGGATGAGGGGTGAGGGACGAGTAGCGAGGGCGCATCGTTCGACTTTTCCGCAGGACATCGATCAGAGCGCCCCCGCTACTCGCCCCTCGCCCCTCGAAACGCCCATGCCCACCGTCCGCTTCCACGACTCGCTCGACAGCATCGATGCAACGGCGTGGGACACCCTGGTGGCCGATGCCAATCCATTCGTCTCCCACGCCTTCCTGTCAGGACTGGAGCGCCACGGCTGCATTCGCGATGCCTGGGGCTGGCGCCCGCACCATCTGACGTTGCATGGCGATGATGGCCGCATGCTCGCGGCCGCGCCGCTCTACCTGAAAGGCAACTCGCACGGCGAATATGTGTTTGACTGGGCCTGGGCCGATGCCTGGGAACGTGCCGGTGGCCGCTACTACCCCAAATTGCTGTGCGCAGCGCCCTACTCGCCCGTCACCGGACCGCGTCTGCTGGCTGATACGCCGGAACGGCGCCGCGCGCTGATCGATGCCATCGTCGCGGAAACACGGCGATTGGGTCTGTCGTCCGCCCATGTGGATTTTCCCGATGCATCCGGACTGGACGACTTCGACGACGCATGGCTGCGGCGATTCGACTGGCAATACCACTGGCACAACCGTGGCTATCGCGATTTCGACGATTTCCTGGCGGCGTTGAAGCACAAGAAGCGCAAAAACATCCGCGCCGAACGTGCGCAAGTGCACAAGGCCGGTATCGACTGCCGCATGCGACGCGGCGACAGCCTCGACGAGGCCGAATGGCGAATCGTGCACGCCCTGTACCTGCACACCTTCGAAACCAAGGGCAACTCGCCCACGCTGTCCCTGCCCTTTTTCCGGCACATGGCCGATGTGCTGGGCGACGGCTTGCAAGTGGCGCTGGCGCACAAGGGCCATGACATCATCGCCATGGCACTGTTCCTGCGTGGCGGCGGCACGCTGTATGGACGTTATTGGGGCGCCCGGGAATTCATCCCCTCGCTGCATTTCGAGCTTTGCTACTACCAGGGCATCGAATACGCCGTCGCGCACGGCCTGACCTGTTTCGAACCCGGCGCCCAGGGGCGCCACAAGCTGGCGCGTGGCTTCGTGCCCGTGCGCACGCATTCACGTCATTACCTGGTGCACGAAGGCTTCCGCGATGCCGTGGCCGCCGCGCTGGAGGAAGAAGCCGTGGCCATGCGGGAAATCGGCGAGCAACTGTACGTGCATTCGCCCTATCATGAGGATGCTCGACATCGTTCCGATTGACATTGTTTTCCTCTGATTTCCATCTTTCGGGCAGGGCGGGTATTGCCAGCCAGGATGCGGCTCGCGCTCGCATGAACCATCCATGGCGGGCAGTGCCCGCCCTACCCGGCCTCTTGCCATGACCCACCTGCCCATCGCCTGGATCCCCCCCGGCTCACCGCCCCGCTTTCCGCCCCCGGCGCAGGCGTTGCGCGAGCCGGACGGATTGCTGGCGCTGGGTGGCGACTTGTCGGCGGAACGCCTGCTGACAGCCTATCGGCACGGCATCTTTCCCTGGTATGGACAGGACGAACCCATTCTGTGGTGGTCGCCGGATCCGCGTTGTGTGTTCGATACGCAGCACTTGCGTCCTGGGCGCACCCTGCGCAAGCAGATGCGTCGAAGCCGCTGGACAGTCACTATCGATCAGGCATTCCGGGAAGTCATGCTCGCCTGTGCCGCGCCACGCGCCGATCAACACGGGGGCACCTGGATCACCGACGACATGATCCACGCCTATGGCGCCCTGCACGATGCCGGGCACGCGCACAGCATCGAAGTGTGGGATGGCGAATCCCTGATCGGCGGGCTCTACGGCGTCGCCGTGGGCCGCATGTTTTGTGGCGAATCCATGTTCAGTGCTGTCAGCGGCGGTTCCAAGGTTGCGTTGACGTGTCTGGGGCAGTTGCTGCATCGCTGGGGCTTCCCACTGCTCGATGCGCAGGTCGGCAATCCCCATCTCTACCGCATGGGCGCGCGTAACATGCCCCGACGCGAATACCTGATGCAACTGGATACCTTGTCGCAAACGAACCCGGCGTCGGACGCGTTCAGGATCGAAACCTCCACCCCTGTCCAACATTTCGATTTCTAACGGGTAGGAGCCTGCCTGCAGGCGATAACCTCAAGGCTCGTTCAATGGCTGAGGCTATCGCCTGCAGGCAGGCTCCTACAAAAAACCGGAGCAGTCATGCGTTCAGGGACGATCGGCGCCGTAATGCGTGGCGACATATTCATCGACGATGCCGACGAATTCCCGGGCGATGTTGTCCCCGCGCAACGTGACCGTTTTCTTGCCATCGACAAACACCGGCGCTGCCGGCGTCTCGCCGGTACCGGGCAACGAAATGCCGATGTTGGCATGGCGCGATTCGCCGGGGCCGTTGACGACGCAACCCATCACCGCCAGCGAGAGGTTTTCGGCGCCAGCGTACTTGAGCCGCCATTCGGGCATGCGCGCGCGCACGTGATCCTGCACGGTGCGCGCCAGTTCCTGGAAAAACTCGCTGGTGGTGCGCCCGCAACCGGGGCACGCCGTCACCAGCGGAGTGAAGGCGCGCAGTCCCATGGTCTGCAACAACTCCTGCGCGACGATGACTTCCTGCGTGCGCGACGCGCCTGGTTCGGGCGTCAGCGAAATACGGATGGTGTCGCCGATACCTTCCTGCAGCAGCACCGCCAGAGCCGCGGTGGACGCCACGATGCCCTTGGAACCCATGCCGGCCTCGGTCAGCCCCAGGTGCAAGGCGTAATCGCAACGCGCGGCAAGGTCGCGGTAGACGGCAATCAAGTCCTGCACGCCGGACACCTTGCACGACAGGATGATGCGGTCGCGCGCCAGACCCAACTCCTCGGCCTGCGCCGCCGAATCCAGCGCCGAACGGATCAGCGCCTCGCGGCCTACCCGCGCGGCATCCCAGGGCTCGGCGCGCTGGCTGTTCTCGTCCATCAACGCGGCCAGCATGGCCTGGTCCAGCGAACCCCAGTTGACGCCGATGCGCACCGGCTTGTCGTACGTCAGCGCCTTCTCGATGATGCTGGCGAACTGGGTGTCGCGCTTCTTGCCGAAACCGACATTGCCGGGATTGATGCGGTATTTCGCCAGCGCCTCGGCGCAGGCCGGCTCGCCTTCCAGCAACTGATGGCCGTTGTAGTGGAAATCGCCCACCAGCGGCACCGACACGCCCATCATGTCCAGGCGCTCGCGAATGCGCGGCACGGCGGCGGCAGCTTCCTTCGTGTTGACGGTGACACGCACCAGCTCCGAGCCGGCGCGCGAAAGTTCCGCCACCTGACGCGTGGTGCCCTCGACGTCGGCAGTGTCGGTGTTGGTCATCGACTGCACGACGACCGGCGCACCGCCGCCCACGCGGACATTGCCGATGCGTACACCGACGCTGTGGCGACGCGTCAGGGGGCCGATGGACTGCGGGGAATCGGCTTCGGCGGAAAGCGTGGAAGTCATGGCTGGCGAAACAGATTGGAAAAGAGTGCCAAGGATACTGCAAGGTTGCATCGCCACGTGCCGAATCCGTAGGGCGGGCACTGCCCGCCATGAAACGCCCGGCGTCGATGCGGGTTTCGTTAAAGCAGGACTTCCACGGCGGGCAGTGCCCGCCCTACGAGATGCCGTTTCCGTGGCGGGCAATGCGGTTCAGGTAGATGCAAGAAGGATCCAGCCAGGCTCGATGCAAGCGGTTAGACTGGCCGCATGTCGCCCGACTCCCCGTTCAGTTCCGCGCCACGCCAACTGGCCGAACGCGCTTTCAGCCGTGCCGCCGGGGCTCCGTTGCTGGGGGGCAACCGGGTCGATCTGCTGATTGACGCCAAAACGCATTTCGACGCCTGGCTTGCGGCCATCGACAAGGCGCAGCGACAGGTTCTGCTGGAAAACTACCTCATCCGCAACGACCGCATCGGACGCGCTTTCCGCGACGTTCTGGTCGATCGCGCCCGCGCCGGCGTGCGGGTGTGCGTCATCCGCGACTGGATGGGCTGCTTCGGCCAGTCCCGGCGATCGTTCTGGAAACCGCTGCTCGAAGCCGGCGGCGAGGTTCGCGTCTATGGCCCGCCTCACCTGCTCAGGCCGTTGACCTTCGTCAGCCGCGATCACCGCAAGATGCTGGTCGTGGACGACAGCGTGGGATTTCTGTCCGGCGTGTGCATCAGTGCGCAATGGCTGGGGCGGCCCGAACGCGGACTGCCGCCGTGGCGCGATACCGGCGTGGCCCTGCATGGCCCGGTACTGGCCCAGTTGCAGCACGCCTTTGCCGAAAGCTGGGCCGGTCTTGGCGATCCATTGCCCGACACGGCCATCGCCGACATGGCCGCGCTGCCCGTTGCCGGCAACATGACGCTGCGCCTGATTGTCACCCAGCCCAACACTGCCGGGGTGTATCGGCTGGATCACATGATCGCCGCCATGGCCCGCAAGACACTGTGGCTGACCGACGCTTATTTCGTCGGCATCGCGCCCTACCTGCAAGCTCTGGCTTCGGCCGCGCATGATGGCGTGGACGTGCGCCTGCTGGTGCCGGGCGCCAGCGACATTCCACTGGTGGCCGGCATGTCGCGCGCCGGTTATCGCCCATTGCTGGAAGCCGGCGTGCGCGTGTTCGAATGGAAAGGCTCCATGCTGCACGCCAAGACCGCCGTGGCCGATGGTCAATGGGCGCGCGTGGGGTCGTCCAATCTCAACCTGGCCAGCTGGCTGGGCAATTGCGAACTGGACGTCGCCATCGAGGACAACGATTTCGCCGGACAGATGCAGGCGCAATACGAAAACGATCTCGCCAACGCCACCGAAATCGTGCTGGCTCCGCGCCGCTACCGGCGCGGCAAGCGCGTTCACGGCGAACGTCATCACGTGGGCGGTCATCACGGCCGCGGCAGTGGCGGTCGCGCGGCCGCCGGGGCCATGCGTCTTGCCCATACCGTGGGCGCGGCGCTGACCGATCGCCGTGTGCTTGGCCGTGCCGAATCGACGCCGTTGGCATGGGGAAGCCTGGTACTGCTCGCGCTCGGCATCATCGGCGTTCTCTGGCCTGCCGCTCTCGGCTGGCCACTGGCTGCCGTGATTCTTTGGATGGCCACAAGCCTCGGTTGGCGATGGGCGACATTGCGTCGACGCGCCGCCAGGGAACAGAACGACGAAAATGACTGAACCAACCATACCCGCCAACCGCCACGTCCTCACGCCATCGGCGCTCAACCGCCTGGTGCGCGATCTGCTGGCCGACGCCCTGCCCCAGGTGTGGGTGGAAGGCGAATTGTCCAACGTCGCGCGTCCGGCCTCCGGGCATATTTACTTCACGCTCAAGGACGCCAGCGCGCAGATTCGCTGCGCCATGTTCAAGCCGCAGAGCACGTGGCTGAAATTCCGCCCGGTGGCCGGCGACAAGGTGCTGGTGCGCGCACGGGTCGGCTTGTACGAGGCGCGCGGCGATTACCAGCTCATCGTCGAGCACATGGAGGAAGCCGGCGAAGGCGCGCTGCAACGCCAGTTCGAGGAACTCAAGACGCGTCTCAAGGCGGAAGGTCTGTTCGACGAAACCTTGAAAAAACCGCTGCCGCGTTTTGCGCGCCGCATCGGCGTCATCACCTCCGCCAGCGGCGCGGCCATTCGCGATGTGCTGAATGTGCTGGCCCGGCGCTTCCCACTGGCCGCGGTCGACGTGCTGCCCGTGCCCGTGCAGGGCAAGGAAGCGCCGCCGGCCATCGTCGCCATGCTGCACAAAGCCAATCGCGCCGGATGCCACGACGTTCTGCTGGTGACGCGCGGCGGCGGTTCGCTGGAAGACCTGTGGGCGTTCAACGAAGAAGCCGTGGCGCGCGCCATCCACGCCAGCACGATTCCCGTCGTGTCCGCCGTGGGCCACGAAGTCGATTTCACCATCAGCGACTTTGTGGCCGATTTGCGCGCGCCCACGCCATCGGCGGCGGCGGAGCTGCTGGTGCCGGACAGCGTCGACCTGCAACATCGCCTGCAACGCCAACGCAGCCATGTCATCGATGCCATCACGCGCGCGTTGCAGGCTCCGGGTCAGCGTCTGGATCACCTGCAGGCGCGCCTGCAAGCACAAAGCCCGCAACGACGACTTGCCCAGGGCGACGAGCGCCTGCTGGCAGTGCGGGCTCGTTTGCGCCAATGGGCAAAGCACGATGTCGGGCAACGACAATCGCGTCTGCAATCGCTGGGCATGCGTCTGCAGGCGCAGCACCCGCGTCAGCGTCTGGATTTGTTGCAACGCCAGATGAGCGATTGGATGCGACGCCTCGGCACAGACATGCGGCAACAGCTGACGCGCGAACGCGCTCAGCTCGAACAATGCGGCCGCGCGCTGCACGCCGTCAGCCCGCTGGCCACGCTGGAGCGCGGATACGCCATCCTGCTTGATGCCGACGGTAACGTGTTGCGCTCGTCCGCCAGCGTCGCCTTCGATGCCGAAATCACCGCACGCCTGGCTGACGGTGACATGCGCCTGAAGCGTCTGGACAAGCCACCACGAAACTCATCGTAGGAGCCTGCCTGCAGGCGATTGCATGATTATTCGGCAAATCTCATGCAATCGCCTGCAGGCAGGCTCCCACGAAAAGTGGATACGAAACGGTTACGAAAAACGGTCGAAGGTACAAATCATCAGGAGACATCCATGAAAGCATCCGACCTGTTCGTCAAGGCGCTCGAAGCCGAAGGCGTGAAACGCATCTTCGGCGTGCCCGGCGAGGAAAACCTCGACCTGGTGGAATCACTCCGGCATTCGGACATCCGTCTCATCGTCACCCGCCACGAACAGGCCGCCGGCTTCATGGCTGCCACCTGGGGCCGTCTGACCGGTCAGGCCGGCGTGGCCATGTCCACCCTCGGGCCAGGCGCCACCAACCTCGTGACGGCCGCGGCCTATGCCCAGCTCGGAGCCATGCCGATGCTGATGATCACCGGTCAGAAACCCATCCGCCTGCACAAGCAGGGCCTGTTCCAGCTGGTCGACGTGGTCGGCATGATGCATCCGCTGACCAAGTACACCCAGTCGATCGTGTCGGCGCAAACCATCCCCGCACGCATCCGCGAAGCTTTCCGTCAGGCCGAGGAGGAACGCCCCGGCGCGGTGCATCTGGAATTGCCCGAAGACGTGGCTCGCGACACCGTGGACGACTCGCGTCTGCTGCCTACCGAATATGCGCGTCGTCCTTCCGCCGACGAGGCCGCACTGGTGCAGGCCGCCGAAGCCATCACACAGGCGAAGCACCCGATCCTGATGATCGGCGCCGGCGCCAACCGGCAGCGCACCGCCGTCGCCCTGCGCGACTTCATCGACAAACTGGCCATTCCCTTCTTCACCACGCAAATGGGCAAGGGCGTAATCGACGAGGAGCATCCCTTGTGGCTGGGCAATGCTGCGCTGTCGGACGGCGACTTCGTGCATCGCGCCATCGACGCGGCCGACACCATCATCAACGTCGGCCATGACGTGGTCGAGAAACCGCCGTTCTTCATGCGCAAGGGGCGGCGCACTGTCATCCACATCAACTTTTCTTCGGCGCAGGTGGATGTGGTGTACTTCCCGCAGATCGAGGTGGTCGGCGACATCGCGCACACCATTGAGCGCTTGGTCGAAGCCGTCGAGCCGCAGGAGCGATGGGACTTCAGCTTCTTCGACATCGTACGCAAGGCCTTCCGCGCACAGCTTGGCGAGCACGCCGAGGATGATCGTTTCCCCATGCATCCGGCACGCGTGGTCGCCGACACGCGCAAGGTCATGCCCGACGACGGCATGATCTGCCTGGACAACGGCATGTACAAGATCTGGTACGCGCGCTATTACAAGGCGCGCCAGTCCAACACCATCCTGCTCGACAACGCCCTCGCTTCGATGGGCGCCGGCCTGCCCTCGGCCATGGGCGCCAAACTGGTGCATCCCGAGCGTCGCGTCATGGCCATCTGCGGCGACGGCGGTTTCATGATGAACGCGCAGGAGCTGGAAACCGCCGTGCGCCTGAAGATGGACCTGGTCATCCTGCTGCTGCGCGACGGCGGCTACGGCATGATCCGCTGGAAACAGGCCGACATGGGTTTCGAGGACTACGCGATGGACTTCGGCAACCCCGACTTCGTTGCCTTTGCCGAAGCCCACGGCGCCCACGGCCACCGCCCCGCCAGCGCTGACGAATTCGCACCCACGCTTGAGCGGGCTTTCAGTGAAGGTGGCGTACATTTGATTGACTTGGCCATCGACTATTCGGTGAACCACGAAGTGCTGGACGTGGAAATCAAACAGCGCAGCGCGAGACTGGTTTCGAATTGAAGATGAGGGATG
>DASSBH010000111.1:0-2020 GCA_035698945.1 Oleiagrimonas sp.
TCTGCATGGACTGGCGCGGCATTTGGCTGAGTTTTGCCGGTTACGCACTGGTGATGGCGATCGCGTTCATCCCGCTGTTCAAGTACCGCCACGTGCGCGGCGACACCACGATGGCGGCGGGCGCCTGACCGATGGCCGCGCAAGTCGTCGTCGTCGGCAGTTACAACCAGGATCACGTCTGGCATCTTGAGCGCATGGTGCAGGCGGGCGAAACCCTGCGCGGCCACGGCTTTGCCAGCGGCCCCGGCGGCAAGGGTTTCAACCAGGCCGTGGCCTGCGCGCGCCAAGAGGTCGCCACCGCTTTTGTCGGCGCGCATGGCGACGATGCGCTGGGCGAACAGGCCGAACGGATGGCGCGCGAGGAAAACCTCGACGGCCATTGGCAAGTGGATGCGGAGCGCGCCACCGGCAGCGCCTGCATTCTTGTCCAGTCCGACGGACAGAATCGCATCATCGTGGATCTGGGCGCCAATGAACGGCTGAATCCCGCGCACATCGACGCCCAGACCGGCTTGCTTGCCGACGCCCGCGTACTGCTGGCGCAAATGGAAATCGACATCGACTGCCTCGCGCATGCTCTGACACGCAGCCGTGAACACGGACTCCTGACGTTGCTCAACCCGGCTCCCGTGCATCCGCAAGCCACGTCCGAGTGCCTGCGTCTGGCCGACGTGCTGCTGCCCAACGAAGGCGAGTTCGCCGAACTGTGCCGGCGCTTCGCCGGACACGACCTGGACGCTGATGCTGTAACCGCGATGGACGACGCGCCGCTGCATGCGCTGGCGCGTCGGCTGACCGATGCCAGCGTCGTCATTACGCTGGGGGCGCAGGGTTGCTTCGTGTCCCATGGCGAATCACGCCGCGGCGACAGCGACGCCTGCTATCGGTTACCGCCGGAAAAGGTCAATGCGGTCGACACCACCGGCGCCGGTGACGCCTTCTGCGGCGCCCTGGCCGCCGCCAGTGTGCAACTGGCCGACCAGCCCTTCCGCGCCGCCGTGACCTGCGCCAACCGTGTCGCGGCCATGGCTACCGAACGCCACGGCGCGGCGCTCGCCATGCCGCGGCACGACGAGGTGATGGCGCGCTTCGCCAAAAGCTGAGCATTTCCCTTCTCCCTCCGGGAGAAGGTGGCGCGTAGCGACGGATGAGGGTTCGATCACGCGCATGGCATGTTTATGGACAAACCATGTTGTCAGCGGCAAGTGCGTACCCTCACCCGCCCCTTCGGGGCACCCTCTCCCGGCGGGAGAGGGGCTTTGTATCAGCAGACTTCCGTCAGCCGCCGAACACGTCGCGCAGGACCTCCGGATCGCGCGGCAGGCCGCGCAGGACGCGAATTCTGCCATTGACATCCTTGTAGACCACGCTCGGCGTGCCGTGGAAGCCCAGCACGTTCATCAGCATGCTGTTGGCGCGGATTTTTTGCCGCGAAAGTTTCGAGCCTGCGTCAGCTTCCGGTTTCGGGTTGCTGCCGAAGTGACGCTCGTTTTCCTGCCACGCCTTCGCCGGATCGTCAGCATCCAGAATGAGCGCCGCCTCGGGCAGGCTGTCCGGCGAAATCACCGCCACCGGAATGGTGCGCACCTGGACGTTGCCGCTATCCAGCCACTTCTGCGAGGCCTTCCACAAATGGTGGCAGTAGGGGCAACGCGTATCGGCGAATACGTACACCACGCGCTTGGCGTGCGGATTGCCCTCGACCACCCAGGTCGCCTTTTTCAGCATCGCCCACTGCGCCGCGCCGAAACCGCTGTCGGCGATCTTGCGCATTGCCGGCGTAGTCAGGTCGCGGCCGCTCATGTCGTACACCGAACCGATCACCAGATGCTTGCCGTCGGGCAGCACATAAACCGGCAACGACCTGCCCTGATACACGCCCACGAACCCCTGGTAGCCCTTGGGTGCTTCCAGCTTGCCGGTGATCTCGACACCGGTTCCAGACAGCGCCTTCTGCACCGTGCTGGAGGTGGCGGCGGGCGCGGAAGCCGTGTCCGTGTCCGTGGCCGGAGCCTCGGCA
>DASSBH010000112.1:0-10407 GCA_035698945.1 Oleiagrimonas sp.
GCGGTCGAAACGACCGCTCAATTGCTCGGTGCCCTGGCCTTGGCTGAAAGCGAAACCGGCGAACGTATGCGTCCCCAGGCGCATGTCGTGGCCAACCAGCCAACCGTTGAGTTGATAATCCACACTGGCGAAACCACTGCGCGTCATGTTGCCGCCCTGCTGGAGCTGACTGATCCACATCTGCGGCTTGTCGGCCTGCAGCGACAGACGTTCCAGCCGATCGGACAAGGCACGGCCGGTGGCGTCGATGGCCTGCAAGGTCATGCCCGCACTGGCGGCATGCAGCTGGCCGGACAGACTTTCCAGCGAAGCCTGCGCCGCGCGGTAGTTCGGCGACTGCTGGAATTGACCGGCACTTTGCACGAAGCCATCGGACACACTGCTGATGGAGCCGCTGGTGATCTTCGCATCCAATTGCTCGAAAGCCCCCTGCACGCGCTGCGCACTGCCCATCGAAGCCGGCGTGTAGGTCACGCCATCGCCAGCTGCCGCCGTGGTGATGTTGAGGCCGGTGGTATCCAGCCACACGGTAGTGGCGTCGTAATGGATGGTCGTGGAGGTGAACACCACACCTGCATCCTTGATCAACTTGTCGAAGGTACCTGTGACACCACCAAAGCCGACCAGTACGGCAGTGTGGGTGTTGGCGACATAACCGCTGTTGGCACCAGTAACTTCCAACGCGCCGCCATTCAGAGTCACCGTTCCGGCTACAGACAGATACGTACCCAGGCTGACCGCCAAAGTGCCCGTGGAAGTTTGGGTATAACTGCCATTTACTTCTTTACTGTCACCCTTGATGGCCACAACGCCCGCATTATGCACATTGCCGGTAGCTCCCATGGCACGCCACGTACCACCGCTGCCCACAGTGACATTGCCAGGCAGCGGGTATACCGACTGCAATACGCCTCCGTTGATGGTCGTACCGCCTGTGTAACTGGTGCCGCCAGCCAGCACCAAAGTGCCTGTACCACCCTTGATCAGACCACCACTGCCACTGATGTCGTTGAACCAGGTCGACGTCATGTTGTCGAAGTTGACCGTCACGTCACCCCAGGCGAATTGGGCCGGCCCCTTGATGGCCTTGGCCAAATTCATGCGCCCCCAGCCGAATACCTTGTCAACGCCCGGGTCGCCAATATCCGTGGCCGTACTCAGCAATGTCTGTCGAACCATGTCGTTGTTGAAGTACGGGAACGCCGACCACACCACCGCCGCGCCACCGGCCACTTCCGGCGATGCAAAGGACGTGCCCTCGGCCTTGTAAAGATTCCACTCCAATTTGCCCGTTGTCGTGTTTTCGTCAGGGTACGCACCCGGCACCACCACGGTTCCAGCCGCTGCCAGACAATAATTCCTGGCACGACCGCACTTGTTGGAATAGCTTGCCAACTGATCGGGGTTGTCCGTATCGACCGCCACGGCCACCAGCCAGCCACGCTCCAGGTCGGGTTCGAAGTTTGGCAAAGAAGCCAGGTCGGAAGGATCGTCGAATGACGAATTGCCGGCAGCAAAAACCACGATACCGTCATGCTGGATCACGAACGGGCGATAAGCATCCCCGAACGCATCCGCCACGACCTGTGGGTGGGCAGGATCGAAATACAACCCACCCCAGGAATTGTTCTGAATCTGCGCACCGGCACCTCTGAGGAAAGGATTGAGGTAGTCCGCAAAAAAAGCGGCATCGGAAGCCTCGATCTGATTGCCATGACCGGAACCGTCATCCGTAGGCTCCTCGTCCTGGATGATGCGCGCCGACACCAGTTTTGCATCGGGCGCAATGCCACCTGTCCAGTCGCCGAAGGTCTTGCCCGCGGCAATCTGGGCAACCATCGTGCCATGACCGACCACGTCGTCCTTGTTGCAGTTGTTCACCGAACAATCAAGGTAGATTTGCGATGCAATGACCCGCCCCTTCAGATCCGGATGGTCACTGTTGATTCCGGTATCCACGACACCGATAACCACTCCATCGCCCATGTACCCAGCCGCATGCGCCACTTCGGCTCCCACGATGTTGAGGTAGTCGTCAATTTCTGTCGTGTTGTAACCCGTTGGAGGCGGAGGTGCCGCTGGTGCCGGCGCGGGTGCAGGCGCAGGTGCGGGTGCAGGCGTGGGTGCTGGTGCTGGTGCTGGTGCCGGCGCGGGGGCTGGCGCCGGCGCGGTCGTCAGTGGCGGCGACGTCGATGGCCTGACATTGGAGCCGCCTCCGCAACCCGACAATCCCAGGGCCATCGCCACGGCAAGCGCCATGACCGTTGGTCGCAGCCGGTTTCTTACTTCAAACATGCGCCCCTCTCTGTGTCGATCCATCGTGGTTGGTTGTCTGGAAGAAGTCTACTTCAGGCTGAACGCATGGAATGCGCCGACAGGCACAAAACCGCCAGCCTGTTTGCGGCTCATGAGGGGTGGCCGTCATAATGTGAAACTCCGTTGCGGCTCGACCGCACCAACTTGCGCTTTCTGGAGCCTGTTCCATGTCCGATATCGTCATCGTCGCCGCCAAACGCACCGCCATCGGTTCTTTTCTCGGCCAGTTCAACGGCGTGCCCACGCCGAACCTGGGTGCGACCGCCATCCGTGGCGCCATGGAGCAGTCGGGCATCAAGGGCGAGGATGTCTCCGAAGTCATCATGGGCTGCGTGCTGCCGGCCAATCTGGGCCAGGCGCCGGCGCGTCAGGCTTCGCTGGAAGCGGGTCTGCCGTTGTCCGCCGGCTGCACCACCATCAACAAGGTGTGCGGCTCGGGCATGAAGGCGCTGATGCTGGGTCACGATCTCATCAAGGCCGGCTCGGCCGAGGTCGTGGTCGCAGGCGGCATGGAGTCGATGACCAATGCCCCGCACATGGTCGTAGCGCGCAACGGTCTGCGCTACGGCAATGGCAAGCTGGTCGATCACATGGCCTGGGACGGTCTGACCAACCCGTATGACGGCCAGGCCATGGGCGTGTTCGGCGAGCAGTGCGCCGACAAGTACCACTTCAGCCGTGAAGATCAGGATGCCTTTGCGATCGAGTCGGTCAAGCGCGCGCGCGCGGCGCAGGAATCGGGCGAGTTCGACGACGAGATCGTTCCCGTCACCGTGTCTTCACGCAAGGGCGATGTCGAATATGCCACCGACGAGCAGCCTGGCCGCAGCAAGATCGACAAGATCCCCACGCTCAAGCCGGCCTTCCGCAAGGAAAACGGCACCATCACCGCCGCCAGCTCGTCCAGCATTTCCGACGGCGCGGCCGCGCTGGTGCTCATGAGCGCCGATCAGGCCGCCGAGCGCGGTCTCAAGCCGCTGGTGCGCATCGTGGCCCACGCCACGCATTCGCAAGCGCCGGAATGGTTTACCACCGCCCCGGTGAGCGCCATCCAGAAGGTGCTGGACAAGGCCGGCTGGAAAGCCGATGAGGTCGACCTGTACGAGATCAACGAGGCTTTCGCGGTCGTGGCCATGGCCGCCATCAAGGAATTGAACCTCGATCACGCCAAGGTCAACGTGAATGGCGGCGCCTGTGCCCTGGGCCATCCCATCGGCTGCAGCGGCGCGCGTATCGTGGTCACGCTTATCCATGCCCTGCGCAAGCGTGGCGGCAAGCGTGGCGTCGCATCGCTGTGCATCGGCGGCGGCGAGGCGACGGCAGTGGCCGTCGAAATCGCCTGAAAACCCGGCGCGCATTTATCTGAGGTTTAATGCCCCCTGAAAGGGGGTGCCGCTTCATGCTGGCAATGCAGAAGTAATCGCGCTCATAATGACGCGCCATTTCGGCATTTCACGGTTTCAGGGAGACAACAGCATGAAGTTCACGCGTACCCTTCTTGCCGGTGCAGTGGTCGCCTTGCTGGCGGCCTGCAGCAACGGCGCCCAGGACAATCCCGCCGCGGCATCCAGCACCATGGCGCCTCCGGCTGAAGCGGCCAGCAGCATGTCCATGCCGGCTGAGCACCCCAACAACATGATGCCACCGCCACCGGCCACCACTTCCAGCAGCATGATGCCGCCGGCAGGCAGTTCAAGCAGCATGCCGGCCATGGAAAGCTCCAGCAGCACGCCCGCCATGGATAGCTCCAGCAAGTAAGCCATTTCATTTTTCGCGATTAAAAACCGGCCATCGATGTGGCCGGTTTTTTTCTGCCTGGTTACCCTCAAAACTCAGCCATGAAATCCCTCTCCCTTCGGGAGAGGGGGCCCCGAAGGGAGAAGGGAACAAGCGGCAACCTGCGGCTGCCTCGGACAAGCGCGTAGAGCGGGCCTTGGCCTGATGGTGCTTATTTAACTCCCGTTCGTCCTGAGCGTAGGCCGCAGGCCGAAGTCGAAGTACATGGCGATTATGCGGCATACGCTTCGACTTCCTCGCTCCTCAAAACCGAGTCCATCCATGGCCTCTCCCCGCGTGCGCCCGCTGCGCGAGCGAAGTGCATCCTGAGCCTGTCGGAGGGCTCAGCGCGAACGGTGCGGAATGGATGAATGCTTGAGCAAGGTGCCATTCGGCCAAGGCCCACCCTACGGTTGATTTTTTGAATGGGGCGCAGTTGCACTGGTTCAATCGGGCTTGAATGTCGCCTCCGCCACCCGCTTCATCTCGTCCGCCTGGAACGGCTTCATCAGCGCCGGACAACTGCGGTAATCGGCATCGAGCATGTCGTTGCCGTAGCCGGTCATGAGCACGTAGGGAATGCCGCGACGGTCGAGTTCGGCGGCGACGGGGTAGACCCGCTCGCCGGCGAGATTCACGTCGAGCAACGCACCGTCGATCTCTTCGGTCTCGGCAAGCTTCAGCGCCTTGTGCAAGCGGCCAGCCATGACCACTTCGCAGCCGAGCCGGCGCAGCGTGTCCTCCAGCGACATCGCCAGCATCATTTCGTCTTCGACCATGAGGATGCGCAGGCCGCGGATCCTCGAAGTGTTTTCACTAGCCATTCCCATCTCCGTGTCTTGAGTCGTTTCTATTCATCCACGCGTTCCGACGCGACCGCTTCCAGCGCCACGTCGATGGTGCAGCGCAGTCCCGTCGGCTTGTATTCGAGCTGTACGTCGGCATCCAGTTCGTGGTTCAGCCCGTCCACGATCAGCCGCGAACCGAAGCCACGGCGCTCGGGTTTCTCGACGCGCGGGCCGTCGCGTTCGGCCCAGACCAGGTGCAGCGTGCCGTCGCGCTTGACTTGCCATTTCACCTCGACGTGGCCGGCCGGCTTCGACAGCGCGCCGTATTTGGCCGCGTTGGTGGCCAGTTCGTGAAGCACCATGCCGAGCGCAAGCGTGGCCTTGGGATTGATCTCGATATCCTTGCCCTCCAGCGTCCATTGCGACCGCTGGTCGTTGCGATAGGGCGCGAGCAAGCGGCTGATCAGCTCGCGCAGCGCGGCGCCCTGCCAATTGCCTTGCATCAGCAGCTCATGCGCGTGCGACAGCGCCACGAGGCGCGCCTGGAACGTGGCCTGGAATGTCTTGGGATCCGGCGCGCTTGCGAGCGTCTGCGCCACGATGGCTTGCACCGTCGCGAGTGTGTTCTTGATGCGGTGGGAGAGCTCGTGCAGCAACATCTCACGGTGCGCTTCGCCGGCGCGCCGGACGGAAATGTCCTGGGCGATCTTCGAGGCGCTGGTGACTCTGCCCGCGGCGTCCCTGATGGGCGATACGGACAACGAAATATCGACCAGGCTGCCGTCCTTGCGCCGGCGCACCGTGTCGTACTGCTCCACGACTTCCCCGCGGCGGATGCGCGCGAGTATCCCGGACTCCTCGTCGTCACGATCCTCGGGCATCAGTATAGTGATGGGTTTGCCGATGACTTCCTCGGCCCGGTAGCCGAACAGCCGTTCCGCGCCTGCATTCCAGGTCCTGATGATGCCGTCGAGATCCTTGCTGACGATGGCATCGTCGGCATGCTCGATGATCGCGGCAAGCCGGCCGCGCTCCTCCTCGACGCGTTTGCGGTCGCCGATGTCGCGCGCAATCGTCGAAGCCCCGATCAGCTTGCCGTCGGCGCCGAGAACCGGCGAAACCGTCAACGACACCTCGATCTCCTCGCCGCCGCGCTTGATGCGGGCAACATCGGATTGCGGCGTCGGATTTTGGCCGTGGCGCATGCGTCGGATCAGCCGGGGCAGTTCGTCTTGCAGCCCCTCGGGCAGCAGCATCGTCATCGGCCGGCCGAACGCCTCGGCCGCCGGGTAGCCGAAAATCTTTTCCGCGGCAGTGTTCCAGCTCAAAATCGTGCCGTCGAGCGCGTGGCCGACGATCGCGTCCTGAGACGAACTCACGATTGCGGCAAGTCGCGCCTGCGCTTCTTCGGCGCGTTTGCGCTCGCTGATGTCCACGAAAGTGATAATCACGCCCTCGATCACGTCGCTGATACTGCGGTATGGCAACACGCGCATCAGGTAACTCGCCGCGCCGCCTTTGACGATCACATCGCGTTCGGTGACCGCCAGCGTGCGCAAGACTTTCTCCACGTCGCGCTTGAGATCGACCGATTGGAGCTGGCCGGCGAGTTCGGTGATGGGCCGGCCAAGGTCACTCTCGCGCAGGTGGAACAGCTCTTTCATGTCGGGGGTGAAGTTTCTGATGCACAAGTCGCGGTCGAGGAACACGGTGGCGATGCGGGTGCTGTCGAGGAAGTTCTGCACGTCGCTGTTGGCCCGACTCAAGTCGTTGTTCTTGCTAATCAACTCGGCATTGACCGTCTGCAATTCCTCGTTCATGGACTGCATCTCTTCCTTCGAGGTTTCCAGTTCCTCGTTCGAGGATTGCAGCTCCTCGTTGACCGACTGATACTCCTCGTTGGCCGACTTCATCTCTTCGTTGGTGGATTCCAGCTCGCTGATCGCGGCATTGAGTTGCACCTTGGTGACGTGCAGTTCCTGCTCCAGTTCCGCGTTTCCGGCGTCGGCAGCCACAGGGGCTGTCCCATCGTGGTCGTGGACGCCCTCGTCGCGGAACGCGACCACCGCCAGCTCGCTGCCGCGCTGGTCGAGCGGCTTGACGATCAACGTTACGGCGCGGCTTCCGCCATCGGTTTTGAGTGTCACTCTCTCGCGCACCACCGGTCGGCCGTCGGCAAACGCCTGGCGCACTGCGGCGCGCAGCGCCGGGCGCAGGGTTTTCCTGGCAATGCCGAGCAGGTTGAAACTGGCCGCGCCGGGCGAGGGTTCGAGATAGCGGCGGGTTTCGCCACCGGAAAAGCGCAGAATTTCCTGGTGGCGGTCGATGATGACCCAGGCGGGCGAGTATGCTTCCAGCGCTTCGCGGGCGTCGCGGTCGAGCCTTTCGTCGCCGGCGCGCGGCACAGGTCCCGCAGACGGGTGCGCGGGCGCTGCCGCAGATCGGCCCGGCGACGAAATGAAGCCCGAGAGCGGCGGCGTCGGCTGATCGCTGCGCCGATAGAGGCGGTGCTTCTTGTCAATGGTTCCGAACAGCTTGGCATTGCGGCTGACGCCTTCGGCCTGGCCGAGGAACAGCCAGCCTCCGGGCTTCAACGCATAGTGGAACTTCGCCAGCACCCGATCCTGCAATGCGGGCTGCAGGTAGATCAACAGGTTGCGGCAGCAAATCAGGTCGAGTTTCGAGAACGGCGGATCCTTGACCAGGCTGTGCGGCGAGAAAATGCATATTTCGCGCAGCGCCTTGCCTGGCACATAACCGTCGCCGTCTTCGACGAACCAGCGCTCCAGGCGCTCCGGGGACAGACCCGGCATGGGCTTGTGGTAGCGGCCGGAGCGCGCCATGGCGACCGCGCCATCGTCGATGTCGGTGCCGAATATCTGCACCTTCGGGTTGGGTTCCTCGCGCCGGCTCATCGCCTCACGCAACAACATCGCGACAGACCAGGCTTCCTCGCCGGTGGCGCAGCCGGGTACCCAGACGCGAAGCGTGTCGGAGGCGCCCTTGTCTTTGAACAGTTGCGGGAGAACGGTTTGTTGCAGCGCGTCCCAGGCTTCCGAGTCGCGGAAGAACCGGGTGACGCCGATCAACAGTTCGTGAAACAGCAATTCGAGCTGGCGCGGCTCGGCCTTGAGGCGTTCGATATAGTCCGGCACCGAATCGATTTGCAGCACCTGCATGCGGCGCTGAATGCGGCGCGTGAGGGTTTTGGTCTTGTATTCGCTGAAGTCGTGGCCGATGCGCTCGCGCAGCAGCCTGCAGATGGTCTGCAAATGGTCGGCCGCGTCGCGGCGGGCGCCGTCGCTGCCTTTGCGATCGGCGACGGTGGCGAGATGCCGTCGGTAGTCGGCAAGCTTCGCCGGCATCTCCGCGATCTGCAGCACGTAATCGACCAGACCGGTGGCGGCCGCGCTATACGGCATGCCCTCCTGTGCGTGGCTGTCGAATTCGGCCTGCGCCAGAGTCAGACCGCCATGCTCCTTGATCGCGCGCACGCCGAGCGAACCATCGCTGCCGGTGCCGGACAGCACGATGCCGACGGCATTTTCGCCCTGATCCTCGGCCAGCGAACCGAAAAACGTGTCGATGGGGCGGCGGTGCGCGCGTGCCGGCGCCGGGTTGTCGATGCCGAGCCGGCCGTGTTCGATGGTCAGGGTGGCGTTCGGCGGGATCACGAACACATGGTTCGGCGCCACCTCGGCGCCGTCCTCGGCCTCGGCGACCGGCATGTCGGTTCCGCGCTGCAGCAACTCCGCCAGCATGCTCTTGTGCTCGGGCGCGAGGTGCTGCACCAGCACGAAGGCCATGCCGCTGTCGGCCGGCATGTGGGCGAAAAAGGTTTTGAAAGCCTCAAGACCGCCGGCGGACGCGCCGATGCCGACGATCAACGGAGCCGCTGCCGGGGCTGAGGTATTCACGTCCTCAGCCTGCCTGCTTGCTTGCTTGCGGCGATGGGTGCTGTGTGTCGGCATGGGTTCTCTTCCGGCCACAAGCATCATGGCGTGTGGCTATAGGGCGAATTGGTCATCGTACTCCAAGGTACATTCCAGGATTGGGATGAGCCTGAATGCCTTGGAGAGGTGATGCGGTCGCTTTTCTGAAGAGTTTCATGATTAACCCAATTCTTCAGCCATGCCATTTTCCTTCTCCCTCCGGGAGAAGGTGGCCCGAAGGGTCGGATGAGGGTACGGTCTTGCGTGTAACCAGCTCATGTCATGAACCATCTTGTCATCGGCAAGTGCGAACCCTCACCCGGCGGGAGAGGGGCTTCAAACAGCTGAATCCCGACGCTGTCACTGGCATCCCGCAGCCAATGGGGGCAAAGTAGAAAAGTGGAATAAATACAGTCCACGACAATCGGAGGGTTTCCATGAAAATTGTCTATCTTCTTGGCGCCATGCTGGCCATGGCATCCCTGGCTGGCTGCAATCACCCCAACAATGGCGAAATACCTCCGGCGGGCGAATTGCCCACACCGTACGCTGCGCAGAGTACGGCGCCTTCCGCAACGTCCGCCACGCCCTCGACCGCTTCACCCAAGGTCACGACGCCGCTCGTCGGCAACAACGCCTCGACAGGGCACGCCGGCACACCGGCCACGACGGCAAGCAGCAGCACGCCGGCCACCGCGACATCCACCCACTGAAAATTCATGGCTCCCGTGTGGGCGTCAGATCCGCTCGGGTGCATGACATGATTTTGGTGCCCAGGAACGCACCACGTATCATGGGCGCTTCGCTTCAGGATTCCTCATGCCATGACCCAGCTTGTCAGCCACCTTGATACCCGCACGGACGATTTCCAGGCCAACACCCGGCGCATGCGCGCCCTGGTGGATGATCTCCATGGCGAACTGGAGCGCGTGGCCCGGGGCGGCGGCGAGCGAGCGCGTGAAAAACACCTGAAGCGCGGCAAATTGCTGCCGCGCGAGCGCATCCGCGCCCTGCTCGATCCCGGTTCGCCGTTCCTGGAGCTGTCGGCACTGGCCGCGCACGGCATGTACGACGACGCGGCGCCGGGCGCCGGCATCATCACCGGCATCGGCCGGGTCAACGGCATCGAAGTGCTGGTCGTGGCCAACGACGCCACCGTCAAAGGCGGCACCTATTTCCCGATGACGGTAAAGAAACACCTGCGCGCGCAGGAAGTGGCGCTGGAAAACCGTCTGCCCTGCCTCTACCTGGTCGATTCCGGCGGCGCCGTCCTGCCGTTGCAGGACGAGGTGTTTCCGGACAAGGAACATTTCGGCCGCATCTTCTACAACCAGGCGCGCATGAGCGCGCTCGACATCCCGCAGATCGCGGTGGTGATGGGCTCGTGTACCGCCGGCGGCGCCTACGTGCCGGCGATGAGCGACGAGACCATCATCGTCAGGGAACAGGGCACCATTTTCCTCGGCGGCCCGCCGCTGGTGAAAGCCGCCACCGGCGAAGTGATCGATGCCGAAGCCCTCGGCGGCGCCGATGTGCACACCTCGATGTCGGGCGTGGCCGACCATTTCGCGGAAAACGACGCCCATGCGCTGAGC
>DASSBH010000113.1:0-10173 GCA_035698945.1 Oleiagrimonas sp.
GGCAATGGCGGCCCGGCGGCGATGACCGGTGTCGGCATCCACCAGTACCGCGCCAATCGCGACATGGCCGGACGCTTCTTCTACGACGCCGACGGCGAACTGCTGATCGTGCCGCAGGCCGGACGCCTGCGCATCGCCACCGAGCTGGGCATCATTGACGTCGAGCCGCAGCAGATCGCGGTGATTCCGCGCGGCGTGCGCTTCCGCGTCGAGCTGCCCGATGGCGAAGCGCGCGGTTACGTGTGCGAGAACTTCGGCAGCCATCTGCGCCTGCCTGAACTTGGCCCGATCGGTTCCAACTGCCTCGCCAACGCGCGTGATTTCGAGACGCCGGTGGCGGCGTTCGAGGACGAGGAGGGCGATTTCGAGCTCGTCGCCAAGTTCCAGGGGCGGCTGTGGCATGCCGCGATTGGCCACTCGCCGCTTGACGTGGTCGCCTGGCACGGCAACAACGCGCCGTACCGCTACGATTTGCGCCGCTTCAACACCATCGGCTCGATCAGCTACGACCATCCCGATCCGTCGATCTTCACCGTGCTGACATCGCCCAGCGACACCGCCGGCACCGCCAACATGGATCTGGCCATCTTTCCGCCGCGCTGGCTGGTCGCCGAGGATACGTTCCGTCCACCCTGGTTCCATCGCAATGTCGCCAGCGAGTTCATGGGCCTGATCCATGGCGCGTACGACGCCAAGGCCGCCACGGCCGGCGGTTTCGTGCCCGGCGGCGCCAGCCTGCACAACTGCATGAGCGGTCACGGCCCAGATGCGCAGGCGTTCGAGAAGGCATCGACCATCGATGCCAGCCAGCCGCAGCACCTGACCGAAACCATGGCCTTCATGTTCGAGACCCGCGCGGTGATCCGGCCCACGCGCCAGGCGCTGGAGTCGTCCGCCCTGCAGGCCGACTATTGGCAGTGTTGGCAGGGGCTGGCGAAGCGTTTTACCTCATCCGATTGACATCATCGCATCATCGCATCATGATGCATGTGTCTCATGATGATGGAGGCCACCATGCGCACCACACTCGACATTCCCGAACGCGAACATGCGCTGTTCACCGCGCTGGCGCGCGAAAAACACACCAGTTTCAGCAAGCTGGTGGTGGAGTTGGCCTTGCGCGGTCTGAAGACGCCGGGCGTGGCCGATGCGCCGGCGACGTACGAGGTGGATCCGGAAACTGGGCTCGCCGTATTCCATTCCGGCAAACCTGTGACGCTGGAGGACGTGAAGGCATTGGAGGACGAGGAACTGGATGGCTATGGTCCTTTTGCTTGATTCCAACGTGCTGATCGCCCTCTTCGACGGCGCGCATATGCATCATGCTGGCGTGCGCCGCTGGTTTCTGCATCACACCGGCGGTTTTGCCACGTGCCCGATTGTGGAAGGCGCGTTGACGCGCTGGATCGTCCGTATCGAAGGCGCGGGCGGAACCACGGCTGCCGTGCGCGAGCTGCGCAAGCTGGCTGCCGATCCGCGTCACCAATTCTGGCCGGGTGACCTGGATTACGCCTCCGTGCGCTGGGACGGCGTGCTGGGTCATCGTCAGGTGACCGACGCCTATCTGGCGGCGCTGGCGCGCAAGCACGGCGGTCGCCTGGCCACGCTGGATCGCGGCCTTGCCGCGTTGCACGACGACGTGGCCGAACTCATTTCCACTCATTCCCCAAGCGAGGACGCTTCATGAAACTTGCATCCCTGAAAGAAGGCGGCCGCGACGGCACGCTGATCGTCGTCAACCGCGACCTCACCCACGCGGTCAAGGCCGATGGCATCGCGCCGACCCTGCAGGCGGCATTGGACGACTGGTCGAACACGGCGCCGCGCCTCAACGCTTTGTTCGAAGACCTGCAGGCCGGCAAGGCCGACGGCGCCTTCGATCTGGACGTGGACAAGCTGGCCGCGCCGTTGCCGCGCGCCTACGAGTTCTGCGACGGCAGCGCCTACCTGCCGCACGTCGAGCGCGTGCGTAAGGCGCGCGGTGCGCAGGTGCCGGAAAGTTTCTACACCGATCCGCTGATGTACCAAGCCACCAGCGCCGGCTTCCTTGGCCCGCATGATGACGTGGTCATTCCCAGCGAGGATTACGGCATCGACCTGGAAGCCGAAGTCGTGGTCGTCACCGACGACGTGCCGATGGCGCCGACGCCGGAGCAGGCCGCCGGTCACATCCAGCTGATTGGCCTGGTCAACGACGTCAGCCTGCGCGGCCTGATTCCGGGCGAATTGGCCAAGGGTTTCGGTTTCCTGCAGTCCAAGCCGCGTTCGGCTTTGTCGCCGGTGTTCGTCACGCCCGACGAGCTGGGCGATGTCTGGAAAGACAGCAAGCTGCACCTGCCCATGCGCACCTGGCTCAACGGCAAATGGCTGGGCGAAGCGCAGTGCGGCGTCGACATGCAATTCAATTTCGGCCAGCTGGTGGCGCATGCGGCCAAGACGCGTCCGCTGGCTGCCGGCACCATCATCGGTTCGGGCACCATCGCTAATCAGGACACCTCGCTGGGTGCCTCCTGCCTGGCCGAGCAGCGCACGGTGGAAAAACTGCGCGACGGCGAGCCGAAGACGCCGTTCCTGAAGTTCGGCGACAAGGTGCGCATCGAGATCACCGACGCCGACGGCAAGAGCATCTTCGGCGCCATCGAACAGACGATTGCTCCATACGAGCACTGACGCGTGTGCCGGTGAAACCGGAGAGATCCATGATCGAGTTGCAACGCGCGGATGCCTCCGCCTTGCCGTTCATCCTCGAAGCCGAAGCCGCCGCCCGCGCGGACGGCTTCGTCACCGGCTGGAGCGAAGCGCGCCATCTGCGCGCGCTGGCGGCGCCGGATACTGCCTATTTTCTGGTGATGGCCGGCGGCGGCACGACGCCGGTCGGTTATGCCATCGTCTGCGGACTGGATCCCGAGCCGGCCAGCGTGGAGCTCAAGCGGCTGGTCATCGTCGAGACCGGCCGCGGTCATGGTCGCGCTGCGCTGCGCAAGATCATGGCGATGGCTTTCGACGAATGGCGCGCGCATCGCCTGTGGCTGGATGCCTTTGTGGACAACCGGCGTGCGCGTCATCTGTATCTGGCCGAGGGTTTCGTCGAGGAAGGCATGATGCGGGAGTCCTCGCGACGTGACGATGGCTTTGCTTCGCTGGTGCTGATGTCGATCCTGGAACACGAGTATCGCCAGTTGGAAATCTCGAAAAACCGGGACATGGCGTAGCTACGATAAAGGTATGGACACGGATGAGCGCGGAGACGGGAAAATGCATGTTGACCCGCGTCCCTCCGTGTTGATCCGTGTCAACAAGCAATGGCCGGGTTGGCGGCCTCCTGAACAAAACGCCTGAGGTTCGATGGTTTCCCCATTTGTCGCGAGGCTGAAGGGCCAGCGTAATCGTGTCGCATGGCTTCTGGAATCGTTGCGGCTTGGCGTACCATGGTGCGGCGGGTTCCAGCGCGGAAAAATCATGGAAAATCTCAAAGCGCATTTCGATCCACATGGCAGGCCATCGCCGATCGCCAACGACGGGGATCGCGAAACGTTCTGCTCGACTTGCGCGTTCTCGCATGCCTGCGTGGTGGAAGGTTACGGCAAGGGCGACCTGGAGGAACTGCAGTGCCTGATCGAGCACGTCGGGCCGTTCCAGCCGGGCGAGTTCGTGTTTCGCACTGGCGATCCATTCCGTGCCATTTACGCGGTGCGTTCAGGCATGGTCAAGACGGTTCTGGTCGATGCCGACGGCCAGGAGCAGGTGCTCGGTTTTTACCTGCCGGGTGAGGTGGTGGGTCTCAATGCCATTTATCCCGAACGTTATCCCTGCGATGCCGTGGCGCTGGAAACCACCGAATTCTGCCGTTTCTCGTTTCCGGCCATGAGCGCGCTGGCGACGCGTCTGCCGAGCGTGCAGCAGCATCTGTTCAAATTGCTCAGCAAGGAACTGGGCACGGCCTCGCTGCTGGCCGGCGACCACACCGCCGACGAGCGCATGGCGGCCTTCCTGCTGGATCTGGGCGAACGCTATGCCACGCGCGGTTTTTCGCGCAGCGAATTCCGTTTGAGCATGTCGCGCGGCGACATCGCCAATTACCTGCGTCTGGCCGCCGAAACCGTCAGCCGTGTGCTGGGCCGTTTTCGCAAGCAGGGGCTAGTGGACATCGACGGCCGGCGCGTCACGTTGCTGGACACCGACGGCCTGTACCAGTTGGCCCGCAACGTTTTGAACCGCTGAACAGGGCGGGCACTGCCCGCCGAAAGCATGGCGGCAAGAACGGCGGCGGGCAGTGCCCGCCCTACGAGTTCGTGGAAATTTGGAGGGTTTGGTCTGACCTGGGTCAGTGCCGGCGATCAAGCCGGGCTGCATCATGATGGTCGACTTTTTCTACACTGTGCCCATGTCCGAGACGACGCAAACCAGCGAATTTCCCGCCGGCCTGCCACGCCTGCTGGCGGCGGCTCCACATCGCCCGTTGTTCCTGGCCGGAACGATGGCCGTGATGCTGACCATGCTGTGGTGGACGCTGGAGCTGGCCTCGCTGCGATTTGGCTGGGCCGGCTGGCCGCAACCGCAAGGCATCCCGATGGGCTGGGCGCATGCCATGGCCATCCAGTACGGATTGTTTCCGCTGTTCATGTTCGGCTTTTTGATGACCACGTTTCCGCGCTGGATGGACGGGCCGAGCGTGCCGCCGGTGCGCTATCTGCCGGTGGCCGGCGGCGTGCTGCTGGGCTATGTGCTGGCCAATGTCGGCTATCTCGGCATGCCGTGGCTGATGAAGGCCGGTTACGTGGTGATGCTGATCGGCTACCTGATCGGCGTGACGACGCTGGCCGGCGTGTTGCGCAAGGCGCAAGACCGCAACAGGCATGGCTGGTCGGCGCTGGCGGCTTTCTGCGCCGGTACGCTGGGTTTGCTGGTCTGGGTGGCGTGGCTGTTCGGCGCACTGCCGGCGAGCGCGGGCTGGTTTGCGGTCAAGCTCGGCACTTACGTGTTCCTGCTGCCGGTGTATGTCACGGTCTGCCATCGCATGCTGCCGTTTTTCACGCGCAATATCGTCATGCGCGCGGGTGGCGCGTACGAAATGTGGCGGCCGCAGTGGAGCCTGCCAGTGGTCTGGGCGCTGCTGGTGCTGCATTTCGTGCTGGAGTGGCAAAACCTGCTGGCCTGGCGCTGGCTGGTGGACGTGCCGCTGGCGCTGGTGTTCGCTTTGCACTGGCTGAAATGGCAGCCGTGGCGGGCCATGCAGCCGGGGCTGCTGGCGGTGCTGCATCTGGCCTTCGCCTGGTTGCCGATGGCTTTCATCCTGTTTTCGGTGCAGGACATCGTGCTGGCCACGGGCGGAGGCTACGTGCTGGGACGCGCGCCGTTGCATGCGCTGGCGATCGGCTTCTTCGGTTCGATGCTGGTCGGGATGGTGACGCGCGTCACGCACGGTCATTCGGGGCGACCGCTGGACATGGGCGTGGTGCCCTGGATCTGCTTCGGCCTGCTGCAGCTGGTCGCCGTGGTGCGCATCGTGGCCGAGGTGGCGCCTGACATGTACCTGTGGCTGGTGGTCGCCGGCGCCGGTTGGCTGCTGGCTTTCCTACCCTGGGTACTGCACGGCATGCGCATCTATCTGACACCACGCGTCGACGGCAAGGCTGGCTGACGCGTGCCGGTCAGCTGGTTTTTGCCGCTTCTGTACACGCACATCACGTGCGTGGTCTTGTCCGGCAGCCTGTTCTTCAGCCGTGGCTGCCTGATGCTGGCGGGGCTGCCGCTGGCTAACCACAAGGCGGTCAAGCGCCTGTCCTACGTGATCGACACCACGCTGCTGGCGGCCGCGATCATACTCACCACCATCATCCACCAGTACCCGTTCGTGCAGGCGTGGCTGACGGTGAAGGTGTTGCTGCTGGTGGTGTACATCGTGCTCGGCGTGTTCGCCCTGCGCCGGGGCCGTACCCGGGCCGCGCGTGCGGGGTGTTTCGTGGCGGCGCTGGTGGTGTTCGGGTTCATCGTCAGCGTGGCGGTGACGGCCAATCCGTACGGCGCCCTGACGTGGCTGGGCTGATCCAGGTCAGGGTCGGGAGCGCGGAGGCATTCCATACTGGCCGCGGTTTCCCGCGAGGTTCGCGCCCATGGCCGCCTGGTATCCCTGGATCGAATTGATACATCTTGCCTGTGCCATCATCTTTGTTGGCGCAGTGGCGTTCGAAGTGCTGGTACTGGAGGCCTTGCATCGGGATTTCGAAGTCGCGACGATGGAGCGCATCGAGCAGGCCGTGATGGCGCGCGTGCGCAAGTTCATGCCGATCGTGGTGGCGCTGCTGTTCCTGACCGGGTTCTACCAGTTCTATCATTACTGCCCCGGTTTCGCCTGCGTCGGCTCGTCGTTCGGCGTCATGCTGATGGCCAAGGTCGTGCTGGCTTTCGCCGTGCTGGGCGTGTTCGTCGCCACCATGTGGGCGATGCTGCATGGGCGCATGAGCGTGTGCCGTTTCCGCCACACGCATCGCATCGTGCTGGTGCTGATGATCGGCATCGTGTTTCTGGCCAAGGCCATGTTTTTTCTTTAGGAGGTCGTGATGTCCCAAGTCGCATTCCAGGGCAATCCGGTGAAGGTTGACGGTACGTTTCCCGCGGTCGGATCCAAGGCGCCGGCGTTCAAGCTGGTCAACGGCGAGCTGGCCGACAAGTCGCTGGCCGATTTTGCCGGCAAGCGCAAGATCCTGAACATTTTCCCCAGCATCGACACCGGCGTGTGCGCGGCCTCGGTACGCCGTTTCAACGAGCTGGCCGGCAAGCTCGACAACGCCGTGGTGCTGTGCATTTCCGCCGATCTGCCGTTCGCGCAGGGTCGTTTCTGCGGCGCCGAAGGCATCGACAACGTGACCGTGTTGTCGCTGATGCGCGGGCGCGAATTCCTGAAGGATTACGGCGTCGCCATTGCCGACGGCCCGCTGGCCGGCGTGGCCGCGCGCGCGGTGGTGGTGCTGGATGCCGACGACAAGGTGATCCACGCCGAGCTGGTGGACGAGATCGCCCACGAACCGGATTACGATGCGGCGCTGAAGGCGCTGGGCTGATTTTTCGCCATCTACCGTAGGGCGGGCACAGCCCGCCGCCGCTCTGGCCGTGACATTTTTGGCGGGCAGTGCCCGCCCTACTCGTCAATGCGGGATTTTCCGCGACTCGCTTCGTACATCGGAATGCCAAGATCCCGTCCGCGCGGACGATCGCCCAGCCCCATGCCCATGCGCAGGCCGCGGCCGATGCGCTGGGCGTAGTCGATCATGATCGCGGCGGCATCGGCCTCCATGATCTCGGGCACAGTTTCGCCCCACAGCGTCAGCCAGCGCTCAAAGTGTTCGCGGCCGATCGGCAGCGGGCGATGTTTGGCCATGGGATTGCCGCGATAGCCGCTCGCGCGCAGCGCCACCGAGCACCAGAAGCGCGTCAACAGGCGCTTGTGCTCGTCCCAGTCGTCGACGATGGCGTTGAATACCGGGCCGATCAGGTCGTCGGCCTGCACCTTGTCGTAGAAACGGTTCACCAGGCGGGCGATGTGGGCTTCGTCCAGGGTCGGGGCCGTGGGGGTTTGCAGCGAAACGGTCATGTGCGAAGGATAGTCGAGGCGCCATGACGCGTGCTTGACTTGCGTCATCACGGCGACTTGATGCGGATCAGTGCGCCGGCAGCGCGACGGGTGCAATGTGGCGTCATCGCGGCACCCGGAGCAAGACCATGACCCACGTCGTCACCGACAACTGCATCAACTGCAAATACACCGACTGCGTCGAGGTGTGCCCGGTGGATTGCTTCCACGCCGGGCCCAATTTTCTGGTCATCGATCCGAACGAGTGCATCGATTGCACGCTGTGCGTGGAGGAGTGTCCCGTGGGCGCGATTTTCCACGAGGCGGACGTGCCCGACGGGCAGGAAAACTATCTGGCCATCAATGCCGAGCTGGCGCCGGCATGGCCGGTGCTGACGGAGCGCATCGACGCGCTCGAGGGCGCGGATCTGTGGGATGGCATGCCCGACAAGCTGCCGCTGCTCAAGCGCACCTGGGCGACCGAAAAGGAGGGCAAGACGGCATCTTCCGCATGATCGGCCATCGCGCCATGCACAACCTGGTTTTCACTTCTTCACTTCACGACTTTCCATCATGAAAAACTTCAGCAAAAGCTTCAGCCGGGCCATCGCCCTGTTCCTTGCCGGCGTGATTGCATGGCTTGCCCTGGTCAGCCTGGCCGACCAGTCGATTGTGCATCTGCCACCCGTGGGCTGGGTGATGGTGATGAGCCTGTCCATCATGGCATTCGCCGCGGCCGCCTTCTGGATGCACCGGCGTTCGATCGCGGGGCTGCCCATCGAGGATCATCGCGCGCGCCGCCGCCCCAGTTACATCATACCGGTCATATCGACCATCGTCTTCATGATGTTCGTGGTGGCGCAGACAGGCGGCAATCCGGCGATCTGGGCGATGGGTTGATCTGTTCGCAAGGCAACAAAAAAGGCGGGTCGTTCGTGACCCGCCTTTTTTGTTGCCTGCCGCAGGCGTCACTTCACGGTCAGCGTGCCATGCATCATGGTTTCGTGCCCGGGGAAGGAGCAGAAGAACACGAACGGGCCGTTCTTCAGGGCGCTGGTCTTGAAGGTGACGCTGTCCGATTCACCGCCGCCGATAAGCTTGGTGTGGGCGATGACGCGCTTGTCGCCGGGTTTCAGATAACCGTTGGCCAGGCCGGCCTTGGCGGCATCGGCGAGCACGGTCTTTTCGTTCGCCTTGGTGGTCAGCACCCAGTCGTGGCCCATCGCTGCGCGCGGCAGCTTGCCGGTGTGCTTGAGGGTGACGGTGAATTTGCTGCAGGATTTGGGCACGACGATCTCGGACTTGTCGTACTGCATCATGTCGTTGCCTTCGATGGTGGTGCTGCAGTGGTTGGCGGCCCACAGCGGCGTGGCGATCAGGCCCAGCAGGGCAAACGCGGCGAGCTGACGTTTCATGGTGTTGTCTCCTTGGGGGAGTGGAGCTCGTGGTCGTCGTCGGGCGTGTCTGCCGCGTCGACGTCGTCATCGAGCAAGGGAAGGATTTCCGGCGTGTCCAGGTTGCGGAACTGGTCGTGGCGTATGGCCCAGAAGAACAGGCCGACGGCGAAGGCGATCAGGATCAGCGTGACCGGGATGAGTGCGATCAGCGCGTTCATGCAGTGCGCTCCGTCAGTGGCCGGACAGGCGCGGAAGGTTTGTCCGGATGCTGGCGCAGCGCATTCAGCACCACGACCAGCGAGCTCACGGACATGCCGAGGGCGGCCAGCCAGGGCGATACCAGTCCGGCGGCGGCAAACGGCACGGCAACGATGTTCCATGCCAGTCCGCAGCGACGGTTCTGACGCAGCGTACGCCGTACCTGCAAGGCCGTGCGGCGGGCCTGCAACAGGCCGTGCAGGCGATCGCCGAGAATCACGTCGGCTTGATGTCTGGCAAGGTCGGTGGCCGTCATCAAGCTGGCGGACACATCGGCAGCCGCCAGCGCCGCGGCGTCATTGGCGCCATCGCCGACGGCGAGTACCGCATGTCCTTCGGCCTGACGCTGGCGGACGAGCCGGTGTTTGTCCTCGGGAGTCTGGCGGGCATGCCATGAGACCAGTCCCAGCGATCGCGCCAGAGTCTCGACGCGCTCGGGGGCATCGCCGCTGGACAACTCCAGATGCATGCCGTCGGCTTGCAGTGCCAGCAGCGTGTCGTGGGCGCCTGAGCGCAGGCTTTCGTGTTGTCCGAAGCTGGCCAGAAGGCCGTCGGCGTCGGTCAGACATAGATGGCTGCCGTCGTCCGGGATGCCGCTGTCGGCGGGAGGGCGGCCAAGGAAAAGCGCATGGCCGTGGAGGTTTCCCTTGATGCCGCGACCGGCCACGACCACGACCTCGGTGGCAGATTCGACATCAAGGTCGGCGTGTGCACGCGACAGCGTTCGCGCCAGCGGATGGCTGCTTTCCCGCGCTAGCGCCACTGCCCAGGCGATGGCTTGCGTGGGAGCCATCCGCGCGGCAGTTCGAACGCATCGTGTGTCCACTTCGGGACGCGTCAATGTGCCGGTCTTGTCGAAGATCGCATGATCGGCCTTGGCCAATGCATGCAAGGCGCGCGGGCGCGTGACGAAAACGCCGCAACGGGACAGCAGGTCGACGCCGCGCG
>DASSBH010000114.1:0-3368 GCA_035698945.1 Oleiagrimonas sp.
GAAGGCGCATGCCCGCTGAGCGGGAATGCGCTTTCGGCCACGAACACGCATGATCGGTACGCCATGAGTCATCGCCATACCTGCTTCTGTTGCGCACCGCCCGTCGAGGCCGGCACGGTGCGCCTCGAAGACAAGGGCAAGAACCCGCTGCAAACGGCCACCGACGCCAGCAAGCTGGCCTTGCAGCTGAAGGACTTCAAGCCGCGCAGCATGCTGCACGTGCCCGAGACGCACGTGCCGGAGCCGCGCTTTCCAGTGATCGACATGCACGCGCACCTCACCTGGACGCGCGAGGTGCGCAGCGGCGTGTCGGTGGGCGAGGACATCGTGGTGTTCGCGCAGCCTGAGGATCTGCTGCCGGTGATGGATCACAAGCGCATCCGCACCCTGGTCAATCTCACCGGCGGCACCGGCAAGGGGCTGGAACAAAGCATCCGCACCTTCGACAAAGCCGCACCGGGACGCTTTCTCACGCTCACCGAACCCTCGTTCGGCCTGTTCAACGAGGCGGATTTTGCACAGCGTCAAGGCGAGGCGATCGAGCATGCCCATCGCGTCGGCGCGCGCGGGCTGAAACTTCTGAAAACGCTGGGCCTTTACCTGCGCGAACACATCGACGAGGGTCCGTTGGTGGCCGTCGACGACCGACGTTTCGATCCGATGTGGGAGGCTTGCGCCGCGCACGACATGCCGGTGTTCATGCACATATCCGATCCCGAAGCCTTCTTTCTGCCCATCGACGAAACCAACGAGCGTTACGAAGAATTGGCACAGCATCCCGACTGGTCGTTCTACGGATCCGGATTCCCCAGCCACAAGGAACTGATCGCCGCCCGCGACCGCGTGATCGCGCGCCACCCGAACACCACCTTCGCCCTGCTCCACGTCGGCAACAACGCGGAAAACCTGGCCGCCGTGTCGGATTGCCTGGATCGCTTCCCCAACACCATGGTCGACATCAGCGCGCGCATTGCCGAGCTGGGCCGCCAGCCGCGCATCGCGCAGCGTTTTTTCGACCGTTATCAGGATCGCATCCTGTTCGGCACCGACGCCGTGCCGTCACCCTGGGGCGACGATGTTCCGCAGCAATTGTTCTGCGACAAGCTCTACGAAATCTATTACCGTTTCCTGGAAACCGAAGACGAATACTTCGACTACGCCCCGGCATTCACGCCGCCCCAGGGCCGCTGGTCGATCTACGGCCTGAAGCTTTCCGATGACATCCTGCGCAAGGTCTACCACGACAACGCCGCGCGTCTGCTGGGAATCGAGACATGAACACACCGCGTCAACGCAGCTCGAAAATGCCGCGCATGCTGGTCGAGGAACGTCGCCGTCATATCGTCGAACAGGTGGAAGCCGACGGTCGCGCCACCGTGGAAGACCTGGCCAAACGTTTCCGCATTTCCGCGGTGACCATCCGCGGCGATTTGGAAGCGCTGGCGCGAGCCGGCGCCATCACGCGCTCGCACGGCGGCGCCCTGCCCGCCTCCGTGGCCCGCATCGACACACCGTTGACCGTCAAGGAAACCCGGCGTCTGGCCGAAAAGCGCCGCATCGGTTCGGCGGCATCCAAACTGATCAGCAACGGCGAAACCATCATCCTCGATTCCGGTTCCACCACGGTGGAAATCGCGCGTTGCATCCGCCAGCGCAAATGGCAATCGCTGACCGTCATCACCAACGCGCTCAATATTGCGCTGGAATTGAACGGCCTCAACGGCGTGCGCGTGATGATGCTGGGCGGCATGCTGCGGCCCACGTCCTATTCGCTGGCCGGGCCCGATGCCGAACAAGCCCTGTCGAAATTGTCCGCCGACCGCCTGTTCCTGGGCGTGGACGGTTTGGATCCCTTGATCGGTGTGACCACGCCGGATCCGCAGGAAGCCACCCTCAACGCACTGATGGTGCGCGTCTCGCGCGAAACGGTGGCCGTGCTCGACGCCAGCAAACTGGGCCAACGCAGCTTGTCGGTGATCGCTCCGGTGACGAAACTCGACGTCGTCATCACCGACACCACCGCGTCGCGCGAATCCACTGAAGCCCTGCGCGAAAAAGGCGTGCAGGTGATGCTGGTCTGACGTTCGCCGGATGAACGCTCACTCCGCGCCGAGGAAATGCACCACCTGGCTGTAATACAGCTCGCCCACGAAACATCGCACGCTCCGGCTCTTTTCCAGCCGATCCCGGATCGCATCCAGCGATGCCGTGGAATGCACCCTTCGCCGATTGCGTGCATGGTCGACGCGAAACACCCGCGCCCGCGAGTGCCGCGCATGCCGCAGAATAAGCAAATACTAAGCGTTCGAAACCATCATGGCGCAGCCATGGCCTACTCCACAATTCCAGCCGTCCACGCACGCTTGTCGCACCTATGGCCACTGCTCGCAGCCATGCTGCTGGCCGGTTGCGCCACCTACGCTCCGCTGCCGCTGGGTCGTGCAGGCGGCGCCGACAGCGTGGCGAGCCTCCATGTGGACGCATCAACCATGCCCACGCCAAGGCTGCAGCGCTATCCCTTCGACCCGACCGACGGCCTCGATGCCACCGAAACGGCCATGCTGGCGGTGGCCAACAGTCCGCAACTGAAAGTCCGGCGCGACCAGCTCGGCATCGCCAAGGCGCAGGCATTTGCCGCCGGCCTTCTGCCGGATCCGCAGTTGAGCCTGGGCGCCGATTTTCCCAAGTCACGCGCCTCCGGCCTGGTCACCGGCTACACCCTTGGATTGAGCGAAGACCTCTCGGCCCTGCTGACCCGGCACGACCGCAAGCAATCGGCCGCCAGCAAGACACGTCAGGTCAACCTGGATCTTCTGTGGACCGAATGGCAAACCGTGGCGAAGGCGCGATTGTTGTTCGATCAGGTACGCGGTCTGCGTGCCAGACACAAGTTGCTTGTCAACGAAAAGAAGGCGCTGACGCCACTGGCACGCCACGTGCAAGCGGCGCTCAAGAACGGCGATTTGAGTTACGCCGAGGCCAGTACCGGCCTCAATGCCCTGTCCGATGTGGAGCAGCAATTGGCCGGCGCCACAACCCAATTGCACAAGGCCACGGCCGATCTCAAATTGCTGCTCGGCCTGGCTCCGGATGCGCCGCTCGATTTGAACGGTGCGTACTACCTGCCCCATCCCAAGCAGACGGAGCTTGATAGCGCGCTGGCATCGCTACCGCGCCGACGTCCGGATCTTCTGGCGCTCCAGGCGGGTTATCGGGCCCAGGACGCCCAATTGCGCGAGGCCATCCTGGCGCAATTCCCGGCCATCACCCTGGGCTTCAACCGTGCCCGCGATACCGGCAACGTCGTCACCAACGGTTTCACCCTCGGCATCACGTTGCCGCTTTTCAATCGCAACCGTGGGCAAATC
>DASSBH010000115.1:0-3807 GCA_035698945.1 Oleiagrimonas sp.
CCAGGAAGGCCGGGCCGGCGGACGCACCATGGAAGGTTGCTTGCGAAATGCGCAATGAGCGAGGGATTCCCGGGTAGCGCAGATGCTTGGCGTAACCTCACGCGCAGGGAGTGACGATCCCAAATGGCGGCGGCCCTGCCAGCCGCATCCCGGCACCCGAGTCCTCCGCTACCGTTGCTTCCTTCCGGACCTGGCGGAGTTTGCGGATTGTCGTCGCGGGGGGACCAACAGGGCCACCATTGACTTGTTTTGGGTCTACAGTGATGGATTCAACCGCCACGTGTAGATGGCGGAGAGAGAGGGATTCGAACCCTCGATACGGGTATAAGCCGTATACACACTTTCCAGGCGTGCTCCTTCAACCACTCGGACATCTCTCCACAAATTGTATTTGAGCAATCCTGCCGGCACCGGTCGGGATTGCTCGGTCCATCCTGGACCTCACCCCTTCGCGCTTTGCGCTACGGGGCCCGCCTGCGGCGGTCCAAATTCGTTCCCGACGAATTTGTCGAACCCGCGATACGGGTATAAGCCGTATACACACTTTCCAGGCGTGCTCCTTAAACCGCTCGGACACCTCTCCACATTGTGCTGCATGCAATGGGCAATCCGACCGCGATGCAGCGCGACAGAATAACGGCACAGGGCTATTTTAACAAGCCAAACGCGACTCGGCTGACTTGTGGGCGCGGGCTTGGCACAATGGCCGTTCATCCCGAGGTGTATTGGCATGTCTTATCAGGTTCTGGCACGCAAGTGGCGCCCGCGGCGGTTCGCCGAGCTGGTTGGCCAGGAGCACGTGGTGCGTGCGCTGTCCAATGCTCTGGATACCGGTCGCACCCATCACGCGTATCTGTTCACCGGCACGCGCGGGGTCGGCAAGACCACCATCGCGCGCATCTTCGCCAAATCGCTCAACTGCGAAAAGGGGCAGTCCGCGGAACCCTGCGGCGAGTGTCCGGTGTGCCGGGCGGTGGATGAAGGACGTTTTGTCGATTTGCTGGAAATCGATGCGGCCAGCAACACCGGCGTCGACGACGTGCGCGAGGTGATCGAGAACGCGCAGTACGCGCCCACGCGCGGCAACTACAAGGTGTATCTCATCGATGAGGTGCACATGCTGTCCAAGAGCGCCTTCAACGCGCTCCTGAAGACGCTGGAAGAGCCGCCGCCGCACGTGAAGTTCCTGCTCGCCACCACCGATCCGCAGAAACTGCCGGCGACGGTGTTGTCGCGTTGCCTCAAGTTCAACCTCAAGCGCCTGTTGCCGGATCAGATCAGTGGCCAAATCCGGCACATCCTGGAGGCGGAAGGCGTGGCGTACGACGAGGAAGCTGTTGCCGAACTGGCGCGCGCCGCCGACGGCTCCCTGCGCGACGGGTTGTCGCTGCTGGATCAGGCCATCGCCTATGGCGCCGGCGGACTGCAGGCGAACGAGGTGCGGGCCATGCTGGGCTCGGTCGAGCGCAGCCAGTTGTTCGGCCTGATGGAGGCGCTGGTCGCCGGCGATGGCCAGGCATTGATGGCCGAGTGCGAGCGCATGGCCTCGTTTTCGCCCGATTTTGCCGGGGTGCTGGATGAGCTGGCCATGCTGCTGCACCGCGTCCAGCTGCACCAGTTGATTGCCGATTACCGCGACGACCGCCCCGATGCCGACGCCGTGACCCGTCTGGCCGAGGCCTTGCGCCCGGAAGATGTGCAGCTTTTCTATCAGCTGGCCGTCCTTGGTCGCCGCGACATCGGGCTGGCGCCGGATGCGCGCACCGGTTTCGAGATGACGGTGTTGCGGATGCTGGCTTTCCATCCGGCGGATGCGACGAAGATCCCGACCGGATCGACACCGGGCAATGCACCGGCGCGCCCGCCGGCTCCGAAGGCGGCACCCACGCCGGCCCCGGTGCCGCAGCGCCAGCCGCCTGCCGCGGCCCCGCCTGCCGTTGCACCGACACCTGCGCCCGCAGCGCCCGCGCCGCCTGTGGCTGCCAAAGACGCCACGCCATGGGAAGCGTTGATCGACAAGGCCGATCTGCATGGCCCGTTGCGCCAGCTGGCCGTCAACGCCACCTTGCAATCCCTGGATGGCCAGTCGATGACGCTGGCCTTGCCGGCCAGCCAGTTCGGCTTGGCGGTGGAACCGATGACCGGGCAACTGCAGGACAAGCTGGCCGCGGCGCTGGGTCATCCCGTCAAATTGCATTTCGTGCGTGCCGAGGGCGCCCTCGAAACCCCCGCCACGCGCATGCAGGCCGCGCGCGATGCGCGTCAGGCCGAGGCCGAACGCGCCATCGACGAGGATCCGCTGGTGCAATCGATGATGCGCGACTTCGGCGCCCGGGTGGTGCCACAATCGGTGCGACCGTCCCCATCCCCCACATCGGAGCCCAACCCATGAAAGGCCAGATCGGACAATTGATGCAGCAGGCGCAGCGCATGCAGGAGCAGATGAAGCAGGCGCAGGAAGACATCGCGAAAATGGAAGTCACCGGCAGCGCCGGCGGCGGCATGGTCAACGTCACCATGAGCGGCGCGCACGAAGTGCGTCGCGTGCAGATCGACCGCAAACTGCTCGCCGACGACCCGGAAATGGCCGAGGATCTGGTCGCCGCGGCGGTCAACGACGCCGTCAACAAGGTGGCGCAGGTCAGCAAGGAAAAGCTGGGCGGGCTCACGTCCGGGCTCAACTTGCCGCCGGGCATGTCGTTGCCGTTTTGAGTGGTGAGTCGCGAGGGACGAGGGGCGAGGGGCGAGGGTTTCGATGCCTGAAAAGCTTGCTGGCACGGTTTTTCCGGGTATCGAGCAACCTCCGGCCATCAAATGTCCCGCGGACCTATTCTTGCCCCTCACCCGCCACCACTTGCCCCTCGCCCCTCGCAACTCGCCCCTAAAAAATGTCTACCGGTTCCAAGCTCCTCGACGAACTCATCGACGCCCTGCGCTGCCTGCCCGGCGTGGGCGGCAAGAGCGCGCAACGCATGGCGTTTCATCTGCTGGAACGTGAACGTGCCGGCGGGCAGCGGTTGGCGGGGGCGCTTGCGACGGCGATGCAGGACATCGGCAACTGTTCGCGTTGCCGCAATTTCAGCGAACAGACGGTGTGCGGCCTGTGTGCCAGCACCAGCCGCGACGACCACGTGTTGTGCGTGGTCGAAAGTCCGGCCGATCTCGCGGCCATCGAGCAGGCCACGGATTACCGTGGCCGGTATTTCGTGCTGCTGGGCCGGCTGTCGCCGCTGGATGGCCTGGGGCCGGCGGAGCTGGGCCTGGATCGATTGGCCGACCGTCTGGCCGAGGGCGTGATCGAGGAAATGATCATCGCCACCAACCCCACCGTGGAAGGGCAGGCTACCGCCCATTACCTTGCGAAACTGGCCGAAGCCGCCGGCGTGCGCGCGACGCATCTGGCACAAGGCGTGCCGTTGGGCGGCGAGCTGGAATACGTCGATCGTTCCACCCTGGCGCACGCTTTCGGCAGTCGCCTGTGACGCTGCGTGCTACGCTTTCGGCGTTGCTGGAACTACGGATGCGATGCCATGCCCGACACCATTTTTGCCAAGATCATCCGCGGTGAAATCCCCGCCGACATCGTCTACGAGGACGAGCATGTGGTGGCTTTCACGGACGTCAATCCGCAGGCGCCCATGCATGTGCTGTTCATCCCGCGCGAACCGATTCCGACGCTGAACGACGCCACGCCCGAGCAGGCCGAACTGCTGGGCCGCCTGCTGCTGGCTGCCGCGGCCTATGCGCGCAAGCAGGGCCTGGCCGAAAAGGGCTACCGCGTGGTGCTCAACTGCAACGAGGACGGTG
>DASSBH010000116.1:0-7693 GCA_035698945.1 Oleiagrimonas sp.
CGGCGCCGGCAAGACCAGCCTGCTGGAGGCGGTATATCTGTTGTCGCACGGCCGCTCGTTCCGCAGTGGCACACGCGACGCGCTGGTGCAGCGCGGCGCCACCGCCATGCATGTCTACGGCGAACTGCGCGGCGTCGATAGCCATCTGCACCGCCTGGGCCTGGGTCGTGAGGGCGCGCGTTGGCAGATCCGCGTGGATGGCAGTACGGCGCCCAGTTTGGGCGACTTGGTGCGGCGCTGCGCCGTGGTGTGCTTCGAGCCGGGATCGCACGCCTTGATTGCCGGTCCGGCGGACGAACGTCGACGGTTCCTGGACTGGGGTGTGTTCCACGTGGAACCGGAGTTTCTGACCGTCTGGCGCCGCTACCAGCGTGCGCTCAAACAGCGCAACGCCTTGCTTCGCGCAGAGCGGGTTGCCGCGGACGAGCAATACCTGCCCTGGGAACAAGAGTTGGGTGTCGCCGGCGAACAGATCGACGCTTTTCGCCAAGACTATCTGGACGCGTTTCGGCCACGGCTGCAGGAGGTCGCCCAAGGCTTGCTGCCGGAATTGGGCGCGCTGACTCTTGGGTATCGGCGCGGCTGGGATCCGGAACACTCTCTTGCCGACCTTCTGGCGGCAACCCGGGGCCGCGACATGGCGCGCGGACATACCACGCTGGGGGCACATCGGGCGGACTGGTCGCCGGCATTTGTCGCGGCTCCGCAGCGCGAGCACCTGTCGCGCGGCCAGGAGAAATTGTGCGCGCTGGCATGCGTGCTGGCCCAGGCCGGCCTGTATGCGCAACAGCACGGCGAGTGGCCAGTGGTTTGCCTGGACGATCTCGCCTCGGAGTTGGACCAGCAGCATCAGCACGCGGTCGTCGACCAATTGGTGGGGGATGGTGCGCAGGTGCTGGTGACGGGCACCGAACCGGTCGCCGCATTTGCAAACCATCCGACCACGTTGTTCCACGTGGAACAGGGTGTGGTGCGACCTGCGGCCCAGCCTTGAAGAACGGTTTTTGTTGTTGTAGGAGCCCACTTGTGGGCGATGCTCTTCGTCGCGCAAAAGCATCGCCCACAAGTGGGCTCCTACACGGGTAGCGGGGGCGCGCAGGGCAAAAACGCGTGGGATAGCCAAGCGAAAGCAGGGCTCAAAGTGCTATAATTACGGGAATATTCGGTGATCTTCGCCCAATCGGGCGCCAAATGGTCTCGCATGAACGCAACCTACGATTCAAGCAATATCAAGGTCCTCAAAGGCCTGGAAGCGGTGCGCAAGCGCCCGGGCATGTACATCGGCGACACCGACGATGGCACCGGCCTGCACCACATGGTGTTCGAGGTGGTCGACAATGCCATCGATGAAGCCCTCGCCGGCTTCTGCGATCGGGTCGTAGTCACCATCCACGACGACGGATCGGTCAGCGTCATCGACAACGGCCGTGGCATTCCGGTCGACATGCATCCGGAAGAGGGCCGTTCTACCGCCGAAGTGGTGATGACCGTGCTGCATGCCGGCGGCAAGTTCGACGCCAATTCCTACAAGGTGTCGGGCGGCCTGCACGGCGTCGGCGTGTCGGTGGTCAACGCGCTCAGCGAGCACCTGTGGCTGACCATCTGGCGCAACGGTGAGGAACACCTGCAGGAATACAGCCACGGCGAGCCGTTGTTTCCGCTCAAGGTGGTTGGCTCATCCGCCCACCAGCGCGGCACCCTGGTGCGCTTCCTGCCCAGCCCGAAGACCTTTACCCACATCGAGTTCCATTACGACATCCTGGCCAAGCGCCTGCGCGAGCTGGCCTTCCTCAATTCCGGCGTCACCATCGAGTTGAAGGACGAGCGCGGCGAAGGCCGTGCCGACACGTTCGCCTACGAAGGCGGCATCCGCTCGTTCGTGCAGCACCTGGCGCAGCTCAAGACCGCGTTGCATCCGAACGTGATCAGCCTGACCGCCGAACAGGACGGCGTGATCGTCGAGGTGGCGATGCAGTGGACCGACTCCTACCAGGAGACGATGTTCTGCTTCACCAACAACATCCCGCAGCGCGACGGCGGCACCCATCTCACCGGGTTCCGCGCGGCACTGACCCGTTCGCTACAAAATTACATTGAAAAAGAAGGACTTGCGAAAAACGCCAAAGTTGCGCTGTCGGGCGACGACATGCGCGAAGGGCTGATCGCGGTGCTTTCGGTCAAGGTGCCCGACCCGAAGTTCTCCTCGCAGACCAAGGACAAATTGGTGTCCAGCGAGGTCAAGACCGTCGTCGAGCAGGTGGTCTTCAAGGAACTTGGCGCGTTCCTGCTGGAACATCCCACCGAGTCCAGGGCCATCGCCTCCAAGGTGGTCGATGCCGCCCGCGCCCGCGAAGCGGCACGCAAGGCACGCGAGATGACGCGGCGCAAGGGCGCGCTCGACATCGCCGGCTTGCCCGGCAAGCTGGCCGACTGCCAGGAGAAGGATCCGGCGCTGTCCGAACTGTTCCTGGTCGAGGGCGACTCGGCCGGCGGTTCGGCCAAGCAGGGTCGCAACCGCAAGACCCAGGCCGTGTTGCCGCTCAAGGGCAAGATCCTCAACGTCGAGAAGGCGCGCTTCGACAAGATGCTGGCCTCGGCCGAGGTCGGCACCCTGATCACCGCGCTGGGCACCGGCATCGGCAAGGACGAGTACAACCCGGACAAGCTGCGCTACCACCGCATCATCATCATGACCGATGCCGACGTCGACGGTTCGCACATCCGCACTTTGCTGCTGACCTTCTTTTACCGGCAGATGCCCGAGCTGATCGAACGCGGCCATGTCTACATCGGCCTGCCGCCGCTGTACAAGGTCAAGCAGGGCAAGCAGGAGATGTACATGAAGGACGATGCGGCGCTGAATGCGTGGCTGATTTCCAGCGCCGTCGACAATGCCGCCCTGGTCTATGCCGCCGATGCGCCGCCGGTCACCGGCGAGGCCCTGGAAGCGCTGTTGCGCGATTACCAATTGGCGCTGGATCAGATTGCGCGCCTCGGCAATCGCTGCGATGCCGCGGTATGGCTGGCCATGCTCGAGCATGCGCCGCTGGAGCCGTCGCTGTGGAACGATCCGGCCGCCCTGCAGGGCTGGCTGGAAGGCTTGGAGCGGCGTTTGGCCGCAACCGGCCTGGGCAAACCGCATTACCGGCTGGTGGCGCGTCCGGCCACCGAAACGCAGCCGGCGGCGATCCAGGTCGAGCGCAACCAGCATGGCTTGCAGCACCTGTGGCTGCTGGCCCAGCCGTTCTTCAACGGCGGCGAGTACCGGCCCTTGCTGAACGTGGCGCAGCAGTTGGCCGGCCTGGTCCAGCCCGGCGCGGAGGCCCGCCGCGGCAATGCGTCGCGCGGCGTGCTCGATTTTGCCGAGGCGCGTGTCTGGTTGCTCGAAGAAGCCAAGAAGGGCCGCAGCATCCAGCGTTTCAAGGGCTTGGGCGAGATGAATCCGGAGCAACTGTGGGAGACTACGGTGAACCCCGACACCCGGCGCATGCTGCAAGTCCGTATCGAGGATGCCGTGGCCGCCGACCGGATGTTCTCGATGCTGATGGGCGAGGCGGTCGAGCCGCGCCGCGACTTCATCGAGGCCAACGCGTTGCAGGTCGCCAATCTGGACATCTGAGCGCAACACGCTGCATACGGGTTCTTTACATGGCCTGTCCGATCATGATCGACGGCAGTTGGCGCATTGCAACTTGAGCTTGCCTCAAGCATGGGGTTAGGCTTGAAGGCTCCCCCGCGTGCCCTCGGCACGACGCCACCATCACGAGGTAGACCATGAAGTCCAGATCCACGACGAAGGCGATCGCCGCCCTGGCGCTGGTCCTGCTGCTGGCCGGCGGCAACGCCGTCGCACATGCGCAATCGGACCAGAAAGCCGATCAGAAGTCCGACCAGGCGGCGCCAGCGCTGTACCCGAATGCGACGCGCGAAGAGCCCAAGCTCGACCTCACCAAGCAGGCCGACGCCGACGCCCTCAACAAGGGCCTGGACGCGGTCAATGCCGGGCAAGCCGCCCAGGCCCAGCAGATCCTGCAGCCGTTCGCCGACGGCACTGGCAGCGAGAGCAAATACGTGCAGGCCATGGCCTTGCAGGGTCTGGCCAGCCTCAAGTACAACCAGCAGGACATCAAGGGGGCCATCGACCTGCAGAAGAAGGCGCTGGCCATCGGCATCATGCCGAACGACACCTACTACCAGTTGATGTACATGCTGGCCCAGTACTACGTCGCCGACCAGCAATACGCCCAAGCCTTGACGACGTTGCAGCAGTGGCGTCGTGAAGGCAAGCGCGAGACGGCCGACTCCTACGGGCTGGAAGGCAACATCGACTACCGGCTGGAGAAATATCCCGAGGCCATCGCGGCGATCAAGAAGGCCGAGTCGATGACCGACAAGCCCAAAGCGTCATGGACCCAGATCCTGACCGCCAGCTACGCCGAATCAGGGCAGGGCGACCAGGCGCTGCAACTGGCCCAGCAGCAATTGGCGGCCAACCCCACCGACGCCACCACCCTGCACAACGCCATCGCGTTGCTGGTGCAGTCGCAGAAATACCCCGAGGCGCTGAAGCTGATGGAGCAGGCGCGCAGCAACGGGACGCTGACCCAGCAGCAGGACTACGTGAACATGGCCAAGCTGTATCTGGTCATCGCGCAGAACGGCACCGACACCAAGGCCAATGCGGCCAAGGCGCAACAAGTCCTGGACGAAGGCATGACCAAGGGCATCGTCAAGCCCGATTACGACACCTACATGCTGCAGGGCAACGCCGCCTATATCGCTGGCGCCGACGCCAAGGCGATCGCCGCCTATGCCAAGGCGGCGCCGCTGGGCAAGGACGGAGAAGCCGACCTGCGCCGCGGCCAGTTGCTGATTACTGCCGGCAAATCCACCCAAGGCAAGCAGGCGGTAAAGACGGCCATCGGCAAGGGCGTCAAGCACAAGGGCACGGCCTGGATGCTGGTGGCCGAAGCGGAGCGCGCGGTCAAGAACAAGCCGGCCGCGATCGAGGCCATGAAGAAGGCCGCGCAGTACCCGGAAACACGGGCGCGCGCGCAGGCCTGGCTGAAGAGCACCGGTCACTGAAAAGAGCCGCCACACTCGTGTTGCGAGCTGTCTGCCGAACGCTGTGCGCATCTATACAAATGTCCTGCGCTGGTGTAACGTCGACCCCTTCGCGCCTTTCAATCAGGCGATGCCGCCATGGTACGGCGGCCATCGCGGGTTCCGGGTGTGGCAACGAAATTCCCCGTCCGATTTAGTACATTCATGACTGATGGCCTCTAGCACCGACACACCCGGCCGTGAGCCGTTCAACTGGAGGCGCACGTGCGCGCTGACCGTTGCCATCGCCTTGCACTCCTTCGCGATCCTGATGCTGCTGGCGCCGGTCGCGCCACCGTTGGCAAAGGACAAGACGAAGGAGCACGTCGTGCAGGTGACCTTCATCGAGCCGCCGCCGCCGCCTCCCCCGCCGCCGCCTCCCCCGCCGGAGCCGCCGAAGCAGCCGCCACCGAAGATCATCCAGCAGGTCAAGCCGCCGCCGACCCCGCCGCCGCCGACCCCGCCGCCGCCGGTCGACGAAGCGTCGAACATGGCGCTGCCGCCGGCGCCGCCCGCACCCCCGGCGCCACCGGCCCCGCCGACCGATATCGCGCCGAGCGAGAATCTGTCGTACCGTCAGCGCAACCCGCCGCGCTATCCGCCGCAGGCGATCCGCCAACGGCACGAGGGCACAGTGGTGCTGCTGGTCCTGGTCGCCGTGGACGGTTCGCCGAAGGACGTCAAGGTCGACCAGTCTTCGGGGTACCATGAGCTCGACCGCGCTGCAGAGCAGGCGGCCAAGCGCTGGCGGTTCAATCCTGGCAAGCGCAACGGTGTCCCGTACGAGGCCTGGGCGCGTATCTCGGTCAATTTCAACCTAAACCAACTGTAGTGCCGTCACGGCCAACCCAACCTCACGCTTGACTTCCCAAGGGTAGCGTTATGTTCTTTCAAGAAACCACCGATCCGTCTGCTCAGGCAGCTCCTCCTCCTCCGGCCGATACCGCTGCAGCCGCGCTGCCGGGCATGGGCGGCAATTCCAATGCGGAAGCGCTTTCGCAGATTGGTTTCGGGGAGTTCATCCACCACCTCGATGTACTCGGCTGGATCGTCTTCATCGTCCTGCTGGCGATGTCGCTGCTGTCGTGGTACTTCATCATCGCCAACTTCATCCGCAACGCGATGGTCAGTTCGCGCGCCGACAAGGTGATCCGCTCGTTCTGGGATACCTCGTCCGCGCAGGAATCGATCCGCGAGATGGAACAGCAGCCCAAGGCCGAGCCGTTCTCCAAGATCGCGCTCGATTGCGCCTCGGCGGCCGCCCATCACCAGCGCGCCGATGCCGGTCGTCTGGCCGAATCACTGAACCGTTCGGAGTTCATCGACCGCGCCCTGCGCCAGGCCGTGGCCCGCGAAAGCCTGCGCCTGGAGGGCGGCTTGACGCTGCTCGCCACCGTCGGTTCCTCGGCGCCGTTCGTCGGCCTGCTTGGTACCGTGTGGGGCATCTACCACGCCCTGATCAACCTCGGTGCCGCCGGCGAATCCTCGATCACGGCCGTGGCCGGCCCGGTCGGCGAGGCGCTGATCATGACCGCGTTCGGTCTGTTCACCGCGATCCCGGCGGTGCTGGCGTACAACTTCTATGTCCGTGCCAACCGCCTGACCTACGCCAAGTTCGACGAATTCGCGCACGACCTGCACGATTTCTTCGCTACCGGTGCGCGCGTCGACACGGGCGCGCCTTCGGCCAAGAAGTGAGGATTTGACCCATGTCGATGAGTGCCGGGGGCAATGACGGCGGCCCGATGTCGGAAATCAACGTCACGCCCCTGGTGGACGTGATGTTGGTGCTGCTGATCATCTTCATGATCACCGCGCCGCTGATGTCGCACAAGATCCAGATCAAGCTGCCCAACGCCAATCCGCACACCACGGCGAAGAACGTCGAGCCGATCGATCTGGCGGTCAAGGAAGACGGCACCATGTACTGGAACGACAACCCGGTCACCGAGGCGGAGCTGAAGGCGAACCTGGCGGTGTCGGCGGCGAAGAGCCCGCAGCCCGAACTGCAGATCCGCGCGGACAAGACCACGCAGTACCGGATCATCCGCAGCGTGCTGCAGGATGCCAAGTCCAACGGCATGGTGCATATCGGCTTCAAGACCACCGGCAAGGAATGAGGTAGATACCATGGCTTTCAGTTCCAATTCGGGCGGTGGCCCGATGTCGGAAATCAACGTCACGCCGCTGGTCGACGTGATGCTGGTCTTGCTGATCATCTTCATGATCACCGCGCCGCTGTTGTCGCACACCGTGCGCATCGACCTGCCGCAGCCGAACATCAACACGCCGCCGCCGGAAAATCCGCCGGACCCGATCCGCCTGTCGATCAAGCAGGACGGTTCGTTGTACATGAACGACGTGCCGGTCAGCGAGCCGGACCTGAAGCTGCAGCTGGAAGTCTATGCGGCCAAGCCGAAGGACAAGCAGCCGGAAGTGCAGATCGAGGCCGCCGACAACGCCGAGTACGAGATCGTCGCGCGCGTGCTGGCCGACGCCAAGAGCGTCGGCATGGAAAAGATCGGCTTCCTCAACACGGACTGACGCCGGGCATTCATCCGAGGATGTCGAGATAGCGGCGCACGGTCGG
>DASSBH010000117.1:0-23617 GCA_035698945.1 Oleiagrimonas sp.
CCTCGGCACCGGCCGCGCGCGCGACTTCGGCGGTGGCGTCGCTGGACTGGTCGTCGATGACCACGACGCGCAGCCCCGCGCCCTGCCGCGCGAGCGCGGCGAGCGTCCGCGGCAGGGTGGCGGCTTCGTCGCGGGCGGGAATCAGTACGATGACATCGTGGTAGTCGGCGGTCGCGCCGGGGTCGGCTTCAAGCCTCTCGCGCGTGCTCCACGGCCGCCACGGCGCGAGTACGATGCCCCACCAGATCAAGGCGGCGGCGACGGCAAGGCCGAATGCGGCGTCGGCCACTCAGCGGCGGCCGATCTCGTCGACCGATACCCGCACCTCGTTGCCGGCTGCCACCGCCTGCCGGCGGTCGCCGTACAGGATCGGCAGATCGGGCGCCATGGGACCCTGTGTACGCGGCCCGCGCAGAAACGTCATGAACGCCTTCAGCGGGTGACTGAATGTGTCGTCTACGGCAGTGCCTTCGTAGCCGCAATGGGCCATGCAGTTGTCGCACTTGGGATTGTGGCCGAAGCCGTAATGATCCCAGTCGGTGTCGTTCATCAGCTGATCGAAGGTGGGCACGTAACCCTCGTCCACCAGCAGGTAGCAGGGTTTCTGCCAGCCGAACATGTTGTAGCAGGGCATCGACCATGGCGTGCACTGGTAGCTCTGGTTGCCGGCCAGGAAATCCAGGAACAGGCCGGACTGGTTGAAGCGCCACTTGTCCTTGCGCTGCCGGCCCTGACGGAAGATGTCGCGGAACAATTCCTTGCTCTTGTTGCGCGGCAAAAACACGTCCTGGCGCGCGGCGTGCTGGTAGCTGTAACCGGGTGAGACGGTGATGCCCTCGACGCCCAGTTCCGTCACGTAGTCGAAAAACTTTGCCACGCGTACCGGATCCTCGCCGGTGAAAAGCGTGCAGTTGACGGTGACGCGGAAGCCACGCTTGAGCGCTTCGGAAACGGCATCGACCACGGTGTTGAACACGCCTTCGCGATCGACCGACTTGTCGTGCTCCTCCTGCAAGCCGTCCAGATGCACGGAAAAGGTCAGATACGGCGAAGGCTTGAACATATCCAGCTTTTTCTTCAGCAGGATGGCGTTGGTGCACAGGTAGACGAATTTCTTGCGCGCGATGATGCCTTCGACAATCTGGTCGATTTCCTTGTGGATGAGCGGTTCGCCGCCGGGAATCGACACCATCGGCGCGCCGCATTCGTCGACCGCGTGCAAGGCGTCCTCGACGCTCATGCGCCGACGCAGAATGTCGTCCTCGTAGTCGATCTTTCCGCAGCCGGGACACGCCAGATTGCATTGAAACAGTGGTTCCAGCATCAGCGTCAACGGATATCGCTTGACGCCGCGCAGCTTCTTGCCCACCACGTAACGTGCGACGCGGTATTGCTGTACGAGAGGTATGCTCACGACGACCTCCTTCAATGCATTTTGTGGGGAATCCTTGTTCGTCCCTTCCTTTTTTCAGCCTAGGCGCAAGCCTCACGCCAGTCAAAGAAATACGGAAACAGGTTCAGGATGCGCTCATTGGCAGCGCATCGCTGAATTCGCCGCGCAGGCGTTTCCATTCCATTTTCAGCCACGGCGTGAAACGTTCGGGATACGTTTTCATTTCCGCATCCAGTGCCTCAGGCGCGACGAAACGCCACGCCGCGACTTCCGTGGTATTGGCATGTACCTCGTTGTCGGTCTGGCCGACATAAACCCAGCACAATTCATGCTCGGCGCCGAGGTTTTCATAGTCGGCCTGATATTCGAACTTGAACACGAAACGCATGTCGCAGCGCATGCCCATTTCCTCTTCGAGGCGACGGGACGTGGCTACCTCCATGCTTTCGCCCTGGCGTGGATGGCTGCAGCAGCTGTTGGCCCAGTAACCCGGCCACAGCCGCTTGTTCTTGCTGCGTTGTTGCAACAGGAGTTCGCCGCGCGAATTGAAAACGAACAACGAAAACGCGCGATGCAAAATGCCGTGGCCGTCATGGCAAGCGGCCTTGTCGTTGTGGCCAATGGGTTTGTCGTCGGCATCGACCAGAATCAATTGCTCCGAATCGAACGAAACCATGGCGTCACGTTTTTTGAGTACTTCAGCCAAACTGAACCTCCATTGCCTGATAACCGGCGTCGTGCATGGCCTGAATCACGCGCCCGGTGCCATCCGGGCACAACGCGATCATGGCGCCGCCACCGCCGCCGCCGGTGAGTTTGGCGCCGGTGGCGCCGTTGTCGCGGGCGATCTGCATCAATTCTTCCAGCTCCCAGCTGGACACCTGCAACGCGTTCAACTGCCCTTGGCAGATGTTCATCAATTCGCCGAGCTGGGCCAGATCATGCGTCTTGAGTGCGTCCAGCGCATGCAGCGTCAGCATATCGATCTCGTCGAATACACGTTCGTAGAGTGCCTTGTTGTTTTCCCACGCGCGGCGCACGCGCGCCACCATCTTGGCGGTAAGGCTTTCGGTGCCGCACAGGCCGATGACCAGCGGCAAGGGCTCGTCCAGCTCCAGCGTGGTGACCTGCGGCGGGTTGCCGCTCTGGTAGAGCAACGGTTTGCCGTAGGTCGCCACGGTGTTGTCGATGCCCGAAGGCGTGCCATGGGCGATCTTTTCGCACTCGAAGGCCAGCTGAGTGATATCCGCCTCGCCGAGGGACAGGCGGCAATGCTGGTCGAGCGCGCGGATCACCGCCACCGCCAGCGCCGCGGAGCCGCCCAGACCCATGGCGCGGGGCACATTGGGATAGACGCGGATATCCAGCGCGCGATCGGTCAGTTCGAGCTTTTCCAGCAGCATGCCCAGCGACTGCAGGAACGAACCGGGATGGTTGGCGTACTGGTGCAGACGCTGTTCCACGCCCCAACGCGGGATCATCAGCGTGGTGCCGTCGCTCGCATCCTCCACCTTGGCGCGGATGGCCAGCGGCAGCGGCGCGGCGATGGCATGCCGACCATGCACCACGGCGTGTTCGCCAAGCAGGATCACCTTTCCGTGGCCGGCCGACCAGGTGGCGTCGTCGGCGCGCTTGTCCTTGCCGCCGACCAGGCGCGGGCTCGACTGGCCGCGCAGCTCGGCGATGATTTCACGGGCCTTCCATATCTTGATTTCGCCGTCTTCCAGCAGCCGCTCCACCACGGTATCGAAGATTTCCGGCGTGGCTTCGGCGGCCATGGCGACGCTGCGCGCATGCAAGGTCATGTGGCCCTGCTGGATGCCGTCGGTGACCAGCGCGCGCAATGCCGAGAAGTTCTGCGCCAGGCCGACCGCGCCCATCACCTCGGCCAGCTCACGGCCGCTGTGGATGTCCAGCAGGTGATGGTCGATGCCCACTGTCGGATTCGATTGCAGCGGGCCGCCGACGATGCCGACCTTCATCGGCATCTCGATGCTGCCGACCAGATCGCCCGCGTCGTTCTTGTACCAGCGCGTCAGCGAGGTATAGGACTTGCCGCGTGCGGCGTAGGCATGCGCGGCGGCTTCCAGCGCGCGCCAGTCGTTGCCGGTGGCCAGCGCCACGGCGTCCACGCCGTTCATCACGCCCTTGTTGTGGGTGGCGGCGCGATACGGATCGACGATGGCCAGGTCGTTGGCCAGGATGATGCCGTCGCGCACCTCGGCGCCGTCCCTGCCCTTGCCGGCGAGCACGTCGACCGGGATCACCGCCTCGGCCCAGACCAGCGCGCGGTCGGTGAGATTGGACAGAATGCGCAGGAATACCTTTCCGCCGGTGATGGTTTCCACCAGCGGCGCAACGCCCTCGCACATGGTGTTGACCAGGTTGGCGCCCATCGCGTCGCAGGTGTTGACCAGCAGATGCAACACCACCATGTCGTGCTTGCCGTCCGGTGCGGAATGAACCACCACCTCGACATCCTCGACGCCGCCGCCGCGCGCCACCATGTTGGGGTGCAGGCTGTTGGCCAGATTCATGATTTCGTCCTTGCGCCGAAGCAGCGCCGCCTGCGCCTTGCTCGCGTGCGCGACGTCCACGACCTGCACCTGGCCGATCAGGATCGGCTTGGTGCTGCGCGTCTTGAAGCCACCGGACTTGCGCACCATCTTGGCCGCCGAACTCAGCGCTGCCACGATGGACGGCTCCTCGACCGCCAGCGGCACCACGTATTCCTTGTCGTTGATGAGGAAGTTGAGGCCCAGACCCACCGGCATGCCGAGCACGCCGATGACGTTCTCGATCATCTTGTCGGCCTTTTCCACCGACAACTGATGGCGGCCACTGGCCAGGGCGCGAAAATCCTCGCGCGACAGCAATCCGCGCGCATGCAGCAGTCGCACGCGCTCGGCCACCGACAGCTTGTAGAAACCGGGCAGGCGCGATGCGCGCGCCGCCGTTTCGCTGGACGTCGATTCGCCGTCGTTCATGCGCACGTTGTCCATGGTTGTCTCCTGTTGCTTGGTGCGGATGTCTCCACGGCCAATCCCTGCACGTCGATATTGACGCCCAGTACATAAAAGCCGGCTGAGTCCACCTGTTTGGCAAAATGTTTCAATCGTTCGGTATCGGTGGCGCAGGCGATGCCCACGTCGCCGCCGCCGGCGCCGCAGGTCTTGTAGACCACGCCGCAATCGTCGGCCATGTCGGCCACGGCGCGGTGCTCGGCACAGACGATGTCGATGCCGCTGGCCTGCCCCAGCCGTTCGAGGCCCGAAGCGTAAGCCGCCATGCCGTCGACCATGGCAACGGCATCGTCCGCCTGCAACGCCGCGGCGACGGCGCTCGCCTCGACCGTCAGTTCATTCATCAGCTTGTCGTAATCGGCCGGATGGTTGCGGCGCCATTGCGCCAGTTGCCCGAGCGCCTTGCCCGTCGAAGCCGGACGCCCCGACCAGACGCAGCACAAGGCCAGATCCTGCGGCCACGATGTCTGCACGGCATGCGGCCGACCGTCATTCTGCAGGCGATACACCAGCACGCCGCCGAGCAGGCTTGCGGCAATGTCCAGACCGCTGCCGCGCCCGCCCTGCATCTGCCGGTGCATGGCCAGCATGGCTTCAAGATCCGGCGGCTTGCGTCCCTGGCGCGCATGGATGGCGCCGACCAGGGCCACGACCAGCGCCGCGCTCGATCCCAGGCCCAGCTTGTCCCGACGTCGATAGGCGGAAAAAAACGCCTGCGTGTCCAGATGGGCGTGAAAGCCATCCGTGAGTACGTCCTGCCCGGCCAGATGCTCAAGCACCGCCGTGACCAGATTCAGACGTTCGCCGACGCCGGCATCCTGCCAGCACAACTTTCCCGCTTCCAGCCGGGCGTGCGCCTGCTGGACATCCATTTCCGGCGCGTCGATGCAAAATTCGCCGTCGGCGCTGTCGACGAGCGTCACTTGCGCGCGCCGGTTCAAGGCCATCACGACAGCCGGTGCGCCTTCCAGTACGGCGTAGTCGCCCGCAATCACCAGTTTGCCGGGAGCAGTCGTCCTGACGTCCATCAAGCCACCTCGACTTCCGGCAGGATTTCGGCGCCTGCGCCGAGGCCGCTGACCATCGTGCATTCGACGCCCGGCACCTCGGCCAGCGCGGCCGCCACGCGAGGGGCATCCTGCGGCAGGCAGACGGCCTTGACCTGCGGCCCGGCATCCACAGTGAAGAACACGCCCAGGCCGTCGCGCCCGCGCAACTCGCGGATGCGTTGCATGCACGCCATGGTGGCCGCCGACCAGTACATCAGCGGCGGCCGGCTGGACAGCATGTCGGCATGCATTTTCAGGCAACTGTGTTCGCCGACCTCCGCCAGCGCCTCGAAATCGTGCGCCATGACGGCCGAGCGCGCCGCCGCCAGATCGTCGTCCACCGAAGCGATCCAATTGGCATGGAACGGCGACGTGCGCCGGCTGCGTTCCATGCCCTCGCCGGAACCAACGGCCTTGGCCTGTTGCGTGGTGATCGCGATCACCACCGTCAGCGGCCAGTCTTGCGGAGGCAGCAGAGGTTCGGCAAAGGCGTCGCTGCCGTCGGCCAATTGCCCTGCATACATGGCAACGAAACCGCCGTAGAGCGATCGCGCCGCCGAGCCCGAACCTTGCCGGGCCAACGTGGACAGAAACTTGCGATCCAGCGGCAGATCCAGCGCCTGGCTGGCCGCCATCACCAGTGCGGCAAAACCCGATGCGGACGAAGCCAGACCGGCCGCGGTCGGAAAATTGTTCTGCGTGTCGACGCGGGCGCGCCATGCGATGCCGGCATGTTGGCGCAGGACGTCCAGACAGGCGCTGACACGTGTACCGGCGCACGCATCCACCGCACCGTTGAGGCGCAGCGCGTCATGCTCGAGCGTACGGTCGAAGGCCACGGTGGTTTGCGTCCACAGCGTGTCCAACGTGACGGAGAGCGATCCTGCGGCGGGCAAATTCAACGTCGAATCGCGCTTGCCCCAATATTTGACAAGCGCAATGTTCGGCCGGGCGCGCGCGGTCGCTTTCATCTGGACTCCTTTATCCACTGGAGAAGGCCGCTTTTTCCAGCATACGCTTCTGCGGGTACGCAGACTGAATGCTGTGTGACCTCAACTCACTGATTCAACTTGCTGAAATCGCACATGAAATTGGTGATTTCGGCACAATGCGGGATCTGCAGCCAAGGCCTGCACCCCTGAACCCTTCATTCTACGCCTGTCACGCGCGAAAGTAGCCGTTTTTGGCAAACCATTGCACGGCGTCGACCAGGGCCTCGTGGGCCGGTCGTGACCGGTAACCCAGTTCGTCGGCAGCGCGTCGATGGGAAAAATACATGTGCTTGCGAGCCAGCCGCGCGCCAGCCACCGTGATCGACGGCTCGCGCCGGCTGACCTTCGCGAAGGCTTCGGCCACGCATGCCATCGGCAACACCGCCGCATGCGGCATGCGCAGCCAGGGACCGCGCCCACCGGTGATGTCGGCCACCTGCGCAAGGATGTCGCGCAGGCTGAGGTTTTCGCCGCCAAGGATGTAGTGCCGGCCGCGGGTGCCCTTCTCGTAAGCCAGCCGATGGCCTTCGGCCACGTCGTCCACGTGCACGATGTCCAGGCCCGTATCCACGTAGGCCGGCATGCGTCCGCGCGCGGCATCCAGCACCATGCGCCCGGTCGGCGTCGGCTTGCTGTCGCGCGGCCCGACCGGCGCCGCCGGGTGCACCGTGACCACGTCCAGCGAGAGCTCGCGCGCCATGTCGCACACCACCTGCTCGGCCAGGAACTTGGAGCGTTTGTAGTGGCCGATCATCTGTTCCAGCGTCACCGGCGTGTCTTCGTCCGCTGGCGTGCCGTCGGCGTGCAATCCGAGCGTGGCGACGCTGCTGGTGTAGACGATGCGTTTCACCCCAACCTGTCGCGCCGCCTGAAGGATATGCCTGCTGCCTTCGACATTGCTGGCGTACATGGCGTCGGCATCGGGCGTCCACAGGCGGTAATCGGCCGCCACGTGGCATACGCCATCGCAGCCCTGCATGGCGTCGAGCAGCGACGAAAGATCGCGCACGTCGCCGGTGGCCGTTTCCACATCCAGGCCGTCGAGGCTGTCCATGCGGCTGGTCGGACGCACCAGGGCGCGCACGCGATAACCCGCTTGCAGAAGATCGCGCACCACTGCCGAACCGACGAAGCCGGTCGCGCCGGTCACCAGCATGCGTGTGCTCATGTTCGGCACGAGGCCCCCAGAACCGGAACGGCGCGCGCCAGACCGGCACAGGCCGCATCGAAATCCTCGCTCATGCAACGCAGCATCCGCCACATCCGCGGGCCGCGCAACAACGCCGGGAGCAACACCGAAAAACGAATGCGCCCGTCCGGCCGCAGCAAGCGCATGGCAATGGCCGGCACGGCGCGGGAAGCCGGGTCGCAGACGCACTTGATGGCCACGAACGGCACGCCCGCTTCACGCGCCGCCTGCGCCACGGCGGCGGCTTCCATGTCCACGATGTCGTAACCGCGCGCGGCCAGCTGTTGTTTTTCTTGCACGGAGGTCGCCACTTGCGCATGGCTCCACAAGCTGCCGAGCCGCACATCCACGCCCGACGATATCCACGCATCGAGCAACGACCGGTTCCAGTCCGCTGAAACGCGCTCCGGGCCAGCATCGCAGCCGATACGTTCGGCGAGGATCAGGTCCCCCGGTTTCAGCGCAAACGACAGGCCACCGGCCACGCCCAGGCTCGCCAGCGCCGTCGCGCCGTCGGCGAGCAGTTGTCGGGCCGCCTGCAGGGAGCGTTGCGCGCCGACGCCGGCAACCACCACGCGCAACCGATCATGCTCCTGCCGACTCCATACGGCAGCCTCGCCCGGCAGCGCCGTCACCACGCCCACGTCACCCGGAGACGACATGGCACCCATGGCGATAGCGCACCAGCGCCCAATACGGAAAATACTGGCTGTAGCCGTGGTACTTGAGATAGAACACGCGCGGAAAGCCGGGTGCGTTGAAGCCCGCGTCGTGCCAGTGTCCATCGGCATCCTGCGCCTGCACCAGCCAACGCGCGCCGCGCGCCACGGCACGGCTGCGCGTCTCGCCGGCGGCCATCAGCCCCAGCAAGGCCCATGCGGTTTGGGCGGCGTTGCCGCGCGTGTCGACGCCGGCCAGTTCGGGGTCGAAATAGCTGTCGTTGGTTTCGCCCCAGCTGCCGTCGTCGCGCTGGCACTGTTTGAGCCATGCCACGGCGCGCCGCACGGCCTGGTCGCCCGGTGCGATGCCGCATGCCTGAAAAGCGGTCAGCACCGACCAGGTGCCGTAGATGTAGTTCGTGCCCCAGCGACCGAACCAGCACCCGTCCGGGGTCTGTTCGCGGCGCAGGAAATCCAGCACACGCTCCCGGGCCTGGCGATCCTGCGGACGATCCAGTTGCGCCAGCAGGGTCAGCACGCGGGCGCTGACGTCGCTGGTCGGCGGATCCAGCAAGGCGCCATGATCGGCAAAAGGAATCTCGTTGAGCCAGCCGTGGTTGTTGTCGGCATCGAAGGAGGCAAAGCCGCCATTTTCCGACTGCATGCCCACCAGCCAGTCGGCGGCACGGGTGATGGCCTCCACGTAGGTTTCATCGCGCCGCGGCGACTGGTGCAGCGTCCACGCGACCACCGCAGTGTCGTCGAGATCGGGATAAAAGGTGTTCTGGTACTGGAACGCCCAGCCGCCGCCGGCAAGCCCCGGATGGGTCAGTTTCCAGTCGCCTCCGGATTCCACAAGCTGTTTTTCGAGCAGCCAGGCATGGGCCTTGTCCAGCGCCGCATCCAGTTCGGGTTGCGGCACGTCGCAAGCATCCTCCTGCATGGCCAGACACGTCAGGCCGGTGTCCCAGACCGGCGACACGCAAGGCTGACAATAGGCTTCGTCGCCGTGCTCGATCAGCAATTCGCTGAGCGCCTTGCGCGCCTTTTTCAAGAGCGGACTGTCGGCAGGATAGCCCAGCAGGGCCAGTGCCTCGCAGGCATTGACCATGGCCGGAAAAATCGCGCCCAGACCGTCCACACCGTTCAGGCGCGGCAGCATCCACTGCTCCGCGCGCTTCAGTGCATGACGGCGCAACCAACGCGGCGCGTGCGCGTCCAGCAAGTGGCCGAGCTTGTCCAGGCCGAGGAAAAGCCGGGCCAGGTGCGATTCCGGCTCGGGGAAGTAATGCTTTTCTTCTTCGGGCGGGGTCAGGAAAAGTTCGCGCACGTGCACGTCCAGCGGATTGGCCGCACGCGGTTTCAGACTGCACAGCACGGCCAGCGGCGTCACCACCGTGCGCGACCAGTAGGAAATCTTGAGCAGGTGGATCGGGAACCAGCGCGGCAGCAACACCAGCTCCACCGGCACCACGGGCACGCCACGCCAGGGCAGCTCGCCGAAAAGCGCCAGCGTGATGCGCGTGAAAACGTTCGACCGCGCCGCCCCGCCCCGCGCCTGGATGGCCTTGCGTGCACGACGCATGTGTTCGGCATCCGGATCGTCACCCATCAACTTCAGGGCGAAATACACCTTGACGCTGCAACTGACGTCCATGGCTCCGGCTTCGTAAAGCGGCCAGCCGCCGTCCTTGCCTTGGCGGCGGCGCAGATAGACGCCGATCTTCGCTTCGATAGCGGGCTCGCGTTCGCCAAAATAGTGCAGCATCAACACGTATTCGGCGGGGATGGTGCAGTCGGCTTCCAGCTCGTGGCACCAATGGCCATTGTCGTGCTGGATGTCGAGTGCAGCCTTGCGTGCGGCCGCAATGGCCGCTTCAAGCCGCAGCGTGTCCGGCTGTCTGGACACCGGCTGACAACAGGTGGTTACTGCGTTTTCGTCGGAGATGTCGCGCATCGTCATGCAAACTCATCGGATGGCCCTGTTTTACGTATCTTTCTGTGTGGACTTCTAGGCCCGGCTTGCGGCCTCCATTCTTTCCATGCCCGCCGCCTGCAGCGGCAAGCCCTTGCCGAGACGGTTGAACCAGCGGCGCAACGCCCGATCGTAGCCGGCGAAAAGTCGCGTCATGATGAGCGTGTTGGCGACCACGCGATGCGACACCTTCACCTCGCTGCCGGATTTGAAATCGGGACGCTGATAGATCCGCTGCAAGGTCTGCACGGCCAGCGCCAGGGCCAGCAGGCAAAAGCGGCGGATGCCCGACTCGCTGTCGGGAATCAGCAGCGTGTACTCGAAACCGTTGAGCAGATGCCGGTGGGCGACACCGATCAGGCCCGCGTAGGCCTTGCCGAAACCCGGCTGGTATTCGCGCGAGTTCACATCGCCAAGGTCGATACCAGCCTGGGCGAAGACGTTCTGCGGCAGCCAGCAAACGCCACGCCGATGATCCTCCCAGAAATCCTTGAGGATGTTGACCATCTGCAGCCCTTCGCCGAAAGACACGCCGAGCTTCATCATGCGCTCGCGATGCGTGGCAATGTCCTCGGAGTAGTCGCAGAACAACGTGGTCAGGGTTTCGCCCACCACGCCAGCCACGTAATAGCAGTAGCGGTCCAGCGACTCCTGGCTGCTCAGTCCGCTGACGCTGGCATGACGCTCGTAGCGCGGCATGCCGTGGCACATCACGTCGAGGCAGCGCTCAAGTGCTTCGCGCTGGACGGGATTGAAGGTGCGGGTGACGGCGATGACGATGTCGGTGTGGCTTACCAGATCCCTTTCGGCATCCAGCGCATCGGTCGTCAGCAGCGGAGCCAACTCGGCGCCGAATGTCTCGGCATCGCCCTCGCCGGACACCACGCGCAGAAAAAAATCATGGAAATGCTGCTTCTGTTCGGTCGTGAGCGCCGATTCGTCCTCGATGGTGTCGGCAATGCGGCACAAAAGGTAGGCATTGGCGACGACGCGCCGCAAAGGCTTGGGCAATTGCGGAATCGTCAGGGCGAATGTCCTCGATACCTTCTGCAGGATATCGTCCTGATACTCGTTCTGAAATTTGGCAGAAGGAGCGAGAGCAACAGTTGCACGCATGATGTTGCCTCCTCTGTTGTAGGCGTACTGTTACTGCACAAGGTAACGCGTCCCGCACGGAAACAGTAGCAAGTTGCCATGTCCCCACGCTGTATGAATACTGAATTGGAGCTTGCCGAGGCGCGGAACGACTCGGCGCAGCCTGAAACATGACCCCCCCAGTACATCACGCCCACCATGAATAGGCGCATTGCGCGCTCTCCGGTAGACACCCGCAGCGCCCCCGGGCAACATGAGCGGCATTGCCGCAAGTTGCCGAAGGCCAATTTTTCGTGGACAGCATGACCAGCTTCGAAACGCGGGCGACCGCCTACCAGGAACGTGTCGAGAAAGCCCTGGACACCCGCCTGCCAGCCGCCGACGCGCCCCCTTCGTCGCTGCATGAAGCCATGCGCTATGCCATGCTCGGCGGCGGCAAGCGCATCCGTCCGCTGCTTTGCTACGCCACTGGCGAAACACTGGGCGTCGAGCCCGACGAGCTGGACGACGCCGCCTGCGCCGTGGAAATGATCCACGGCTTTTCGCTGGTGCATGACGATCTTCCGGCGATGGACGACGATGCCCTGCGCCGCGGCCGTCCGACCGTGCACAAGGCTTTCGGCACCGCCACCGCGATCCTTGCCGGCGACGCCCTGCAAACCCTCGCCTTCGGCGTGCTGGCCGACGGCAAGAACGCCTCGGCCTGCCGCATCGGCATGGTGCGCACGCTGGCCGAGGCCACCGGCTCGATCGGCATGACCGGTGGACAGGTCATGGATCTGGAAGCGGAAGGACGCACCATCGCCCTGGCCGAACTGGAAGAGCTCAACCGCCTCAAGACCGGCTGCCTGATCCGCGCCAGCGTGCTGCTGGCCTGCGACGCCCTGCCCGGCCTGGATGCCGGCGTGCGCCGCCATCTGGACACCTTCGCCAGCCAGATCGGTCTGGCTTTCCAGATCCGCGACGATCTGCTCGATGTCGAAGGCGACGAAAACCTCACCGGCAAGACCGGCGGCGCCGACGCCGCACACGGCAAATCCACCTGGCCATCCCTGCTCGGGGTGGAAGCCGCCGGAAAGCGTGCCGATGCGGCCTACAACGAAGCCATGCAGGCTCTGCAGACATTGGGCGTCATCGCCGACCCGCTGCGCTGGATGGCCCAGCGCATCGTTCATCGCAACCACTGACTTCAACCCGTAACCTGTCACCCATCATCAATGACCCGTAGGAGCGAGCCTGCTCGCGATTGATGTATCAGCGGAAGAGCAGTCGCGAGCCCTTGCTCCTACACACATACGCAGTACACATACGCATACGCAAGATCCGCCTCATCACGCCACCGAAGGAATCCCCATGCCCAGACGCATCCTGTTCGCCATCCACGATTGGGGTCTGGGGCATGCGTCGCGCAGTCTGCTGCTGATCCGCGCCCTGCTCGATCGCGGTGACAGCGTCATCATCGTCACTGCCTCCGGCGGCGGATGGCAGCTGCTGCAATCGGAACTGGGGGGTGCATGTCGTTTCATCGACTTCAAGGACATCCCCAAGCCTTTCAGTCGCTGGCCGGCCATGTTCTACCTGCGCATGAGCCTGGACACGCCGCTGATACTGGCGCGCTTCATGCAGGAACATCGTTTCGTCGAAAAACTCGCCGCGCGCGAACGCATCGACTGCATCATCTCCGACAGCCGTTTCGGCATGTGGTCGCACGAGGTGCCCAGCTACTGCATCCTGCATTCGCTGCGTCAGATCATCCCCGGTCGCCCGCGCCGTCTGGAGCAATTTGTGGAATACAGCCAGCGTCGGCTCACGCACCATTTCAAGCGCATCCTGATTCCCGACATCGAACCGGATGGCGGCTTGTCCGGCGATCTCGGTCACGATCCGGCGCTGGACTGGGGTGCCGATCGGTTGCGGTACATCGGTCCGCTGTCCGGCATCCAGCGCATGGAAGGCGAGCCGGACATCGACTGTTTCTTTTCCATCTCGGGCATCGAACCGCAGCTTTCGATGATGGCCGAAAAGGTACTGGAGGCCCTGCCGCATCTGGACGGCAACATCGTGGTCACGCTGGGGCATCCCGAGCAGGCCGGCAGTTGCCGTCAGGTCGGTCGCGCCACGGTCTACGGCTATCTTGATCGCAAGGCCCAGGGCGAAATGCTCAACCGCGCGCGCCTGGTGATGACCCGCTCCGGGTACACTACGCTGATGGAGTTGGCGGAACTCGGCAAACGTGCGCTGTTCGTGCCCACGCCCGGCCAGAGCGAGCAGGAATACCTGGCGCGGTTCCATCACGACAAGGATCGCGTGTATTCGACCACGCAGTCGCAGCTCGACCTTGTACGCGACATACCACGCGCCATGGAACGTTCCGGCTTGCCCCGCGTCAGCAGCGCCGAATCAGTCGCCCGTTTTCTCGCCGCCATCGACTGACAACCGCACCTTGCGCCACAGCACGGCCGCAAGCGTGCCATTGAGCAGCCACATGGCGCCGGTCCAGGCCAGGCGAAAACCCAGCATGAGCGCCAGGCCCATGGTGTAATCGAGTCCCCATGCCCTGGCGGCGCTCATGCCGATCACTTCCACCGTGCCGATCTGTCCGAACAGACCGCCGCTGACCAGCACGGATGCCAGGGCGAAGGCGTAGATGGTGGCCGCCTCGCGATAGGAAAGTCCCTGCAGCCCCATGCCGTGTCCCATCACCCAGAAGGCGGCGCCGAGCGCACCCAGGTAGGCCGCCGTCACCAGCAGATTGATGCCGAGAACCCGCCATTTGCCGAGCTTTTCGAGCCCGTGCAAAAGGCCCACGCCTTCGTCCAGAATGCGATGCACGCGGTGATGCGCCATTCGCGTGGCCAGCCGGTCCAGCAAACGGAACCGCAACAGGGCAAACCCGCATATCACCATGCCGACCAGCATGGCTGCCGCCGCCGGACGTACCGGCTCCCAGCCCGGCACGCCGTTGATCGCCAGCCACAACAGGGCCACCACCACTTCCATCACCAGCATGACCACGGTAGCCGCAGAGCTGCGTCCGAAATGCATGCCCTTCTTGCCGGCCAGCACCCAGTTCTGCGCGAATATGCCCAAGGGAAAAGTCAGCGCCAGCTCGCCCACGGCAAAGGCCAGCGCAAACCGACGCCAGCCGGGGTGGGCCTCCAGGTCATTCAGCAGCAAGTGCAATTGAAGCGCCTTGAACAGCAGGTACAACACGGCAAACCCCAGCACCAACGCCATGCTGCCCACAGGCACCACCTTGATGCGGCCAACCACCTGTCCAAGGTCGCCCAGGCTGATCGCCACCATGAACAATGCCGCCGCCAGCAATACCGGAAGCACCACGCGTGGATGCAATGCCGACCGCCAGGTTTTTCCGATACTCATTGCGGCAACGCCTTGGCAAGCTCCGGCGCAAAATCGGCCAACGCATTGGCGAGATAGCGCACGATGCCAGGCGTGTTGCGCCAGGTGGGCGGCGTGTCGGGCGAAAAGCGACGATGCCACATGCCATGCACGGGCCAGACCAGTCGCTTGCGCGCCAACCAGCGCAGGCGTTCGTCGGCCATTACCTCCGACGACACGCGGCCAAACAGCGGATCGACCATCACGTTGGCATCTTGCGCGGCAGCCGCGGCCTCATCCAGCCACGCGGCGAGCTCGTGCACGCCAAAGGGCGTCGAACGCACGCACAGGAAATGCGCCAGCAAATGGCTCGGCGTGACCACGCGGCGCGCCATCAGCTCGTCGCGCAGGCGCTCGGCCAGATGCCGGGAATCCCGGTAATCGAGATCTTCAAGCAACTCGCCATGTCGCACGACGATCCGTGTGCGCCCCGGGCCCAGCGGGTCGTAACTGAGCGAGAAAGGCTGGATCGGCAACGCGTTTTGCGTCATCTGTCCAAGCAGCCAGGTGCCCGCGCGGATGCGACCGAAATGGCCGTCCATCGACACATGCCCTTCGGGCGCGAAGTACACGTTTTGTCCGGCATCGAGCTGTTCCGCGAAAACACGCAATTGCCGTACGACGGTTTCGCGAAACCCGGGCGCCAGGCGCTCCAGCGCCTTCAACGAAAGGCGGCGCAAACCCCAGTGCGCCACGCGCATGTGCCCCAGCCGCCATGGATTGATCGCATCCACCCGCGCGGGCAACGTGCCAAGGCACTGCGTCAGTTCCCTGCGACCACGGGCGTTGAATACCTCTTTCGGATCGGCACCGCCCAGCCCCGCCTGCACAAGTTCGCGCAAGGTGTCGTGCCAGGTGAATTCGCGCAACCGGCGCAGGGGATAGGTGCGCACGTTGCCAAACAACCATTTGATGGGAATCAGCGCCAGCAGACGGATAAACGGCCACGGACAAGTGAACAGCAGGTTGGCCAGCCCCTCGCGCTGATACAAATCCTCGCGCATGGCAAAAAACGGCAACGGATTGCGCAGACGATAACCTTTTCGGCCAAACATCAACTGCCCAATGATGGGCCCATCCGAATCGCGCAGGTGATTGGAAACCAGAAGGCAACCCGATGGCGACCGGTAATTGGGCGGCAGATCATGCTCGATGCGGAACAGCCTGTTCAGCACCACCTTGAAAGCGCACGCGAGCAGCCACGACAGGCGCGGATGAACATAGCGATCAGGATCGGCCAACCAGGGAAAACTCATGCCATGCGTCCAAGGTAGTCACGAGCAAGTTCCACCATGCATCTACCTTGACACAAAATATCGCGAGCATGTGACCGGCAGGCAACTGCTGCGTCTTCCACGTGCAGGGCGGGCCTTGGCCCGATGGCGCTTGCTTGACGTCCGTTCGTCCTGAGCTCTTCGACAAGCCTCGGGACAGGCTACGGCCGTAGGCCGGAGTCGAAGGACATGCCGGCGACTTGCCGGATGCGCTTCGACTTCATCGCTCCTCAAAGCCGAGTCCATCCATGGACTCTCCCCGCGTGCGCCCGCCATGCGGGCCTTGGCCTGTCCTGAGGCTTGTCGAAGAGCTCAGCGCGAACGGTTTGGGGCGACTGTGCCTGGGGCCAAGGCTCACCCTACCTCGCCTATTTGCGCGGCGCGATGATCTCGCTGAGGTAATCCGGCGTGCCCTTGACGCGCACCAGGTGCGGATACTGCAAGCCGCCGTGATAGTCCACAGGTACGGTGCGGTAGCTTCCCTGATATTTCAGGGTCAGCCTGATCGGCGCCTTGCTTTTCTTGGCGGCGGCGATGGCTTCTTTCAGCACGTCTTTCGAATACGCCTTGTCGTTGACCGCCACCAGCGTCGCACCGGTGCTGACGCCGGCCTTGAACGCGGGGCCGTTCCAGCGCACGTCGTTGATCAGGCCGTGCTTGGCCATGGTCAAGCCGATCGACCAGGCGAAATTGAAGATGTGGCGCGCCGATTCGGAACGGCTCATGTATTGCTGTTCGTACTTGCTCGGCTTGTCGGTGTAGACCAGCTTCCAGCCCGAAGCGTCGACGCCCTGCAGAAATGGCGGATTGCGCTCGTAGGCGAACCGGTGCAGCATGCCCGCCCAGTCGTACTTGACCACGCCGTTCAGCGCCGCGACCAGGTCGTCGAAGGTATAGGTTTTCGTGACGAAACTGCCGTTGTCCATGTCATAGAAGGCATGCGCGAAATCGTCCAGCGATTTGCGATCGTCGGTCAGCTGGCGGATCTTGGCGTCCACGGCCAGCCACATCATCTGCCCACCGCTGTAATACTCCTCGCTCATCTGCCAGCTGCGGTACGGCAGCATGCGGCGACCGGCGGCGGTTTCGTCGTTGGTGGTGTCCTCGATCGTGCGCCACTGGAAACCCGGACGGTTGCGGTCATAGTTGGCCGCCACCATGGCCAGCGCGTCGCGGAACTGCTGCGGCGTCCACATGCCGGAGCGTGCGGTCAGCACGAAGCCCCAGTACTGCGTCGCGCCTTCGTACACCCACAGCAGCGAGTCACCCATCGGCACGTTGAAATTGGGCGTCCACAAATCGGCGGGACGGCGAAACTTGCCGTTCCACGAATGCACGTACTCGTGTGCCAGCAGATCGCGGTTGGGTGCGTTGTGATCCCAGGCCGTGAAGTAATCGGGGCCCATGCCGTCCTCGCTGGACTGGTGGTGCTCCAGGCCGTTGCCGGCCAACACGTCCGACAGCGAGAACAGAAAGTCGTAATGCTTGTAATGATGCGAGCCGAACAGCTTGATCGCCTGTGTGACCAGGTTGCGATGCACCTTGAGTTGTTCGGGCGTGATCTCGAGGTATTTCGGCGCATCGGCCATCACGTCCAGGTACACCGGCGCCTTGCCGCCCGGGTTGAGCGCCACGCGCTTGAAATATTTGCCGGCGTACATGGGCGAATCGACCAGATTGTTGTAGGTCACCGGCTTGAAGGTGGTGGTGTTACCCGACTGCGAGGCCTTTTCCAACGCCGTGCCGAATTTCCAGCCGTCGGGCAGTGACACGCTCGGCTTGAAGGTGATGTCGCGCGTGTAGTAGCCCGCCGGATACAACGACATCTTGTCCCACTCCAGCATCAGCATGCGGCCGGTCATTTCGAAACCGCCACGCCGCGGCGACAGGTACTGGAAATCGACGTCGATGCTGGACACGCCATCGGGCACATCCAGATGGAACGCGTACACGTCGTACGTGTCGCGCGTCCACTGGATCGGCTTGCCGTTGGCGCTCACGTCCAGCCCGGCCATGCTGTAGACCGGGCCCGTGGGGGCATGATTGCCTGGAATCCACTCCGGATACAGCAGCGTCAGCTTGCCCGGCTTGACCGGAATCGTCTCGTGCACGCGAAAAATGCCCTGGCGCGTGTCGCTGGCATCGACAGCCAGCGTGATGGCGCCGGGATACGGCACGTCCTGCGGCGCCGGTATCTGCGCGTGGCGCACCTCGGCGGCCTGCGCGACACCGACGGCAAACACGAATGGCGCGGCCAATGCCAATCCCAAGGCGAAACGGCGCATGCGCCCGCTGCAACGAATGAACATGGCGATCTCCAGCGACAGAAGAAAGATTGCAAAGCTAACACCATTTTTCCCAGACATCGCACCCCATGATCGCAGGAGCCTGCCTGCAGGCGACCCGCTCGCGGCACGAACGAGCCTCCATCGCGCGCAGGCGCTCCTACCGATCTGACTGGCCCCGCGTTGTTCCGGTCATTGAGGCGACAGCTGCGCACCCGTGAACACCATCCCCACCCCAGCCCTCCCCTTGAAGGGGAGGGAGCAACAGCGGGCGGCCTCAAATGTTACGTCGCAAGCTCGACAAAGCCTCGCGCCAAAGCCCTCCCCTTCAAGGGGAGGGTTGGGTGGGGATGGTGTTGTCAGCCCACCAGGGCCACGCCGAAACCAAGCAGCCTGGGACTCATCACGCCGAACACGTTGCAGCTGGAAAAAAGATATTGATATACTGTGTATCCCTATGTAGAGTGTGGCACACACTACAAGGCAGCATATCGTGAAACCGGACGACAACCCTCTGCCCAAACTCGAACTGGAACTGCGACGCGGCGCGCTGGTGCTGGCCGTGCTCTCCCAGTTGCGCGGAATGCAATACGGCTACTCCCTGCGTCAGGCACTGGCCGAGCGTGGCATGCCGATCGAGGAGGGTACGCTCTACCCCCTGCTGCGCCGGCTGGAAAAACAGGGTCTGCTCGCCTCGGAATGGAAGATCGAGGAGGGCCCGCCACGGCGCTACTACCACCTCAACAAAACCGGCAAAAAACTGCTCGCCGAACTGACCGCCTCGTGGAACGCCCTCGCGGCGACCATGGCCAACCTTCTGGACGGGATCGACAAATGAACCCCAATGACGTGATCGAAACCTTCGTGATCGACGTGATACGCCGCGTGCCGGGCAAGGATCGCAACGACATCGGCCTCGAACTGCGCGGCCTGCTGGGCGACATGCTGGCCGACCGCGCCGCCACCGCCGGTCGCCCTGCCGACGATGCGATGGTGCTGGCCATGCTGCGCGAGTTCGGCACACCGGTCGAGGTGGCGGCGCGTTACCGTTCACCCGGCACCGTCATCATTCCCGCCGAACAGACGCGGCGCTTCGCCCTGCTGTCGCTGGCCGGTATCGGTCTGCAATGGGCGCTGACCCTGCCGCGCGTATTCCAGGGTCAGCCCGTCGCCACCTGGTGGTTCAGCTGGGGCCTCGGTTCGCTGTGGTGGCCGGGTTTTCTGGTGATGATGGCATTGGCCGCCGTCGGTGCGCGCGAGCTGGGCCTGACCCGGCAAAAATGGCGGCCAAGCAGCGTCGACACCGAACGCGTCAACCGTGGTGCACTGGCGCTCGGCGTGCTGTGGATGGCGATCGGCGCGGCGGCGGTCATCTGCCTGCCGTGGATCACCCGCCTGCTGCCCGATCCGCTGCCACGGATATTCACCTTCGACAACGATTTCCTGCACGGTCGCGCATGGCCGGTCGTGCTGCTGTGGCTGGACAGCATCCTGATCCGCCTGATGGTACTGACCCGTGGCCGCTGGACGCAGCGTCTGCGCATGATGGATCTGGCCACCAACGTGGTCTGGATCGCCCTGCTGCTGTGGTGGCTCGCCGCTGGCGCCATCTTCCAGGCCGCGGCGACCGACAACGGCGCCAAGGCCGGCATCGGGCTGGTCATCCTGATGGTGGCCGCGGACCTGGCATGGAAACTCTTCCGCCGCCGAGTGCACGTCCCCAAGGCTCCCGCCTGAATCCTGCCGCATCCACGTAGGGCGGGCACTGCCCGCCAGCATGAACTCCGATGGCGGGCAGTGCCCGCCCTACGCAATAACTGACCTTCAAAAGCCTGCCGACACGGATCAACACCGATGGACGCGGATCAAGCAGTCTTCATGCTGTATCCGCGTCCATCGGTGTTGATCCGTGTCAAAAAACCAGACTCCCATGACGGCGGCGGCGCCCACGGGATCAATGCGCCAGCATGTAATCGAGGGCTCCACAGACCGCCGCCACTTGCGCGTCATTGCACTCCTCGGGCGTGGCCCTGGGGCTGTCGGGATAGACCTCGGTGGTGGTGCGATACGGTGCGTCGGTGATGCCGGCGCACAGACGCCATTCGCGCAGCGGGTATTGGATGACGCCGCGGGCCACCATTTTCGATCCGATGATGGTGCCGTCCGGATCGGCCGGGGCGATGTGGGTCACCTTCTCCACCGCGGCAATCACGGCCTGCTGGAACTCCGGATGCGGACGCTCGCGATCGCCGCACAGGTAGAAGCCATCCGGAATGGTACCCGGCTCGTACGGTTCGCCGTCGCGCGCGGCCAGCGCCGGGCGGAATTCGGATTCGTCGGTGTCGGTGGTTTCATGCAAATCGATGTGCAGTGCGAAACGTTCGCGCAGCGGCGCGACCAGTTTCACCAACGCGGCTGATTCCGGCGCCGGACTGTCGGCCACGAAGTTGCGGTTCGGATCCAGCGCGTAGGGATCCCAGCGATGGATGCGCTCGTAGGCCCACGGGCTGACGCAGGGCACGATCATCAGGTTGACGTGTCCGGCATAATCGGCGGCATGCTGCTCGGCGAACTGCAAGGCTCCATGCACGCCGCTGGTCTCGTAACCGTGCACGCCGCCGGTCACCAGCGCGATCGGCAGATCGTCGCGCCAATCACGGCTCTTGAGCACGAACAGCGGGTACATTTCCGGAGCATAGGCAAGCTCGCCATACTGCGTGACATCGAATGAAGCGCGCAGCGCCTCGACACGGCGCAGCACGTCGTCTTCATAGCTGCGCTGTTTGCGCTGGCGCGACAGCCATTCGGCCTTCTCCGCATCGCCCCAAGGCTGACCGGGCGTACCCACGGGATATGACATTGCCATCAGCAGACTTGCCTCGTGTTGCTCGAAAACAGGCTGGACACTTTATCACTGCCGCCCTGCATGCCGGTTTTCAAACGACATGTGTTGCCGCGCAGGGCGGGCAGTGCCCCCATGGAAATCTGTTGGCGGGCAGTGCCCGCCCTACCCGCAGATACCCACAAATCGGCAAAGCGTGTGGGAAGTGAAGCCGGTGGAATTCTGCCCTATCATCCGACGGAGGGTCACGCTGGGGGTATCCATGGGGGATGCCGGCGCTGGCCACATGGAGGTCACTGCATGCTCCGCACGATTCATTCGAGCATCCGTTCATTCGCCCGCACCGGCCATTGGCTGGCGATCCTGACCCTCGGCCTCGGCCTGTTGCCGGCGATCCACGCCGCCACGCTGGATCCGTCGGTATTGCCGCGCGTGGAAGCGGCCACTTTCGAAGTGGTGGCGGCCAAGCCGACGCACGATCCGCTCAGCTACGAAAAGCCGCTGCCGCTCAACCTGCTGCCCTATCAGCAGCGCACCGACAAGTACTATTCCATCGGCACGGCTTTCGCCATCGGCAACGGTCGCTACGTGACCGCCGGCCACGTGCTCCTGGTCGGACTCGGCAGTCTGTGGGGACCGCCCGAATTGCGCGACGCCGCCGGCCACGTCTACGCCATCGACAAGATCGAGAAGTTCTCGCTCGAAAAGGATTTTGTGGTGTTCACCCTGAAACACGATCCGGGCAAGGCGGCGCTCAAGATCGACCAGCACCCTGCCCTCAACCAGACCGTCTACGCCGTCGGCAACGCGCTGGGCACCGGCATCGTCATCCGCGACGGCCTGTACACGTCGATGACGCCGGAGACGGAGAACGGCCGCTGGAAATGGATGCGCTTTTCCGCCGCCGCCTCGCCGGGCAACAGCGGCGGACCGCTGCTGGACGCGCACGGCAACGTGATCGGCGTCGTCCTGATGAAGTCGCCCAACGAAAACCTCAATTACGCGCTGCCCATGGCCGACGTACTGGCCGCGCCCGACCATCTGGCCGAGATCGACAAGCGCATCAGCTACGGGTTCGACGTCTTCGACGACAGTTTGAACAACAGCCTCAAGGCCACCTTCGCGCTGCCGAAAACCCTGCCCGACTTTTTCGCGGCACTGCAAAAGCGCATGCAGGATTTCTCCGATGCGCAGCTCAAGGCGCTGCTGGCCAAGGATCCGTCGCACCTGTTCCCCGACGGCGACGGCTCCAGCAAGCTGCTGCACGGCATCGCCTCGATGGGCGATTTTCCGTCGATGATCGTGCGCAACAGCAACGACCAGTGGGTCTTGTCCGGCCGCCACTCGCGCAGGATCAGCCTGGACAAGAACGGCTACGTCACCATCGGCGTCATCAAGCACCAGATGCTGTTCCATCTGCGCAAACCCGACACGGTGTCCGCCGACACACTGTACAGCCAGCCCGGCAAGCTGATGGATCTTCTACTGAAGACCGGCTTCATGCGCCGGCACATCGGCAGCGAGTCCATTCGCATCACTTCGCTCGGCAAGCCTGTCGTCCATGCCAGCCATGTCGACAAGTGGCAGCGTCGCTGGCAGGTGTTCCAGTGGCCGGTGTCCTACCTCAACCGGAACATGGTGATGGTGGTGCTGCCGGTGCCGGACGGCTACGTCGGCATGCTCACCGGCGCGCCCGCCGCGGACACGCACGACTACCGGGTCAACCTCGAAGCGCTGACCGATTTCATGTACGTCAACTACGACGGCACCCTGGCGCAATGGAAGGATTTCCTCAAGCTGCCCAACCTGCTGCCGGCGGCCTTCAAGCACATCGACATCGACATCGATTACGGGCATCGCTTCGGCTACCAGTCCGGGCGCGTGCACCTGGACGTCACGCCGAAGCTGCAGAAGGTTCAGCCCGACAGCGTGCTGACGCTCGGCTTCAGCTTCTTCAAGGATCACGGCAAGGTGGTGTGGGATGTTGCCGACGTCTGGCTGGCGGCACAGCAGCATGACGACGACGTCATCAGCATCCGCCGCAACGAGGCGCCTTCGGCAAACCTCGACAGCAGCTACAAGGACCAGTGGAACAAGGTGCTGCACCGCCGCCATCCCTACGACGCCGTTGCCCGCAACGATGACGACGTGACCAAGATCACCAGCGTCGTCGGCGCTCCGGCATCCACGCAACCGGCCGTGCTCTATACCGCCTACTTCGGCACCGAAGGCACGCACTCGCAGGAACACATGCAAGGCAAGCTCGACCTGCTGCTGAAAAACCTCAAGATGACCGAACCTTCCGCCACGTCGGTGCATCCGTAGCGCCTGCAAGTCGCATCCAGGGCGTGCGTGCGCCCTGGATGCATTTTGGTGAAAGCTTTGCGACACCTCATGCGCCGACAGACTCGAAATCAACGATCAACTTGCTCGCGCCAT
>DASSBH010000118.1:0-8241 GCA_035698945.1 Oleiagrimonas sp.
TGCTGCTCGCGCAGACTGGCCAATTGCTGCTCGATGCGCTGGCGCTCCTGTTCCAGACGGCGGTATTCGCCATCGCAGTCTTCCAACGCGCGGCGCGCCTCGACCAGTTGCTTGTCCACCAGCAGGCGCTGATCCAGGTAGGTCTGGCGTTCGGCTTCCAGCTCGGCAACGGGGGTGGCGCCCTGCTCCAGCTGTTCGTCGATTTCCTGGCGGCGCGCTTGCAATTGGCTGAGCTGGTTGTCCATACGCGCCAGCGCCTGCTCCAGTGACGTCAGCGCGGTGCGCTTGGACTCCATGCCCAGCGCCAGCGTGTGCGTCTGCTCGGCCGCCTCGCGTGCATTCATGCGCGCTTCCTCGCGCGCTTCGAGCAATTCGCGGCGCGTGTTTTCCAGGTCACGCCGCTGATCCTCGAAATCGCCCATGCGTTCCACGGCTTCGTCCAGACGGGCGCGGGCGTCGCGGGTCTGGGTTTCCAGGTTTTCGCGTGCGTTGATCAGTTCGTCCAGTTCGCCGCGCACTTTCTCGTTGCGGGCGCGGGCGGTTTCCACCTTGCCGCGATGGCTCTGCAATTGGCCGGCCAGTTCGGACAGGCGGCGATGCACCTGGTACAGCTCGCGCTGCACGTCGTCGCGCATGCGTTCGGCTTCGACCTTGCCGGTGCGCAGCGTATCCAGGCGCTGGCCCAGTTCCTCGATGCTGGCGTCCAGGGTTTCGATCTGGCCCTTCAACTGCTGGATTTCGCGTTCACGCGCGAGTACGCCGGCCTGGCTTTCGCCGGAACGCTGCACGCGCGCCCAGCCCTGCCCCAGCCATTCGCCGGCTCGGGTGATGACGGACTGATGCGGCGCAAGCGATGCCGTTTTCGTGCTGGCCTCGTGCACGTCGGCAGCCGTCAACACGCTACCCAGCAGGCGCAGCACGGCAGCCGGGCCGCGCACGTGGGCCGCCAGCGTGTCCGGTTCGCCGGTGCCGCCATCGGCATCCAGCAGTACCATGTCGGCGCCGTCCAGCGCCGCCAGTTCGCTGGCCAGGCTGTGCGCACCGGCATCCACCAGCACGCCGTCGAGCATGCCGGCAAGCACGCTTTCCACGGCCGATTCCCAGCCGGTATCCACGTCCAGCGCTGCACCCAGACGGCCGGCCTGCGCCAGCCCCTGGCTTTGCAGCCACTCGCCCGCCTTGTCGTCGTCCTGCCCCAGCGCCGCGTTCTGCAGGGCTTCCAGCGAAGCCAGACGACCGCGTGCGGACTGCAGCTGCTGACGGGCGTCGTTCAAGGCCGACTGCACCTGTCGTTCTTCGTCCTGCAGGTTTTCGTGGCGCACCTTGTGCTCGTCCAGCGTCGCGCCCAGCGTTTCCACCTTTTGCTGGTGCTGCTCGTGTTCTTCGGACAGGCGCATGGCTGCGCTGTCCAGCGCGTCCACATCAAAGGCCTTGTGCTCGTTATCCAGCGCTTCGCGGCGACGCGCGTTGTCGACAGCCTGGCGATCCAGATAGTCCAGCTTCGTGCGTTCGACCTCGGCGGCGCGGGACACTTCGGCGGCATCGCGGGTATGCGTGTCCCAGCTCGATTGCCAGTCGGCAAGCCGCGCTTCGGCCTGGTGCAGAATTTCCGCCGTCTGCTCTTTCAACTCTTCGAGGGCTTCGCGTTGCGGCTCGCCCTCGGCCAAAGCCTGGGTCAACATTTCGGCCTGTTCGCGATCGGACTGGATGTGACCCGACAGTTCGGCATGTTCGCGCGAGGCCTCCTGGCTGGCGCGCTCCAGACGCTCCTTGAGATCGCGGTTGTGCTGCACCTGCTGTTCGACGCGGGCGATCTCGGCGCCAACCTTGTACACCTCGGCCTGCACTTCGTTGAGATGTTCGCTGGCATCCTGATGCCGCTCGCGCGCGGTTTCCAGTTGCGATTCCGCCTGACGCTGCTCGGCGGTCAGTTTTTCCATCGCCAGCTGGGCCTGGGTGAGGCCCGAGCCGTGGGTATCGCGTTGGCGCTGGATGTCGCGGTAATCCAGGGCGCGCAACTCGGCTTCCTTGTGCTTCTGTTCTTCCTTGAGCGCCTTCCAGCGTTCGGCGGCGCGTGCCTGACGATTGAGATGTTCGAGCTGTTTGTCCACCTCGTCGCGCACGTCGCGCACGCGATCCAGGTTCTCGCGCGTGGACTTGATGCGGCTTTCGGTTTCCTTGCGACGCTCCTTGTACTTGGAAATGCCGGCGGCCTCTTCCAGATGCGTGCGCAAGTCCTCGGGCCGGGCTTCGATGATCTGGCTGATCATGCCCTGCTCGATGATCGAGTAGCTGCGCGGGCCTAGGCCGGTGCCGAGGAACAGATCGGTGATGTCGCGTCGGCGGCAGCGTGCGCCGTTGAGGAAGTACTGCGATTGCCCGTCGCGCGTGACCACGCGCTTGACCGAAATTTCGGCGTAGTTGGCGAACTCGCCCTGCACGGTGCCGTCGGCATTGTCGAAAATCAGTTCGACCATGGCCTGACCGACGGGCTTGCGTGCACTGGAACCGGAAAAAATGACGTCGGTCAGCGAATCGCCACGCAGGCGGCTGGCCGCGCTCTCACCCATCACCCAGCGAATGGCGTCGATGATGTTGGACTTGCCGCAACCATTGGGGCCGACCACGCCGGTCATGTTGGTGGGCAGGTGCAGCGTGGTCGGATCGACGAAGGATTTGAATCCGGCCAGTTTGATGGTGGTCAGGCGCATGGCGAGAAGGTGTCCGTGAAGGTCGGCCCGATGCAACCGGCAGCGGGCAAGCAGATCGTCACTGTGCCAAGGGCAAGTCCTTGGTGCAATGAGGAAATAAATATGCTAACGAATTCAAATAATTGAAACATTTTCATAATGTTGAACATCACCATGCGTCACGGCGTTGTCTCGATCGCCAGCGCGTGAATGCCGTCGCCCATCAGGTCGTCCAGCGCGTCGTACACCAGGCGGTGCCGCTGAATGGGCGTCTTGCCGGCAAACGCGGCGCACGTGATGCGCACGCGGTAATGGCCTTGCCCCTCGCCGGCGTGGCCGACATGCAGGTGGCCCTCGTCGATGACTTCCAGCGCAGTGGGATGCAAGGCTTCATCGAGGCGTTCGCGAATCCGCTGAATGCCTTCGGCACTCATGGAAGCGTCTGCCGAAACGGCCGCACGTCCACGCTGGCGTAGACGCCGGCGGCGCGATACGGATCGGCGTCCGCCCATGCCCGTGCCGCTTCCAGACTGTCGAAGCTGGCGATGATGAGGCTGCCGGAAAAACCGGCCTGTCCCGGATCCTCGGCGTCGATGGCCGGGAACGGCCCGGCCAGTTTCAAGCGACCCTCGGCTTGCAGCGTGTTCAGGCGTTCAAGGTGGGCGGGACGCGCCGTCTTGCGCAGCTCCAGCGAGTCGGCCACGTCGAGGGCCGTAATGGCGTACCACATGCTTGATGATCTCCAGCCTGCAAAAGACAAGATGCCGAGGATAACGCAGCCGGTGTTTTCCCCGCGCCATTATCATGCACGGAGTTTTTGCCGGATGACGACTGATGCGCCCTTCCCTCCACCTGCGCCTGTGCGGCGTGATCGCCAGCCTCGGCCTGTCCCTGCCGTTGTGTGCCGCCCCTGCAGGCACACCGCAAAGCGTCGGCCAGCAACGCGAAGACGTGCTGTTCTGGTCGCAGGCGCGCCGTGATCGGGATTTTTCGCATCTGTACAAGATTTTTCCGGCCGATCGCGTGGCACATGGCCAACACGTGCACGCCCTGCCCGAAGGCAAGCCGCTCAGGCCGCAATGGAAAGATGCGTCCATCACCCTGTCCCGTTACATGCAGCGTTACCACATCGCCGGGGTGATGGTGCTCCAGAACGGCCGCATACGCCTGCAACGCTACGCTTCCAACTTCAACCCTTCCAGGCATTGGACGTCGTTTTCGGTGGCCAAGTCGGTGACGTCGGTGTTGCTGGGCATCGCGCTCAAGCAGGGTTACGTGCATTCGCTGGATGACACCCTGGTCGCCTACATTCCGCAGCTCGCCGGCAGCGCGTACGCCGACGTCACCGTGCGCCAGTTGCTGACCATGACCTCAGGCGTGCGCTGGAACGAAGACTACGCGGATCCGCAATCGGACGTGGCGCAGATGTACCGGAGTGCCTGCGTGAACGGACAGCCGCACGTACTGCCGTATCTGGAAAAGCTGCCGCGCGCCTGGCCGGCAGGCATGCACTTCAACTACAACACCGCCGAAACCGATCTGCTCGGCATCCTGGTACAACGCGCCACGCATCGTTCGCTGGCGACCTATCTGTCCGAAACCATCTGGAAGCCCTACGGCATGGCGAAAGATGCGTATTGGCTGAAAGACGAGTGCGATGGCAGCGACACCGGTGGCAGCGGCCTTGCCGCGACCCTGGCCGATTACGCACGCATGGGCCAGTTCATGCTCGACGGCGGACGCATCGACGGCAAGCAAATCATCGCCGAAGCGTGGATGCACGGCGCCATGCAGCGCCAGGAGCGGGTGGACAACCCTGAGCGCGGCTACGGTTACCTGTGGTGGACCGACAGCGACGGCAGCTACGCCGCCATCGGCATCTTCGGGCAACTGCTCTACATCGACCCGCACCGACGCCTGGTGATTGCGCAGGTCGGCGCCTGGCCCAAAGCCGACAGCGAGGACGAAGTGGCCGCACGACGCGCCTTCGTGGCCGCCATCAAGCGTGCGGCGGATGCCGGGACTGCAAGCTCCTCGATAAAATCCAGTGCCCCGGCCGAAAGTTTTGAATAACGGCTTCTTCGTTTGTCATTCCGGTATAGGCGCTGCTGCCCACGAAATTTTCCGAGTTTCAACGAGCAATCATCCCCCTCACCGTCATTCCGGCGAAAGCCGGAATCCATTGTAGTCGGAGCAAAAAGCTTTCAGTTTCAGAAATTTGGCAAGTATGAAAATGGATCCCGGCGTACGCCGGAATGACGGTGTGGCAAGAGCGGCAGGCGCGTAGGCTTTTCTACAGGCTTGCCGTGTCGATGACGAACCGATAACGCACGTCGCCCTTGATCATGCGCTCGTAGGCCTCGTTGATGTCGCTGACGGGGATGACTTCGACATCCGAGGCCACGCCGTGTTCGGCGCAGAAATCCAGCATTTCCTGGGTTTCGCGGATGCCGCCGATCATCGAGCCGGAAAGCGAGCGGCGCCCCTGGATCAAGGATCCGGCGCTGAGCGGTGTCGGATCGGGCAATCCCACCAGCACCATGTTGCCGTCGCGCTTGAGCAGGCCGAGGTAGGCGTTGTAATCGTGCGTGGCCGACACCGTGTCGAGGATGAATTCGAACTGCTTGGCATGCTGCTTGAAAGCCATTTCGTCGCGCGTCGAGATGAAGTCGTCGGCGCCGAGTTTCAGTGCGTCGTCATGCTTGCCGGGCGAATGGCTCAACACGGTCACGTGCGCGCCCATGGCCTTGGCCAGCTTCACGCCCATGTGGCCGAGCCCGCCCAGGCCGACGATGGCGACCTTGTCGCCCGGGCCGACGTCGAAACGGCGCAGCGGTGAATAGGTGGTGATGCCTGCGCACAGAAGCGGCGCCGCGCGTTCCAGCGGGATGCCGTCCGGCACGCGCAGCACGTAGTTTTCGTCCACCACGATGCGGGTGGAATAGCCGCCGTAGGTCGGGCGGGTCGTGTCCAGTTTGCCGTCGGTGCGCTCGTAACCGTTGTAGGTGGCGCTCATGCCTTCGGCGCAGAATTGCTCGTCGCCCTCGCGGCAGGCATCGCATTGCCGGCATGAGTCGACGAAACAGCCGACGCCGACCACGTCGCCCACTTTCCATTTGCCGACCTCGTCACCCACGGCGGATACCTCGCCGACGATCTCGTGGCCCGGTACCATCGGGAAAATCGAGCCGCCCCATTCGTCGCGCACCTGATGGATGTCCGAATGGCACACGCCGCAGTAGCGGATATCGATTTGCACGTCGTGCGGACCGGGGCTGCGGCGCTCCACGGAAAAGGGTTCGAGCGGCGCGGATGCCGCAGGAGCGGCGTAGGCGGAAACGGTAGCCATGGCAGCCTCCATTCAAGCGAGTGAAAGGGAATGAATCAGCATACTGTCTTGACGGGGCATGTGAAATGTTCACACACAAGTTCGTTGCCGACTGTTATGTTTGGACGACCGTTTCCTGTCAGGAACGCTTTCATGAAACTGCTGCTCCCTGTCGCGACGTGCATCTCCATGATCTTGTCCGGTTGCGCCTCGGCCCCAGCTGCCGTGCCGATATCGGCGGAGCAGGCGACCAGCATGCTGAGTCAATACCACTGGCGCCTCAGCCGGGCCAGCGACGAGAACGGCAAATACATCGATGCGTTGTTCGCGCGCCACGACAAACCGCTGCAACTGGATTTCCAGAATAGCCACATGCATGTGACCAACGCCTGCAACGCGATGAATGGCAAGGTCGTCATCCACGACGACAAGCTGCAGGTCAAGCCGATGATCCACACCATGATGGCGTGCATGGATCCGGCCATCAACGGCTTGGACAAGGCCATCAGTTCGCGGTTGGAGAAGCCAGATACCTTCGTCGTCGATACCGATGCCACGCCACCGACGCTGACCCTGACCACACCCGACAAGGACACGCTGGTGTTTGTCGGCCAGCCGAAACAGGACAGTCCGTCGCAGCCCTGACCGTCGTTCGTCATTTCGGAAACAAGGGGGAGTTGCATGCCTACCACGCGCCGCCTGCGCATCCGTTCACCGCATGATCGCGATTTCGAACGCGACATCGCCGCCATCCGGCAAGAACTGCAGCTTCCCGCCAGTTTTCCCGGCGAGGCCGTTGCCGCCGCTGCCGAAGCGGCCCGACATCCGCGTCTGCCGGCGCTGGATCGAACCGACATTCCCTTCATCACCATCGACCCGCCGGGTGCCATGGATCTGGATCAGGCGCTGCACGTGGAGCGCCGCGACAAAGGCTATCGCGTGCACTACGCCATTGCCGACGTGGCGGCTTTCGTAAGCCCCGGCGATGCCGTGGACAAGGAAGCCCACCGGCGCGGCGAAACCCTGTACGGCGCCGACCGCACCATTCCATTGCACCCACGCAGCCTGTGCGAGGACGCCGCTTCGCTGCTGCCCGGGAAAGTGCGCCCCGCCCTGCTGTGGAGTATCGACGTCGACGAAAGCGGCGAAGGCGTGCATGTCGACGTGCGCCGCGCCTGCGTGAAAAGCCGCGACAAACTGGATTACGACGGCGTGCAGGCCAGCATCGATGCCGGGCGCGCCGATCCAATGTGGGATCTGGTGCGCGAAGTCGGCGAACTGCGCATGCGCCGGCAACAACGGCGTGGCGCCATCAGCCTGGGACTGCCCGAGCAGGAAATCGGCATCAGGAAGGGTCAATGGGCGCTGGAATACCGGGCGCGCCTGCCGGTCGAGGACTGGAACGAGCAGATGTCCCTGCTGACCGGCATGGCCGCCGCGCATCTGATGGTCAAGGCCGGAATCGGATTGCTGCGCACCCTGCCCGAAGCCGAGCCGCACACGGTTGCGCGATTGCGCCGCGCCGCCCATGCGCTGGAAATCGACTGGCCGGAGCAGCAATCTGCCGCGGCTTTCATCAACGGTCTGGATTCTTCCAATCCCACGCACGTGGCCATGATGGTCGCCTCCACCCGCATGCTGCGTGGCGCCGGCTACGTTGCCTTCAACGGGGAATTGCCCGCCTACCGCGAGCATGCCGCGCTGGCCGCCGAATACACTCATGCCACCGCACCGTTGCGACGCCTGGTGGATCGCTATACCGGTGAAATCTGCGTGGCCCTGTGCGCCGGCGAGCCGGTGCCGTCATGGGTTCTGGACGCTCTTCCCGACCTGCCGGCCAGCATGCGTGATGCCGGCCATCGCGCCAGCCGTTTCGAACACGCCGTGCTCGATCTGGTGGAAGCGGTGATCCTGGAGCCGCATATCGGCGAAACCTTCACCGGCAGCATCATCGACATCGACCACGATCATCCCGAACGCGGCGACGCCATGGTGCGCATGCCCGCCATCGAAGCCCGTGTGGATGGGAAGGCCGCGCTGCCGCTGGGCAAGCGCGTCGAACTGAAGCTGGTTCAAGCCGATCCCACCTTGCGGCAGGTCAGATTTCAGTGCGGGTGACGGCGTGAGGCGAGAAACCTCCTGAACCAGTGCATGAATGTAGGAGCGCTCCTGCGCGCGATGGAGTGAAGCTCATTGGATCAATGGGGTTTCACGCCATCGCGC
>DASSBH010000119.1:0-12199 GCA_035698945.1 Oleiagrimonas sp.
ACGGCAAGTCGCAAAACGACATCCGGCAGGACTTCATGTTCAAGCTGAGCTTCCAGTACGCCGACCAGGTCATCAAGCCGCGGGACATCACGTTCACCCACACCCAGGGTGGCACCAGCATGGATGTGTCCTACGACCAGCGCGTGCATTTTCTCTACAACATCGATTTTCTCCTGCACTTCGAGAAAAGCATCAAGCTGCAGGGCAACCTGTACTAGCCTCAAGTCGTAGGGCGGGCACTGCCCGCCGGGCCGGGATCTTGTCGATGCGCATCATCACGGCGGGCAGTGCCCGCCCTACTGCGGTTATCATGTGCGCCATGGAATTGGTCGGCACTATCTCTTGAAAATCGATTACGCATTCCGCGATCCGCAACTGGCCGAATTGGCACTGACCCACCGCAGCATGGGCCGGCCCAACAACGAGCGCATGGAGTTTCTGGGGGATGCCCTGGTCAACATGCTGGTGGCCGAAATGCTGTACGAGGCCCACCCGCATGCCAGCGAGGGCGAACTGTCGCGGTTGCGTGCGCAACTGGTAAACGGCCAGGCGCTGGCCGAGGTGGCGCGCGAACTGGAGCTGGGTACGCTGCTGCACCTGGGGCCGGGCGAAATGAAGAGCGGCGGTCATCGCCGCGAATCCATTCTGGCCGACGCCTTCGAGGCCATGCTGGCGGCCGTCTATCTGGATGGCGGCTTCGATGCCTGCCGGAACATGGTGCGAAGCCTTTTCGATCAGCGCGTGGCAGCCATCCCGCGCTCGCACAAGGACGCCAAGACGCGCCTGCAGGAATGGCTGCAGGCGCGCGGCCTGGGGCTGCCGCAATACGATCTTGTCGGCAGCCATGGCGAGGATCACGCCAAGACCTTCGATGCCGTCTGCCGCATCAGCGAACCGTGCGAGCTGAACGTCGAAGGGCGCGGCAGCAGTCGCCGTGCCGCCGAGCAGGACGCCGCCGAATCCGCCCTCGGCATGCTCACCAGGGAGGCTGCGCCATGAACGAAATTTCCGCCAGCGGCGATTTCCACTGCGGCCTGGTGGCCCTGGTCGGACGTCCCAACGTGGGCAAGTCCACCCTGTTGAATGCGTTGATCGGCTTCCGGCTGAGCATCGTCAGCCCGCGCCCACAGACCACCCGACACCGTATCCTCGGCAACTCCACCCGCGACAGCGGGAAGATCCTGTATGTGGACACGCCAGGCCTGCACCGCGGCGCCAAGCGCGCCATGAACCGCAGCCTCAATCGCGCGGCGCGTTCGGCCATCGCCGAAGTGGATGTCGCCGTGCAGCTGATCGAGGCCGGGCGCTGGACCGACGAGGACGAAGCCGTGCATGCGGCCCTCATGGAGCGTCGGGTGCCGCATCTGCTGGCTGTCAACAAGACCGATATCAAGAAGGACAAGCGCGAACTGTTGCCCTTCGTCGCCGACGTCACCGCCAATCACAGTTTCGACGAAGTGTTCTATGTCAGCGCCCTGAAACGCGATGGTCTGGAGGCGCTGGAGCAAGGCATCATCGCGCGCCTGCCGCGACAGGACGCCATTTACGATGCCGATGAAGTCACCGACCGCAGCGAGCGTTTCATGGCCGCCGAAATGGTGCGTGAGCAGTTGATGCTGCGTCTGGATCAGGAACTTCCCTACGCCACCACCGTGGTCATCGAACAATTCGGCGACCGCCCCGACGGCGTGACTGAAATCCACGCCGTGATCTGGGTCGAGCGCGAAGGCCAGAAAGCCATCGTCATCGGCAAAGGCGGCGAGCAGCTGAAAACCATCGGCACCAGCGCCAGAAAAGTCATGGAGCACGTGTTCGAACGACGGGTGTACCTGCGGTTGTGGGTCAAGGTGCGCGAAGGCTGGGTGGACGACGAGTCGGCGTTGAAGCGGTTCGGGTATACGGATTAGTGGTTAGGGACGAGGGGCGAGTAGCGAGGGTGCAAGACACGAAGCCTGCGCATTCGATTGAACCTGAAGTTATAGGCTTATGGCTTTGATGCAGCCGCTGCCCGCCAACTGAAATTATTGCGCCCCCGCTACTCGCCCCTCGCCCCTCGCTCCTAACAACCCATGCTCATCCAGCAGCAACCCACTTACATCCTGCACGCGCGTCCCTGGCGCGAAACGTCGTTGTTGCTGGAATGCCTGACGCGCGATCTGGGGTGCGTCGGCGTGATCGCGCGGGGCGCGCGGCGGCCGCGCGCGCGTAATTCACAATCAGACTTGCAGCCTTTTCAGGAGCTTGCAGTTGATTTCTCTCTTCGTGGCGAGCTTGGCACTTTGCGTACGGTCGAGGTGGTGCAGCGTCCGCTGACGCTCAAGGGGACGGCCTTGCTGGCGGGCCTGTATGTGAACGAGCTGGTGGTGAGGATGAGCGGTCGCCAGGATCCGCATTCGGGGCTTTACGATATCTATCGGCAGGCCGTGCAGCGGTTGGCGAGCGGGTCTGTCGTGGCGTGGGCTTTGCGTCGCTTCGAGCGCGATTTCCTCGATGCCGTGGGGTACGCCATGGAGCTGCGGTACGTTGCCGACAGCCGAACCGCGCTGGATGCCGAGACGGATTACCTCTACCTGCCCGAGCAGGGTCCGGTGCCCACCAACGCCTCGGCGGGTCTGGTGGTGCGTGGCAGCGATTTGCTGGCGCTGGCTGCCGACTGCATGCCCGATGCCGACGGCATGCAGCGCTTGCGGCGATTGTCGCGCGGCTTGTTGCTGCATCACCTGGGCGGCGTGCCGTTGCGATCCTGGCAGGTTCTGTCGAGTGCGGCCAGGCGCGGCTAGACAGCCGGATGCCCGTGCTCCTGGGCGTTTCTGGCCTGCGTCAGGGCGTCAAGCGTCGTCGAGAGGGTGTCCCGAAACTGCTGCATGTCGGCCGGGGCGACGGGCGCGTGCGTATCCAGTTGACGTTTCAGTCTGGCGGTCGCCGCGGCCAGTGCGTTGGCGCCGCAGAAACCGCAGGAGGCGAGCAGGCGATGCAGGGTTTCGCTCAGCCCGCCGTTCTGTGCCAGTTGATCCAGTTCGCACAGCAGACGGCTCAGTTCGCGGATGAAAAGCTCTCGCAAGGCCGCGACCGAAGCGGCGCTGCCGCTGTTGGCGATGGCGGCATTGTCGTCGAGCACGGGTTCGGACGGCATGGCCGGCAGCCATGTCTTGACCGATTGCCTCAGTGTTTCCAGCGAAACGGGCTTGAGCAGCGCATCGGCAAAACCGGTTTGCCGAAAGTGGGCCTGTTCCACGGGATCCAGTTCGGCGCTGGTGGCGATGGCGGGACAGGCATGCGAGGCGGCGACGGCATCTTCGCGCAAGGCCGAAAGAATGCGGATCGCGCCGAAATCCGGCATGTGGCAATCGAGCAATAGCAAGCCATAACACGTGTTTCGGGCCAGTTCGAGCGCTTGTTGTCCGGTGGTCGCCAGGTCGACCCGGCAACGCATGTCCTGCAATGCAGAGATGAAAAACTGGCCGCTGGGGCCGTCATCCTCTGCCACGAGTACCAGCGGATGGTTGCTGGAGTCGATGGGCGGTCGATCGGTAGGCATGGCCGTTTCCCTGGCGTTGAGGCAATGTTTGGCACAATGTGTGTCTACGGGGTTCAGATAAAACCACTTCATGCGCTCTCGATCAAGTCAAATGCTTGCGACTGGCCGTGCACTCATGTGCCTGATGCTGCTTGCCTGGTGCGGCTGGGCACATGCCGCCATCGACTTGACGGTCGAGCGTATCGCCACGCAGGGCATGCAGCTGAAACAGGTGCATCTGCGCCTGGATCAGAACCCGCAAGGTTCCTTGCGCATGACACTCACGGCGGCCGGCGTGGACATGCCGACGGTCGGTTGGCAACGTATCGGCATGCGCCTGACGGGCACGGTGACGCGGGGCGGCAAGGGCGTCTGGACATTCGACGGTCATGCCGCACTGCAGGGCGCTCCCGGCGGCCTGCTTGCGGACAGCGATGTCCACATGGTCATGAACATCGAGGCCAACAACCTCGACGTGGCCGTGGTCGAGGGCGCGACCAGGGTGGATGCGGCCTTGCCGCTGGATCAGCCATCGCATGCGCGCATCAAGCTGGACGAGTTGCCGTTGAAGTGGCTGCAGGGCTTGCTGGCCAAGGCCTGGTCGGGGCGTCTGACGGGCGGACGCCTGAGTGGCACCCTGGCGCTGGATGTCGCTTCCGACGGCATACGCAGTTCGGGCGATTTGTCGCTGTCGCACGCCGGCTTTGAAGGCGAGGGCGGCAAACTGGCCGGGCAGGGGCTCAACGCCAGCGGGCGCATGACGCTGGATACCACCGGCGCCAACGACATCATCAATGCCGACCTCAATCTGCACGACGGGCAGTTGCTGCTCAATACCCTTTACGCCGATTTGCCCGATCACGACGTGCATCTGGCCATTGAAGCGGTCATGCAGAAATACGGGACAACCCTGCGCACCCTGCGCTTCACCGATCCGAATACGCTGCATTTCAATGGCACCATGGTGCTGGCCAACGATGGCAGCGTGCGCAACCTCCACATGAGCCGTTTCAGCGCCAGCTTGCCCGGCGCCTATCAGCGTTACGGCAAGTCCTGGCTGGCCACGCTGGGGTTCGCCGGTCTGACCACCAGTGGGCGGCTGGATGGTGGCATATGGCTGGATGCCAACGGCTGGCGCGCGTTCCACTTCAACGCCAGCAACGTGAACATCCGCGGCAACGAACGCCTGGCTGTGGAAGGGCTCAATGGCGGGTTCGACTGGAGCCGCGAGCGTGATCGCCCGGCAACGATACTGGCCTGGCAGAAGCTTGATTTCTATCGCATCGTGCTAGGCGCGGCCAAAAGCCAATGGCGGAGCCACCAGGGACGTTTGTCGCTGCTGGAGCCGTTGAGCGTGCCGGTGCTCGGCGGCCATCTGTTCCTGCGCGAGCTGGATTGGAGCCCGCAGGCAAAGGGGCAGCATCTGCAGACCTCCCTGGCGATCACGGGCGTGGATGTGCGGCAACTGTGCGACGCGCTGGGCTGGCCGAAATTTTCCGGCACACTGGCCGGCGCCATACCGGGCCTGCGCTACGCCGACGATCATGTCGAGCTGGAAGGTGGTCTGACCTTGAACGTGTTCGACGGTTTCGTGAACGTCACCCGTCTTTCGTTGCAGCATCCGTTCGGCAGCACGCCGGTGTTGGCCGGCGACATCAACCTGCAGCGCCTGGATCTGGCGTCGCTCACCAGCGTGTTCGATTTTGGCCGCATCACCGGGCGTCTGGACGGCCATGTCGACAATTTGCGCATGGTGGACTGGAGTCCGGTGGCGTTCAAGGCGTCGCTGCGCACCGAGGGCGAAGGCCGCATCAGCCAACGCGCGGTCAAGAACCTGACCTCGGTCGGCGGTGGCGGCATGGCGGCTGGTCTGCAGGGCGCAGTGCTCAAGCTGTTCGACAGCTTCGGCTACCAGCGCATCGGCCTCAGTTGCATGCTCGAGGGCGCGGTGTGCCAGATGAGCGGCCTGGAACCGGTGGACGACGGTTATCTGATCGTGGACGGGCGCGGTTTGCCGCATCTGACAGTCATCGGCCACCAGCATCAGGTCAGCTGGCCGACGCTGGTCGCGCGCTTGAAGGCCGCGATTCACAGCGGCGGGCCAGTCATCAAGTAGACCGGATGGCCGGAAAAGGGTGGGCGGAAATCGCCATCTGTGTGATGATTCCCTTCTGTCCGATTTGCCTGATTCATGGAGAATGACTCATGCGTAAAAGCCTGTTGTGCCTGTCCGTGCTGTTGCTGACCATCCTTGCCGGCTGCGTCACCATCAACGTCTATTTCCCCAAGGCGGCGGCGGAGAAGGCGGCCGACCAGTTCATCGGTTCGGTGATCGGCACTGACCAGCAGAGCGAACCGGCGGACAAGTCCACCAAACCGTCATCGTCGGACGACAACAAACCCCATGCCGACGACAGCCATGGCCAGCCGCTGGCTACCCGTGCGCTGAATTTCCTGATTCCCGCCGCGCATGCCGCCGGCAACAATCCCAACCTGCGCATCCACACGCCGGAAGTGGACGCCATCCACGCGCGCATGCGTCAGCGTTACCAGCAGACCATGCAGAAATTGCTGAACGAGGGTCTGGTCGGGTTCACGCATGACGGCCTGGTCGCGGTGCGCGATCCTTCGGCCATTCCGCTGGCCCGGCGAGCCACGATCAACAGCGCGGTGGCCGACGACAACCGCGATCGCAAGGCCCTGTACCAAGCCATTGCCGAGGCCAATGGCCATCCCGAATGGGAAGCCAGGATACGCAACATCTTTGCCGAAATCTGGATCAGCAAGGCGCACGCCGGATGGTACGTTCAGACGGCCGGTGGTGTCTGGAAACAAAAGTGATCCCGGCGGTGTAAAACCTCTCTGCCCGGGCGAATTTCCGCCCGGGCAATGCATTTTGGAAACATGAAAAAACCAGTTCAGGTCGATACCGACATCACCGATCTCACCCACGACGGTCGCGGCGTGGCGCATGTCGACGGCAAGGCCTTGTTCGTCGATGCCGCCTTGCCGGGCGAAAAGGTGCGGGTGGCGGTCACGCGTCGGCACCGGCATTTCGATGAAGGGACGGTGGTCGAGTTTTTCAGCCGTTCTCCCGAACGCGTCGAGCCGCGCTGCCGGCACTACGACATCTGCGGTGGTTGTTCGCTGCAGCATCTGGCCCTGGATGCACAGATTCGCGCCAAGCAGCGTGTGCTGGCCGAGAACTTCGAGCGCATCGGCAAGGTGGCTCCGGAGCAATGGCTGCCGCCTCTGACCGGCGATGCCTGGGGCTATCGCCGCAAGGGCCGGCTTTCGGTGCGGCGGGTGGTCAAGAAGGGTCGGGTACTGGTCGGTTTCCGCGAAAAGAGCAATTCGCGGTACGTGGCCGACATCGAGCATTGCGACGTGGTACATCCGACCCTGGGCGCCAGGATCGGGTTGCTGGGCCGCATGATCGACACCCTGGATGCGGCCGCCGACATTCCGCAGATCGAGTTTGCCGCCGGCGACGACATCGTGGCGCTGGTGTTTCGCCACCTCAAGCCGCTGGGCCAACGCGACCAGGACATCCTGGCCGGTTTCGGGCGCGAACACGGTTTTGCCATCTATCTGCAGCCGGGCGGCAACACCAGCGTGCATCCGTTGTGGCCCGAGCATCCACGGCTGGCCTTCCGCTTTGACGAGGGCGCACTGGAACTCGAATTCCAGCCGCTGGATTTCGTCCAGGTCAATGCCGACATGAACCAGCGCATGCTGGCGCATGCCCTGGCGCTGCTCGACCCGCAGCCGACGGATCGGGTGCTGGATCTTTTCTGCGGCCTCGGCAATTTCACCTTGCCGATCGCGCGCAGAGTGGCCGAAGTCGCTGGCGTGGAAGGCGAGCACGCTCTCGTCGAGCGCGCCGACGCCAATGCCGCGCACAACGGCATCGGCAATGCGCGTTTCCATGTGGCCAACCTGTTCGAGGATCAGCGTCATGCCGACTGGGCGCGGCAGGACTGGGACAAGATCCTGCTGGATCCGCCCCGCGCCGGCGCCGACAAGGTATTGGCGTATCTGCCGCGCAAGGCGACCCGGCGCGTGGTGTACGTGTCCTGTCATCCGGCGTCGCTGGCGCGTGACGCGGGCATGCTGGTGCGCGAGCACGGATTCCGGTTGAAGGCGGCGGGCGTGATGGACATGTTTCCGCATACCGCCCATGTCGAATCCATTGCCTTGTTCGAGCGTCCGGAAGGCTGACCGCCATGGGCGTGGAGATCGAGCGCAAATTTCTGGTGACGGACGACAGCTGGCGTCGCGAGGCCACGGACAAGACGCACATGATCCAGGGCTATCTGGTGGATGCCTCGGCACTGCAAAAGGGACTGGCGCGCAGCTCCGTGCGCGTGCGTGTGGCCGGCGAGAGGGCCTGGCTCAACATCAAATCCGCGGAACTGGGCATCGAGCGCCAGGAGTTCGAATATCCGCTGCCGCTCGACGATGCCGAGATCATGCTGCGGACCCTGTGCGATGGTTGCGTCGAGAAGTTCCGATACCGGGTGCCGGTGCAAGGCCACACCTTCGAAATCGATGAGTTTCTGGGCGACAATGAAGGCCTGGTCGTGGCCGAGCTGGAGTTGCCCGCCACGGATGCTCCCTTTCCGCACCCGTCCTGGCTGGGGCGCGAGGTCAGCCACATGCCGCGTTATTACAACGTCAACCTCATCACCCATGCCTGGCGCGACTGGAGCGACGCCGAGCGTGCAGGGGAGAGTGCCTGATGCTGCTGATCGGTATCGCCGGTCTCACCGTGGCCGAACACGAACGCGAGCAACTGGTTGCGCCGCAGGTCAGCGGCGTGGTGTTGTTCTCGCGCAATTTCCAGTCACGGCAGCAGTTGCAGGATCTCGTCGACGACCTGCGCAACCTGCGCAACGACGATGCCTTCGTGATCTGCGTGGATCAGGAAGGCGGCGTGGTGCAGCGGTTCCGGGAGGGGTTCACGCGCCTGCCCGCCCTGGCCAAACTGGGGCAGGTGTGGGATCGCGATCCGGAACGCGCCGTGGCGCTGGCCGAGGAACATGCCTGGTTGATGGCCAGTGAATTGCGCGCCGTCGATATCGATCTCAGTTTCGCGCCCGTGCTGGATCTGGCGCGCGGCAACCGGGCCATCGGTACACGGGCGTTGCATGCTGATCCCGAAGCCGTGTCCGAACTGGGCCAGGCCTATGTGCGCGGCATGCATCTGGCCGGCATGTCGGCGACGCTCAAGCATTTTCCCGGCCATGGTTCGGTGCAGGCCGACACGCACCTCGAAACCGTCACCGATCCGCGCGACCCGGACAGCCTGCGGCAGGAAGACATGCTGCCTTTCATCGACGCCATCGAGAGTAACGCCGAGGCGGTAATGATGGCGCATGTTGTTTATCCGGCCATCGATGCGTTGCCTGCAGGGCAGTCGCGGGTGTGGATCGACGACATCCTGCGTGGCGAGCTGGGCTTCCGTGGTCTGGTATTCAGTGACGACATCAGCATGGCTGCCGCTGGCGCCGCCGGCGATGTGGCCGCCCGTATCAGGGCGCATCAGGAGGCGGGCTGCGATCTTGTCCTGGCCTGCCAGCCCGAAGCCGTGGAGCCTGCATTGGCGGCCACGCGAGACATGTCGCCGTGCGACCCCGAACGTGTCGGCAGTTTGCGTGGCACAGTGGCCAATACCTGGGAGTCGCTTGAGGACAACCCTCAGCGCAACCAGTTCATTGCCCATATCCAATCATTGAACGACGAGGAATACGCATGACACCGCCATCCCTGGATCAGGCCGTGAGCCAGGCCGACATCCTGTTCGACGACGCGACGCTCGAGGCCGCCATCCGACGCATGGGCGGCGACATCGACACGGTCCTCGGCGGCGAGCGCGCGGTGCTTCTCACCGTGATGAACGGCGCGCTGGTATTTGCCGCGAAGCTGGCGATGAGCATCCGCACGGATCTGGAATTCGACTACGTGCATGCGACGCGCTATCACGACAATCGCGGCGGCCAGTTGCGCTGGCTGCGCAAGCCGCAGGCCGACCTTGCCGGACGTATGGTGCTGCTTGCCGACGACATTCTGGATGAAGGGCATACCCTGAAGGCGGTGCGCGATGCCTGTCTCGACATGGGCGCCTCGCGCGTGCTGGTGGCGACGCTGTGCACCAAGATCCACGACCGGCGGATTGCCGGTATCACGGCGGATTTCAACGGCGTCGACGTTCCGGATCGCTACGTGTTCGGCTACGGCATGGATTATCACGAGCAAGGGCGCAACCTGCCGGCAATTTACGCGCTGAAGGACGAGGAGGGCGCATGATGAAGCAGGCGCAGGCTCCCGATCTGGCCGTCATCGGCGGCAGCGGTTTCTATCAGCTGGCCGCCTTGACGGATGTCGAGCGGCATGCCGTGGAGACGCCTTTCGGCGAACCGTCGGCCGATATCGTGGAGGGCAAGCTGGGCCGGCATCGCGTGGCTTTCCTGGCGCGGCACGGCGAAAACCATCAATGGGCGCCGCATCGTGTCAACTATCGGGCCAATGTCTGGGCCCTGCATCATCTGGGTGCACGCAAGGTCATCGGCGTCAATGCCGTGGGCGGCATCCGCGAAGACATGGGACCGCGCGCGCTGGTGGTGCCCGATCAGATCATCGACTACACCAGCGGTCGCCTCGGCAGCTTTTCCGACGTGGACGGCGCCGAAGTCCGGCATGTGGATTTCAGCGAGCCCTACAGCGCCGATCTGCGCCGTGCTCTGCTGGATGCCGCAGCCCGGGCGGCGGTGCCCGTGGTTGACGGCGGTTGCTACGCGGCAACCCAGGGACCGCGCCTGGAAACCCGCGCCGAAATCGCCCGTCTGCGCCGGGACGGCTGCGACTTGGTCGGCATGACCGGCATGCCCGAGGCCGTGCTGGCCCGGGAGCTGGACATGGATTATGCCTGCCTGGCGCTGGTGGCCAACTGGGCCGCCGGTTGCGATCCGGGCCACGCGCCGGAAATCAGCCTGGAAGAGATTTTCGCCCATCTCGAAGCGGCCACGGCCCACGTGCCGGTCATTCTGGAAAAACTGTCGTTGGGATGACCGGGCTTTTCACGGCCGGATTTATAACGTTCAAATAGAGAAACATGCCGGTCCGGCATGTTGAATTCTTCAAGATGTGTACCAGGTGCCTTGCAATTGGTGTGAAAACGCGGTGATACTCTTGTTTGCGTGGGGTTACGTAGAAACAGGGCTGCGTGGCGGTCATGCAACCGTTTCAAGTGAGGGGTTCAGAAATGCGTTTTGGTACAGTCAAATGGTTCAATGATGCCAAGGGCTTCGGTTTCATCGCGCCCGAGGACGGTGGGGACGACGTGTTCGTGCACTATTCGGCCATCAGTTCCACGGGCTTTCGCAGCCTCAAGGAAGGTCAGCGCGTCAGCTTCGAAGTGACCGAAGGTCCGAAAGGGGCGCAGGCTTCCGCCGTTGCGGCTGCCGAATAACCGTCATTGATCCATGTCGAATGAAAAACCCGCGCCGGATGGTGCGGGTTTTTTTCTTGGCGGGCTTCAGGCATGCAAGGTGCGTGGAGCAGACAGCCCCATGATGTCTGCGTAGACTCCATGGATTGAATCCTGCGTCTCCCGTACGCATGTTTGTTTCTGACTGTCCCACCCTTGGAGGTTTCATGAACGCGACCCGACAATTGCATGATCTTGGCCAGAGCCTGTGGCTGGACAACATCACCCGCGGCATTCTCGATGACGGCACGCTGGAACAACACGTCGAGGCATACTCGCTGACCGGCCTGACGTCCAATCCGACCATTTTCGACAAGGCCATCAGCGGCACCGAGATTTACGACGATGCCATCCGCGAAAAAGCCGGACAAGGCAAGTCGGGCGAAACCTTGTTCGTCGAGCTGGCGCTGGAGGATTTGCGCCGCGCGGCCAAGCTGTTCAAGCCGGTACACGATTCGACCCGTGGCATGGATGGCTGGGTGTCGATGGAGGTTTCGCCGTTGCTGGCGAGCGATACCGCGGCCACCATCGAGGCGGCGGCCGGCATTCACCATCAGGCGGCGTGCGACAACCTGTTCGTGAAGATTCCCGGTACACCCGAAGGCGTTCCGGCCATCGAGGAATCCATCTTTGCCGGTGTGCCGATCAACGTCACGCTGTTGTTTTCCAGCGATCAATATCAGGCTGCGGCCGAAGCCTACATGCGCGGCATCGAACGCCGCATCGAGGCGGGGTTGAATCCGAAGGTGGCTTCCGTGGCGTCGGTGTTCATCAGTCGTTGGGACGTGGCGGTACAGGACGACGTGCCTGAGGACATGCACAACAAGCTGGGTATCGCCATCGCCGGACGCGTCTACCGCGCCTATCTCGACACGCTGGCGTCCGAGCGCTGGCAGAAATTGGCCAAGGCCGGAGCGCAACCGCAGCGACTGCTCTGGGCCAGCACCGGCACCAAGGACCCGAAGGCGCCGGACACGCTCTACGTCACCAGCCTGGCCGCGCCGGACACCATCAACACCATGCCCGGCAAAACCATCGAGGCCTTGGCCGACCACGGCGAACTGCATGGCCCGATGTCCACCGACAGCAGCGAAGCCGAAGCCATGCTCAAGCGTTTCGTCGACGCCGGCGTGGACATCGACGCGCTGGCGCACAAGCTGCAGGTCGACGGCGCCGCGTCCTTCGTCAAGTCG
>DASSBH010000120.1:0-14805 GCA_035698945.1 Oleiagrimonas sp.
CCTGGGTGCGCACACCCTGGCCGGTTTCGCCTTCAGCCAGGGTCAGGGCACCGAGCAGCTGAGCGGGCGTTTCGACCGCAACCGCAGCCGTCATACCGCCGGCATGGTCTATCTGGGTTGGATGGGCCAGCGCTGGTACACGCATGGCCGCATCGGCATGGGCCATTATCACCAGAGCATGAACCGCCGGTTGTTGCTGGGCATCAACTATCAGGGCGTGTGGACGGACTACGACGGCCACTACAACGTGGCCTACGGCGAAATGGGCCGGCACTTCGATCTTGGCATCATGCGTCTGACGCCATTCGCCGATGTGGAATACGACCGCGTGGTTCGCAACGGCTTTGCCGAACGCGGCGCAGGAGGCTTCGGCCTCAAGGCGGACGATCAGACGCTCAGCCGCTGGCAAGGCGGTCTGGGCCTCAAGCTGGCGCGTCAGTGGCACTTTGCCCAAGGCCGGTCATTGAGCCTGGATGCGCGTGCACAGTGGCGGCAGACCTTGTCCGCCAACGGCACGGTGTTCGATGCCAGCTTTGTGGGCCTGGACGAATGGCAGCCATTGACCGGCGTGGGCTTGTCACGCCGCAGCGCGGTGTTCGGGCTGGATCTCAACGCGAGGCCGTCGGCCAACACGTTCGTCACGCTTGGCTATGAGTACCTCACCGGGGATCGTGGCAAGGCCGGTGTGGCGTCGGCGCATTTCAGTTTGGCGTTCTGAGGATTGTTGCGGGTGGTCGGCGTGCTTCGGCACGCCGGTCGCCAGCAGGCTGGCTCCTGCGTGAGTGTGGAATGACTTTCAGCATCGCTTGACGGGTGTTGGACGAGGCGTCGTGCATCAATAAAGCTTGCGCTGTAATCCTACAGGCGGCAAAGCCGTTTACGCATTCCCTGTTTTCTCATCTGCTTTCTTCACATAATCATCATGAGTGGAAATTCCGCCATCGATGGTTTGTGTTTACGCAGCCATTTTTCGTCTCAAAAACTCTTCGATCTTGATTTTCTTGTTAAGCATCGTATAAGCGCGCTCACAAGTGTGTGGAGTCGGTGTGCCGTATGTTCACGCCGGATAAAGTGGCCAGGGAGTACCAAGGAGGTGTCGGGGTATGCATTGGCAAATGCAGGGAATAGGGAATAAGCGGAGAGAAAACCGATGCTCAGGAATACGAATGGAGTACAGCCGTGTGCTTTGGCGTTTTCAGTGGCGCTGGCGTTGGGGTTGGCGGGCTGTGGCGGGGGTTCGAGTACCAAACCTGTCATGCAGGCACCGCCGCCCCCGGATACCAATGCGCCGGCACCGGCGCCAGCCCCTGCCCCAGCGCCAGCGCCATCACCTTCCAGTTCGGGCGACACGGAACCATTGGACGGGATTATTGCGGGAGTAAAAGCCAAAGCGGCGCATGAGGCAGGGTATACGGGCGAGGGCCAGACGATTGCGATCGTTTATTCGGGCGTGAATCCTGATCACCCGACGCTCAAGCCAAGGGTTGTCGCATCCAAGAATTTCGTCGATTGCAATAGCGTCGATTTTTGTACCGATCCCAAATCGCGCGGGCGTGGCACGGAGGTGGCGGAGGTCGCCGCGGGGCAGTCATTTGACGCGGGGCAGCCATCCCAGAAGTGGCCGGGCGGCATTGCTCCGGATGCCAATCTGATTTCGGCGCAATTTGCCTGCGCGACCGGTGCCGGCCCGGATGCTGTTTCTGACCCCTGTGGCAATGGGTCGAATGATAGTGGAACGCTTGGCGGATCCAATGGACTTGAAACCTCGGACGCGACATTCATCGCAACGGTCAATGCGTATGTCGCATCGCAGGGCGCCAACATCATGAACAATTCCTGGGGCGGGCAGTTTGATTCGTCCAATACGGCGACAGTGGCCAAGGACTTTGCGGCGGCCTATGAACCGTTCGTGATCAAGCAGGGCGGGCTGGTGGTTTTTGCGGCGGGAGACGACGGCGCCGACAATCCATCGGATCTCGCTTCGTTGCCGCATTGGGCGCCGGATCTGGAACGTGGGTGGCTGGTCGCCGTCGCGGCGGACACGCCGACATCGACCACGCTGGCCGAAAATTCCAATCAGTGCGGTCGCGCCATGGGTTACTGTTTGACCGTGCCCACCGATGGCCTCGTAGTGAGCCAATACCAGGGCTTCCAAGGGAAAGACGGCTGGAGTCTCGGCCCGATCAGCGGAACGTCCACTGCTGCGCCGCAAATCTCGGGTACTGCCGCGCTTGTCTGGCAGGCCTACCCCTACTTCGACAACGATCTGGTGCGCCAAACCCTCTTGGGTACGGCCACCGACCTGGGCGACAAGGGTGTGGACGAGGTGTTCGGCTGGGGCATGCTGAACGCAGGCAAGGCGGTCAAGGGGCCAGGCATATTCGCCTGGGGTGATGTCAGTGTCGATTTCGACGACATCACATCCACATGGTCCAACGACATCGTCGGCAAGGGCGGTCTCATCAAGAACGGTACCGGCACATTGGTGCTGGCGGGCAACGACACTTATACCGGCGGCACCACCGTCAGCGGCGGTACGTTGCAGATTGGCAACGGCGGCAAGACGGGCTCGATCACCGGAAACGTGACCAACAATGGCTCGCTGGTATTCGACCGCAGCGACGATCTGACCTACAAGGGTGTCATCAGCGGCAGCGGCTCGCTGGTGCAAGCCGGCGCCGGCAGTTTGACCTTGACAGCCACCCACACCTACACCGGCGGCACCACGATCGAGAAGGGCGCAACACTGCGGGTTGGCGATGGCGGCGTCACGGGTTGGCTGGGCGCCGGCGGCGTCACTGACAACGGCCGTCTGGTATTCGACCGCAGCGACGACGTGACCTACGGCGGCGTTGTCAGCGGTACTGGCGAGCTCGAAAAAGCCGGCTCGGGTACCTTGATTTTGACCGGCGTCAATACGTATACCGGCGTCACCCTGATCAGCGGAGGCACGTTGCAGGTCGGCAACGGCGGCGTCACTGGCTCCGTGGCGCAACGCACTTTCCGCATGGCCGATGGCACGAAGCTGGTGTTCAACAGCAGCAGCGACCAGGCGCTGGGCAGCTTTTTGGGATCGGGTGCGGATCAGGGAGTCCATGCGACGCTGGTGCAGGAAGGTACGGGCAAGCTGATCCTGCAAGGCGACGTCACCGCCGTGCTTGGCATCACGGTCAAGCCGAACTCGATCTTGCAGATAGGCAACGGAGGCAGCAGCGCTTCGAGCCTGGAGATCGACAGCGACATAGCAAACAGCGGATTCGTGGTGACCGATGCCAGCCACAGCGTGATCCTGGCGGGCGCTATCTCGGGAAACGGCTCCTTGACGAAGAATGGCTCCGGCATCTTGTACATGACGGGCGCCAACACCTACACCGGTGGGACCTTTATCAATGCGGGCGCCTTGCGTGTGAACACGATGCTTCCCGGAGACGTCACGATTGCCGCCAACGGCAGGGTGGGCGGGGCGCCTGGTGTCAGCGGCAACCTTTCCAATGCCGGCCTGGTGTCCGTGCATGACGGCGACACCACGGTCGGCGGCAACTACACCCAGGCATCCACCGGAACGCTGGCCGTCAGCCTTGGCAGCAAACTCGACGTGACCGGTGCGGCGAAGCTCAATGGCGGGACGCTGGAAATCACGGGCACCGAGGACGGCTATGTCGCCAACACGCACACCGACGTGCTCACGGCCGCCAGCGGTGTCAGCGGTACTTTTGATCGGCTGACCAAGGACAGTGGCGTGGTATTTACCTCCACGACCATCAACTACGACGCCAACAGCGTGTGGCTGGATACCACCGGCTTGAACATCACCACGGCGGCCGCCGGCGATGGCGTGTCGTATACGGCGGCTTCGATGGACAGCGCGCAACGCGTGCAAGGCGCCTTCGAGCAACTGGACTTGAAGATCGCCAGCGGTTCCATCGACAGCGTGTCCAATGACTTCGTGCAAAACGCCGGTCAATTCCAGCAGTCGCCGAACTACCTCGCCGCGCAAGCGTCGCTGGAAAGCCTGTCCGGTCAGCTGCACGCGGCCAGTGCAGGCATGACCTTGCAGGCCATCGACGCCACGGGTCGGGCCTTGTCCGACCGGTGGGAGCGTTTGTCGTTGCAGCCGGCCACCGACCAGCCGCAGATGTGGATGAGCCAACTCCAGCAGGGCGGGAGCATGACGCGCAGCGGATTTGCCGGCGTGGATTACCAGCTCAATGGCTGGCTGGTGGGTCGCGACATGCGCCTGGATGCGCATACGTTCGCTGGCTTCGCCTTCAGCCAGGGCCAGGGCATCGAGCAGCTCAGCGGTCGCTTCGACCGCAACCGCAGCCGCAGTTCCGCCGGCATGGTCTACCTTGGTTGGTTGGGACAAGGCTGGTACGCGCATGGCCGTGTCGGCATGGGCCACTATCACCAGAACATGAACCGTCGGTTGTTGCTGGGCGTCAATTATCAAGGTGTGTGGACAGACTATGACGGCCACTACAATGTGGCCTATGGCGAAGCCGGTCGGCACTTCCAGCTCGGCACGATGCGCCTGACGCCATTCGTCGATCTGGAATACGACCGCGTGACCCGCAACAGCTTTGCCGAACACGGCGCAGGTGGCTTCGGTTTGAAGGCCGACGATCACACCCTCAGCCGTTGGCAAAGTGGCCTGGGCCTCAAGCTGGCTCGCCGGTGGCATTTCACGCACGGGCGGTGGTTGAGTCTGGATGCGCGTGCGCAGTGGCGGCAGACCTTGTCCGCCAACGGCATGGTGTTCGATGCCAGCTTTGTCGGCCTCGACCAATGGCGGCCGCTGACCGGCGTAGGCCTGTCGCGACGCAGCGCGGTATTCGGGCTGGATCTCAATGCCAAACCGTCGGACAACACGCTTGTCACGCTTGGCTACGAATATCTCACGGGTGATCGTGGCAAGGCCGGCGTGGCGTCGGCGCATTTCAGTTTGGCGTTCTGAGCGTTGTTGCGGCTGGCGGTCGGCGTGCCGAGGCACGCCGGTCGCCAGCAGGCTGGTTTCTACGAGAGAACCTCAAACGCGAAGTCCGTTCGCCCTGAGGTATCGCAGGGCAATGTTCGGGATTACCCCTTGCCGTGGAACAGCTCGCGGCCGATCAGCATGCGGCGGATTTCGTTGGTGCCGGCGCCGATTTCATAGAGTTTGGCATCGCGCAGGATGCGTCCGGTGGCGTATTCGTTGATGTAGCCGTTGCCGCCCAAGGCCTGGATCGCTTCCAGCGCCACTTGCACCGCATTGGATGAGGCGTTGAGCAGGCACGATGCCGGGTCGACGCGCGACTTGATGCCATCGTCGAAGTGTTTGGCCACCATGTAGGCGTAGCCGCGCGCCGATTGCAGCGCGGTGTACATGTCGGCCACCTTGGCCTGCATGATTTCGAAGGTGCCGATGGGCGCGTTGAATTGCTTGCGCTCGCGCACGTAGGGCAGCGTCATGTCCATGGCCGCCTGCATCAGCCCGATGGGGCCGCCGGAGAGCACCAGGCGTTCGGTGTCCAGGCCGCTCATCAGCACGCGCACGCCTTCATTGACTTCGCCGACGATGTTGGTCTCGGGAATCTCGCAGTTGTCGAACACCAGTTCGCAGGTGTTGGAGCCGCGCATGCCGAGCTTGTCGAGTTTTTGCGCGGTGCTGAAGCCGGGCATGCCTTTTTCGATGATGAAAGCGGTCATGCAACGGCTGCCGGCGGAACGCGGCGCCGTGCGCATGTACACCAGCAGCACGTCGGCTTCCGGACCGTTGGTGATCCACATCTTGGAACCATTGGCCACCCACACGTCGCCTTTCTTTTCAGCCTTGCAGCTCATCGAGCCGACCACGTCCGAGCCGGCGCCCGGTTCGCTCATGGCCAGTGCGCCCACATATTCGCCCGAGCACAATTTGGGAATGTATTTCCTGCGCTGCTCGTCGTTGCCGTTGTGGAAGATGTTGTTGACGCACAGATTCGAGTGCGCGCCGTACGACAGGCCGACCGAACCGGAAGCGCGCGAAATCTCCTCCATTGCCACCAGATGCGCCAGGTAGCCCATGCCCGAACCGCCGAACTCCTCGGAGACGGTGATGCCGAGCAGCCCCATGTCGCCAAACTTGCGCCACAGATCGGAGGGGAAGGCATTGTCGCGATCAATGACGTCGGCGCGCGGGGCGATCTCCTTTTCGGCAAAGGCATGCACGCTTTCGCGCAAGAGGTCGATGTCGTCTCCGAGGGAGAATGGGCGCATGAAATGGTTCTCTTGAAAAGACGTGTAAATGGTACCGCGCGCGCGAAATCGGTGCTGGCGCACGAAGGGTAGCTTGACATAATTGCACAATGTATAAAAATGTACGTAATGCATTAATGTTGAGACCGCATGAATCCGGCTACTGAGAAACCGGGCCGCAGGGCGCGCAAGCGTGAACAGATGCTGCTGCATCTGGCCGAAACGGCGGCTGACCTGTTCGAGTCCGATGGTTATGACAACGTCACGATGGAACAGATTGCCGAACGGGCCGACGTCGCCAGGCGGACGCTCTACAACCATTTCCCATCCAAGGAATCCGTGCTGGCGCATTGGGTGGACGTCGAACTGGCAAGGGATCTTGCACACTTGCAGGCGGATGTCGCGCGGCGGCGCACATTCCGCTCACGGGCAGCGTGCGTGCTGGATGCGTCAGCACAGTGGTGCGAGGCACATCCGGATTTTCTGAAGGCGTACCTGCGTTACCGGCTGCAGACGATCGGCGGCGGAAACGTGCGCGGTGGCGAGGCCATGAAGAGCGACATGGCGACGACATGGCTTCACCTGGTCATTGCCGGGCAGGAAGCGGGCGAGCTCGTGCATGATTTTCCGCCCGGGCAACTCGCGGCCCTGTTCCAGCATCTGTATCTCGGTGCCTTGTTGCGTTGGTTGAATGAACCCAGCTTGTCCCTGAAAGGGGAGTTCGCCGCGGTGCTCGACTTGTTCATCGAGGGCGCGAGGCATCGGATCAGGAGAGTTTCATGAATGCCTCGTCACTACCCGTCGTCGTCATCGGGGCAGGACTTGCCGGTTTGTCCGCGGCCGTGCGGCTCGGCCGCATGGGATACCGCGTGGTGATCCTCGAGGCCGGTTCCGGCATCGGCGGTTGTTGTTCGACCGAAACCGTCGATGGGTTTCGCTTCAACAACGGGGCCATCTATGTCGCCACGCCGTCATTGTTGCGCCACGCCTTCACGCGATTGGGCCTGGATCTCGACGAGCAGGTGCGGATGCATGCCATCGAGGTGCCACAACTGAGCGTCCTGGACAACGGCACGCGCGTATTCACCACGACAACACAAGGCTCGTGGGTGGAGGGCGAACGCGCCGACGAGCGTACCCGGCGTTATCGATCCGAACTGGATCATCTTTACCGTACATGGCGCCCGATCTATCGCACCTTGATGGACGAAGTGCTTCCCCATGAGTTGTCCATGTGGCGCGTCCTGTCGCGGTTGTGGCGCCATCTGCCGAAGATGTCCGGTTCGGTGGCGGATCTGTTGCGGAAAAACTTTTCGGATCCGGACGCGCGTGCGGCGGCCGGCGCGATCACCCTGTACACGGGCCTGGCTCCGCAGGACACGCCGGCGGCCCAGATCGTCGGCCTCATGGCACTCCTGGACGAAGGCTTCTGGCTTCCGGAAGGTGGCATGGGGCGTATCCCGGAAGCTCTGGGTCATGCGGCCGTCGCGCAGGGTGTCGACATTCGCTTGCAAGCCGTGGTGGATCGCATCGCCATCCGCCACGGTGCCGTCGAAGGAGTTCACCTGGCGGATGGCAAATTTGTCCCGGCGCGTGCCGTCATCGCGACCAACTCGGCGGTGCAGACAGTCAAGGACATGCTGGATCCCGGCATCGTCCCGAAAAGTCTTGCACGGCGTGCGCAAAAGTCGCCGTTGTCGCACCGCGCCATCTCCATCCAGCTTGGTGTGCAATGGGAGGAGCCGGCCACGGCGCGGGCTTTTGCCGTCAACCACGTGCCTTCACTGGAGAAGCAGGGGCTTTTTCATCTGCCGGCGGAAGGGACGGTGCGCTGGTTCAGCTGGACTTGCCCCACCGGCATCGTGCCCGGAACGGCGCCCGAGGGCATGGCCGTCGTCGAAATGTTCGCGCCGGTACCCGCCGGCAATGCCGATGCAGTCGATACCGATGAAACACGCGATATCGCAGAGCGTTACATGGCGGCATGGCACCGCGAGCAACCTTGCCGAATCGTGGCCAGGCGCATCCTGTCGCCCCGCGATTTCGCCATCCAGCGTCATTTGTACAAGGGCGCGTTGTACGGCCTGTCGCCGGGCGTGAAGCCGACCGCGTATTTTCCCCATCGATCGGGAATCACCGGCCTGTACCTGGCGGGGCAGACGACGTATCCGGGCTACGGAGTGGCCCCGGCAATGCTGTCCGGCATCCACGCCGCGGATGCCCTGCGAGCCAAATGAAAAAAGGGAGCACCCATGGGGCGCTCCCTTCTTGCATGCGATGGCGTGAGGCTTACTGCCCGCGCATGCGGCCGGCAAAACGCGGGCCGTTGTTGCCCATGTGCGACAGCTTGATCTTGCCGATGGCGCTGATGCGCTCTTCGGCCATGCGGTCGGCAGCCTTGTAGGTGGGGATGCCGTCGCGGTCGGCGATCTCGAAGATGCGGCCGACGTTGTAGTAGATCGTGCGCATCATGCGCATGGCGCGCTCGCGGTTGTAGCCGTCGATTTCCAGCGACACGTTCATCACGCCGCCGGCGTTGACCGCATAATCCGGTGCGTAGACCACGCCACGCTTGGCCAGCTCGTCGCCAATGGCATCGGTGGCCAGCTGATTGTTGGCCGGGCCGCAGATGATCTTGGCCTTGATGCGGTCGATCGTCTCTTCGTTGACCGTGCCACCCAAAGCGCAAGGGCTGTAGACGTCGGCATCCACGTCGTAGATCTCGTCCAGGCCCACGGCTTCGCAACCCAGCTCGTCGACGCAGCGCTGCACGGCTTCCTTGTTGATGTCGGTGACGAACACCTTGGCGCCCTGTTCGCGCAGCAGCTTGATGAATTCGCTGCCGACATGGCCGCAACCCTGCACGGCAAAGCTGTACTTGCCCACGTCCTCGTTGCCATGCTTGTAGTTCAGCGTGGCCATCACGCCCTGCAGCGCGCCGAAGGCGGTGAACGGTGAGGGGTTGCCCGAGCCGCCATGCACCTGATGCACGCCGGTGACGTATTCGGTTTCACGGAACACGTATTCCATGTCGTTGACGTCGATGCCGACGTCCTCGGCGGTGATGTAGCGGCCATTGAGCGAGTTGATGAAACGACCGAAGGCGCGGAACAGGGCCTCGGACTTGTCCGAGGCCGGGTCGCCGATGATCACCGACTTGCCGCCACCCAGGTTCAGGCCGGCCACGGCATTCTTGTAGGTCATGCCGCGCGACAGGCGCAGCACGTCGTTCAGCGCCTCCTGCTCGGTCTTGTAGGGCCACATGCGCAGACCGCCCAGGGCCGGACCCAGCACGGTGTTGTGAATGGCAATGATGGCCTTGAGGCCGGCGTCCTTGTTCTGGCAGAAAACCACTTCCTCGTGGTCGGTGGTGGCAATGCTTTCAAAGATCATCGGAAACGGACTCCGTGGTTGATATGCCGCAAGCCGCGGCATCGGTGCCGGGGCCGCACGCCGAGCGCGCGGTTCCGGTTCTTGAATCGGGTGCACTGAATTTTCAAATGCATCGCCCCAGCGTGGCTGGGGCGATGATGTGCGGCGCGTAGTTTAGTACCTGAAGCGGCCCCGTGCCATGTGATCCCGAAGACCGGGCTGAAACGGGTACGGCGGGCACTGCCCGCCGTAATGATGCCCGTGTGGGCGTGAAGCTTCAGTGCAGGACGGCGCTGCTAGTGCCGTCCGTGCGAATGATACCGGCCATGGCCACGATGATGTCCGCGGTTTCCGTGTCGCCAGTGGTTTCCATGAGAGCCACGATGACGCTCACTGTGCCAGTAGCCTCGGTTGAACCGCCAGCCGCCGCGCTCATGATGCCAACGAGCGCGCACATACCGATAGCCGGGGCGGTCGCGATGCCAGCTGCCGCCGATCCAGATGTAGGAAGCACCCGACCAGCGCCAGAACCCCGGTATCCAGACAAACCCCGCGCGTGGGGCCGGAGCACGTTCCCAGCGTGGCGGTGGAGGAGCCACGCCGATGCGGATGCTGACATGGGTACCCGCGTGAGCCGTTGGCATGCCCACGCCAAAACCAAGCAACACGCTTGCGCCCGCCAATACCGCCAGTTTGCCGATGATGTTCATGTTGTTTCCCGTGTGGACTACGTGAAGGAAAACGCCATGAGGTCATTCCTGTTGACAGGTCATCCGGTTTTGTTCAGCAGCGGTTTGGGCAAGTGAAGCCGCGTGCCTTGCCACTGGGGCGGGGCAGGAGCGCATCCGCGCGCATCGTGGTTGTGATGTGCGGCAGAGCAATCGCCGGCAGGCCGGCTCCTGCGATAGGGCGGAACGGCGACCTCAAAGGTGACAGTTGGGCGTATGCCCCGAAGCGCGCGCCTGGCGGTATACCGGCATCAACTGTTGCGCGCCCTGCTGCATGTGGCTGATGCGCTGGCCGGGCGAGGGATGGGTGGACAGGAAGGACGCCCCGCCGCCCGATGTCTTGTCCATCTTCTGCCACAACGTGACCGCGGCCTCGGGGTTGAAGCCCGCCTCGGCCATGAAGCGCTGACCCAGCGTATCGGCCTCGCTTTCCTGCGCACGCGAGAACGGCAACAGGATGCCCACCTGCGAACCCACGCCCAGCAACGCCTGCAGTGTATTCGGATTCATGCCCTGGCTTGCGCCGTAGGCGCTGGCGGCGACCACGCCGAGTTGTGTGGCCATGTTGTCGGACACACGCTCGGCGCCATGCTGCGCCACCACGTGCGACAGCTCATGCCCCAGCACCACGGCCAGTTGATCCTGGTTGGTAGCCACCTTGAACATGCCCTGGTTGACGCCGATGCGTCCGCCGGGCAGAGCAAAGGCATTGGCCGAGTTGTCCTTGATGATCTGGACTTCCCACTTCTGGCTGTTCCACGGAGGTGGCAGCACGCTGATCAACGCGTTGGCCACACAGGTGGCGTAGGCGCGTTCATTGGGCGCGTTGGCAAACTTGCCGGCCTTGCGCATGTCGTTGAACGAAGCGATGCCCATCTGGCGAACCTGGGCCGGCGACACCAACATCAACTGGCTGCGTCCCGTCGGCGATGTGACGCAGGCGCCCAGAAGCGACATCACGGCACAAATGGCGATTATGCGGATTTTCACGGTCATCCCTCCCGACACGTTGGTGGTGCCCGAGCTTAACGCAGGCTTTTGCAACCTGCGCTTGATGGCGCAGACAGGATAATGAAATCACTTGATATCCATCATTTATCAATGGCTTGTGTTTCCTTTGTCGAACCCATCGAGGCATTGGGGGACACATCATGTCGGGATCAAACCGGCATCCGCGATACAATGGCCCTCTTGTAGAACCCACCTTCGGAGATGCGATGAGCACGCCCGCCAAGCACATTCCCGCGAGCAGCGCCCAGGCCGACGCCACCCCCTTGCGCTTTGTCACCGCCGCCAGCCTGTTCGATGGCCACGATGCGGCCATCAACATCATGCGCCGCATCATCCAGAGCCAGGGCGCCGAGGTGATCCACCTGGGCCACAACCGCTCGGTGGAAGACGTGGTGCGCGCGGCGTTGCAGGAAGACGCCGACGCCATCGCCATCAGCTCCTATCAGGGCGGCCACGTCGAGTACTTCAAGTACATGGTCGACATGCTCAAGGAACACAACGCCAGCCACATCCGCGTATTCGGCGGCGGCGGCGGCACCATCACGCCGGAAGAAATCCGGGAGCTGCAGGGTTACGGCGTCGAGCGCATCTATCACCCCAACGACGGCATGAAGCTGGGACTGGTGGAGATGATCGAGGACGTGGTCGCGCGTACCACGCAGGTGCGGGATTCGGGCCTCGGTACGCGGGGCTCGAAACCCGCAAGCGTGGATGTCACTGATGAAATCAGCATCGGCCGCATGCTCAGCGCGCTCGAAGACGGCGCATTCTCCGACGCCGAACTGGCCATGTTGCGCAAGCAATGGGCTGCCGGTTCTTCCGCGTCGCGCGGAGCAGCTACGCCAGTCGTCGGCATCACCGGCACCGGCGGCGCCGGCAAGTCGTCCGTCGTGGACGAATTGTTGCTGCGCTACCTGCACGCCTTCCCCGAGATGCGCATCGCCGTGCTGGCCGTCGACCCCACGCGCCGGCGTTCCGGTGGCGCGCTGCTGGGCGACCGCATCCGCATGAACAGCCTGCGCAGCCATCGCGTGTTCATGCGTTCCATGGCCACGCGCCAGCGCCACGTCGCCATCAACGACATGTTGCAGGATTGCATCAGCTTCCTGCGCAGCCAGCCCTACGACCTGGTCATCGTCGAAACCGCCGGCATCGGCCAGAGCGATTCGGCCATCGTCGACCTGGTCGACTTCCCCATGTACGTCATGACCAGCGACTACGGCGCCGCCAGCCAGCTGGAAAAAATCGACATGATCGATTTCGCCGATCTGGTCGTACTCAACAAATTCGACCGCCGCGGCGCCGAAGATGCCCTGCGCGACGTGCGCAAGCAGTGGAAGCGCAACCACACGGCCTTCAACGTGGCCGAAGAGGACATCCCCGTCTACCCCACCATCGCCAGCCAGTTCAACGACCCCGGCGTGACCTGGATGTTCGTCAACCTCTGCCGCCTCCTGCGCGAAAAGCTGCAATTGAAGCCTCAAAACGAAGCGCAGCCTCTTGAACCCTCCCCTTCAAGGGGAGGGCAGGGTGGGGATGGTGTTGCTCTTGACACTGCCACCAATCAAAGCAAAACCATCCCCCACCCAGCTTCCCCCTTGAAGGGGGAGGAGAAAAGCGCTCGCTCAGTGGGAGAGTCATCCCGTTGCGACTTCAACCCCCAGGTCGATACATCCCTCAAGGAACCACGCGCCACCGTCCTCATCCCCGGCAAGCGCGTCCGCTACCTCGCCGAAATCGCCGAGCAGGGCCGCGGCATCAACGAATCCATCGAGCAGCAGGCCGAAGCCGCGCGCAAGGCCCAGCACTACTACGAGTCCCTCAAAGAACTGGGTGACGAATCCCTGCCGCGCCCACTGGATGTCTACGACAGCGCGGCTTTGCATCCCTCTCCCTCCGGGAGAGGGACCGAGGGTGAGGGTGCGCCCGAAGCGAAAAACTCCACGTCAGCCCCAGTCGATGGCAGCCTGCTGCTATTGCGCCAACGCTACAACGAATCCATCAAGGAACTGACCAGCGAAGCCATCCACCTCCTGCGCGACTGGCCCACCCGCCGCGAAGCCGTCATGGCCGAAGTCAACGAATATCAGGTGCGCGGCAAAGCCATCAAAGTCGAAAACTACAAGGAATCGCTGAGCCACCTGCAGATCCCCAAAATCGCGCCGCCGCAAACCAACGACTGGGGCGACCAACTCCACTTCCTGATGCGCGAAAACCTCCCCGGCGCCTACCCCTACACCGGCGGTGTCTACCCGTACCGCCGCAGTGGCGAAGACCCGACCCGCATGTTCGCCGGCGAAGGCACTCCCGAGCGCACCAACCGCCGCTTCCATTACCTCAGCCTCGGCCAGCCCGCCGCGCGCCTGTCGACCGCCTTCGATTCGGTCACCCTGTACGGCGAAGACCCGGCCCCGCGCCCCGACATCTACGGCAAGATCGGCAACTCCGGCGTCTCCATCGCCACGCTGGACGACATGAAAAAGCTGTACTCCGGCTTCGACCTGTCCGCACCGACCACCTCCGTGTCCATGACCATCAACGGCCCCGCGCCGATGATCCTGGCCATGTTCATGAACACCGCCATCGACCAAAACGTCGAGAAATACCTCAAGGAAGACGCCAAGCGCTGGGCCGATGCACAGAAGAAAATCGACAAACTGTTCGAGGGCCGCGAGCGCCCGCAATACGCCGGCGATCTGCCCGAGGGCAACGACGGCCTGGGCCTGGCGCTGCTGGGCCTCACCGGTGATCAGGTCGTGGATGCCGAAACCTACGCCCACATCAAGGCCGACACCATGGCCAAGGTGCGCGGCACCGTGCAGGCCGACATCCTCAAGGAAGACCAGGCACAGAACACCTGCATCTTCAGCACGGAATTCGCCCTGCGCATGATGGGCGACATCCAGCAATACTTCGTCGACCACAAGGTGCGCAACTTCTACTCGGTGTCCATCTCCGGCTATCACATCGCCGAAGCCGGAGCCAACCCGATCAGCCAGCTCGCCTTCACGCTCTCCAACGGCTTCACCATCGTCGAGTACTACCTGGCGCGTGGCATGCACATCGACGAATTCGCGCCCAACCTGTCGTTCTTCTTCAGCAACGGCATGGACCCGGAATACAGCGTCATCGGCCGCGTCGCCCGCCGCATCTGGGCCCGCGCCATGCGCGAACGCTACGGCGCCAGCGCGCGCAGCCAGATGCTGAAGTACCACATCCAGACCTCCGGCCGCTCCCTGCACGCGCAGGAAATCCAGTTCAACGACATCCGCACCACGCTGCAAGCCATGTACGCGTTGTTCGACAACTGCAACAGCCTGCACACCAACGCCTACGACGAAGCCATCACCACGCCGACCGAAGAAAGCGTGCGCCGCGCCGTGGCCATCCAGATGATCATCAACAAGGAACTGGGCCTCAACTTCAACGAGAACCCCTGGCAGGGCAGCTACGCCATCGAACGCCTCACCGACATGGTCGA
>DASSBH010000121.1:0-9554 GCA_035698945.1 Oleiagrimonas sp.
TACGGCGACAGGTAGCCGCGGTCGAACTGCATGCCCTCGACGACGTCCAGCTCGTTTTCCAGCGACTGGCCTTCCTCGACGGTGATCACGCCTTCCTTGCCGACCTTCTTCATGGCCTCGGCGATGATGTCGCCGACGTGGCTGTCGGAGTTGGCGGAAATGGTGCCGACCTGGGCGATGGCCTTGTCGTCCTTGGTGGGCTTGCTGAGGTTCTTCAGCTCGCCGACGGCGGCGATGACGGCCTTGTCGATGCCGCGCTTGAGGTCCATCGGGTTCATGCCGGCGGCGACCGCCTTCATGCCCTCGCGGATGAACGCCTGCGCCAGCACGGTGGCGGTGGTGGTGCCGTCACCGGCCAGATCGGAAGTCTTGGAAGCGGCTTCCTTGACGATCTGCGCGCCCAGGTTCTCGAGCTTGTTGGACAGCTCGATTTCCTTGGCGACGGAGACGCCGTCCTTGGTGATGGTGGGGGCGCCGAAGCTCTTCTCGAGCACGACGTTGCGACCCTTCGGGCCCAGCGTGACCTTGACCGCGTTGGCCAGGGTGTTCACGCCTTTCAGGATTTGCTTGCGGGCGTCTTCGCCGAAGCGGACTTCTTTGGCTGCCATAACTGTATTGCCTCAAATGTGAAATTAAGAATGAAACTTGATTACGGAAAACTTGTGGGAAGGAGCCGTAAGCGACGGGTGTGCGCGCTTTTTCGCGCTCGACCCATGCGCCATCAGTCGATCAGCCTTCGACGATCGCCACGATGTCGTCTTCCTTCAGGAACACCAGCTCTTCGCCGTCGATCTTGATTTCCTGGCCGGCGTACTTGCCGAACAGCACCGTCTCGCCTTCCTTGACCGACATCGGGCGGACATTGCCGTCTTCCAGGATGCGGCCGGTACCGGCGGCGATGACCTTGCCGCGGGTCGGCTTTTCGGTGGCGCTGTCGGGGATGACGATGCCGCCGGCGGAGATCTTCTCTTCTTCCAGACGCTTGACGATGACGCGATCGTGCAGCGGACGCAGTTTGCTCATGGCAGTTACCTTCCTGAGAGTGATGAATGAACGATTGGCCGCCTTGTTAGCACTCGACGGCGGTGAGTGCCAATTTTAGGGATGGATGGGCCGCTTTCAAGGGGCTGAACGCGTTTTGGTAGCACTTCAGACAGGTTGGGAGCCGGGGCGGGGTGCAAAATGCCGGATTTCATGTGATTCGCGGGCGCCACTACCCGCCGTTTTCCAACGACTTCACACATTTCTCAACCCATGATTCTGGCGCCTCTTCACTCATCCCCAACCCCCACATCAACGTGCTAGCGTCCCATCACGCCCACCACGGAATCCCCCATGCCAAACCGCTGCCTGCTCGCCCTCACCACCTGCCCGGACGCCAGCTGCGCCGCCCACATCGCCAGCGCGCTGGTCGGCGAGCGGCTGGCGGCCTGCGTCAGTCGGCTCCCGGGAGCGATGTCCACGTATCGCTGGGAGGACAAGGTGCAGGAGGATGCCGAGGTGCTGCTTCTGATCAAGACCACCGCCGCGCGTTTGCCGGCCCTGCGCGAACGGCTGCTGGAGCTGCATCCTTATGATGTGCCGGAACTGATCGCCATGCCCATCAAGGACGGCCTGCCCGTCTACCTCGACTGGCTGCAGCAATCCGTCGCGCAGGAATCAGGGCGCCGCTGATCAACCCAGCGCTGCCCTGACCCGCAGGCGCAGGGCCGAATCCGGCACGCCGACCTCGGGCCTTTGGTCGCAGCAGGGACAAAACCCGTTGCAAATGGTCATAATGCATGTTGTGCCATTGCAGCCCAACGCGCCGGAGGCCGGCGCTGACGCATGCCAACGATCCGACTTTTCCAACGCTTCACCTTCGCCGCCGCCGCCACCTTGCTCCTGCTGGCGATCACGGGCGGCATTGCCCTGACCCAGACGCCGGGCGCCAAACTGCTCAAGGTGACCGACGCCTTCCGCCTGAGCGCCGATGCCGGCACGCCCGGACGCATCCAGCTGCACTGGCGGATCGCCGACCACTACTACCTGTATCGCGGGCGCATCCACGTCAAGGTGCTCGACGGGAGCATCGAGGCCGGCAAGCTCGACCTGCCGGACGGCGAAAAGGAGCACGACCCGTACCTGGGCGACGTGGAGATCTATCACCACGAGCTGACCGCGACGCTGCCCTACACCGTGGTCGATGCCAGCGCGGACACCATGCAGGTGGCGGTCACGTTCCGGGGCTGTCACGAGGTGGATCCCAAGATCTGTTATCCGCCGCATACCCAGAAGCTGACGCTGCCGGTGCCCACCGCTGCGGCAAAAGCGCCCGCCAACCAGACTCTTTCGCCCGCCGGCAGCGCACCCACCGCCAATCTACTGTCGAGCGGGTCGGTCACAAGCATCGGCGCCAATCCGCTGCCGCCGGAAAAGGCTTTCCGCTTTTCCGCCATCGCCGCCTCGCCAAACCAGCTGCTGCTGCGCTGGGTCATGCCCAAGGGTTATTACCTGTACCGCGACAAGACCACGCTGAAACTCGTGGACAGCCACGGCATCACCCTCGGCACGCCGCAGTGGCCGACCGGGGTGGCGCATCATGACGCGTATTTCGGCAGCGCCATCGTGTATTACGGCGAAGTGGACGTGCCGCTGCCGATCAAGCGCGCCGCGGGCGCTGCCGGACAGCTGACGCTGGAAGCCAGCTTCCAGGGCTGCATGGATCACGGCATCTGCTATCCGGTGATGACGCGCAAGATCCCGCTGGCCCTGCCATCTGGCACTGCCGGCGGTGCTCCTGCCGCAGCCGTCAGCGCGGCGACCAGCACTGCCGCAACGCCGCCGTCCGAGGTCGATCACGGTACGAGCGTCGCGCCGCAGTCGGCGGTACAAAAGCTCGCCGGCAGCCTGGGCGGCAACGGACGCTGGCTGGCTCTGCTGGGCTTTTTCGGCGCCGGGCTGCTGCTGGCATTCACGCCCTGCGTATTGCCGATGATTCCGATTCTGTCCGGACTGATCGCCGGGGCCGGCCAAAAACTGTCCACCGCGCGCGCCTTCGTGCTGAGCCTGGTGTACGTGCTCGCTTCCAGCGTGGTGTTCGTGATCGCCGGCGTGATCGCCGGGCTGATCGGCGCCAGCGTGCAGGCCGCGTTCCAGTCGCCGTGGCTTCTGGGGGCGTTCGCGCTGGTGTTCGTGCTGCTGGCGCTGTCGATGTTCGGCTTCTACGAATTGCGTCCGCCGGCCGCGTTGCAGCAACGCATCACCGCGGCCAGCAATCAACAGAAAGGCGGCTCGCTGGTCGGTGTGGCGGTGATGGGCGTGCTCTCGGCGCTGATCGTCGGCCCCTGCGTGGCGCCGCCGCTGGCTGGCGCGGTGCTGTATATCGCACAAAGCCATGATCCGGCCTTCGGCGCGCTGGCGCTGTTCCTGCTGAGCCTCGGCATGGGCGTCCCGCTGATCATCTTCGGTATCGCCACCGGACGTTGGTTGCCGCACACCGGCCCGTGGATGAAGACCGTACAGGCGGTGTTCGGCGTGATCTTCCTGGCGCTGGCAATCTGGATGCTGTCACGCTTCCTCGATGCCGTGTGGATCATGCTGATGAGCGGCGCACTCTTGATCGGCAGCGCCGTCTACATGGGTGCATTCGACCGGATGATGCCGGAGATGTCCGGCTGGCGTCGCCTGTGGAAGGCGCTGGGATGGGTGTTGCTGGTGTTCGGCGTGGCCGAGCTGGCCGGCGTGACTGCCGGCTCGCGCAACCTGCTTGCGCCGCTGTCGGGCCTGCGCGGCAGTGCGTCCGTCGCCACGCAAGCGCCGAGCTTTCGGCGCATCAAAACGGTGGCCGATCTCAAGCAAGCCGTGGCTGCGGCCAGCGCCGCCGGCAAGCCGGTGATGCTGGATTTCTACGCCGACTGGTGCGTGAGCTGCAAGGAAATGGAGCACTTCACCTACAACCAACCCAAGGTGCAGTCCGCAATGTCGCGCTTCGCGCTGCTCAAGGCCGACGTCACCGCCAACGATGACGACGACCGCGCCTTGCTCAAACACTTCGACCTGTTCGGGCCACCGGCCACCATTTTCTACAACACCGACGGCAAGGAAATCACCAATCTGCGTCTGATCGGCTTTGAAAAAGCCGACGCGTTTCTGGCTCGTCTTGACAAGGCACGGCAGGACTGAGCATGGGCAAACAGTTTCTCCTCTGGTTCGCGGCAGCCCTGGTGGGCGGCCTGCTGATGCTGACCATCGGCACCTATCTCGGCATCGGCGGCCTGCCGTCGACATGGGCGGGAGCCCTGTTCAATTCCGAGGCGAGTCCAGCGCCCGCATCGACCCCGGTCGCCAACAACGCTCCGGCCAGCGACGCCAAGACCACGACGCTCAAACCCGGCGACATGGTTCCGGCGGATTTCACCCTGCCCAATCTCGACGGTCAGCCGCAATCGCTGGCGCAATTTCGCGGCAAGCGCGTGCTGGTCAATTTCTGGGCCACCTGGTGCCACCCCTGCCTTGAAGAAATGCCGGCCCTGGCGGCAGCGCAAAAGGCTCATCCCGAGGCGCGCATCATCGGCATCGCCATGGACAACCCCAAAGCCGTGCATGCCTGGCTGAAGAAAACGCCGGTCGACTACCCGATCTGGCAGGGTCTGGCTGCAGACAACGATGTGGCTGCCTTGTTCGGCGATGGCCCCGGCCTGCTGCCCTACAGCGTGCTGATCGGCAGCGACGGGCGCATCCGCGCCACGCACCTGGGCAAGCTGAGTCCGCAGCTGCTGCAGCAATGGCTGCAGGCAAAGTAGGGCGGGGAGTGCCCGCCCTACCCGCTTCGTGATTTGGGCAATTTGTTGTCAGCTCCCGTCAAACGTCGACAAACGCCGTCGATCTGCGCCGATCTGGACAAGTTGACGCCATGCGCGCACACTGGCGCCCTTTGACGACACGACCCGGGATTGCCTCGTGGCCAAGATCCTCGCCCTGCACGGGCCCAACCTCAATCTGCTTGGCAGGCGCGAGCCGTCCATCTACGGCAGCGAGACACTGGTGGACATCAATGCCGCGCTGGCCGCGCGCGCCGAGGCGGCGGGGCACGAGCTGGTCTGGTTCCAGTCCAACGCCGAGCACGAGCTGGTCGCGCGGCTGCATCAGGCCCGCGACGACAACACCGCCTTCGTGCTGATCAATCCGGCCGCCTTCACGCATACCAGCGTGGCCTTGCGCGACGCGCTGGCCGCCGTGGCCATCCCGTTCATCGAGGTACACCTGAGCAACCCGATGGCGCGCGAGCCGTTTCGTCATCATTCGTATTTTTCCGACCTGGCCGTGGGCACCATCACCGGCCTGGGCGGCGACAGCTATCGCCTGGCGCTGGAGGCGGCGCTGACGCGCTTGCCCTCGCCGGTCGAGGCGGACGCCGCCACCCTCTAGACCGACACTCTCACCGGCCATCGCCCCGGCGCTGGCCCTCTATTGACATTGATACGGGGTTTTTCATGGATCTTCGCAAAATCAAGAAGCTGATCGACCTGCTCGAAGCTTCGGATCTGGCCGAGCTGGAAATCAAGGAAGGCGAGGAGGTCGTGCGCCTGTCGCGTGCAACGCGTGCCGCTGCCATGATGCCGGCGCAGATGCCGATGGCGCCGCAACTTCCCGCCATGCCGGCCGCCGCAGCGGCGCCCGCCGCCGAGGCCACTGCCGAAGCGCCTGCCGCCGACGCCCTTCCCGAAGGGCACCAGATCAAGGCGCCGATGGTCGGCACCTTCTATGCCTCGTCCACGCCGGGCGGCGACGCCTTCGTCAAGGTCGGCCAGCAGGTCAAGCAGGGCGAAACCCTGGGCATCATCGAAGCGATGAAGATGTTCAACCAGATCGAGGCCGAGGTCTCCGGCAAGGTCGTTGCGATCCTGGTCGACAACGGCCAGGCCGTCGAGTTCGACCAGCCGATGTTCGTGATTGCCTGACGGCGGGGATTGCTCATGCTAGACAAAGTCGTCATTGCCAACCGCGGCGAGATCGCGCTGCGCATCCTGCGCGCGTGCCACACGCTGGGCATCCGCACGGTGGCCGTGCATTCCACCATCGACCGCAACCTGAAGCACGTGGGTATGGCCGACGAGGCCATCTGCATCGGCCCGGCGCCCAGCGCGCAGAGCTACCTCAACATCCCGGCCATCATCGCGGCGGCCGAAATCACCGACGCCAGCGGCATCCACCCCGGCTACGGTTTCCTGTCGGAGAACGCGGATTTTGCCGAGCAGACCGAGCAGTCCGGCTTCGTCTTCATCGGACCGAAAGCCGACACCATCCGCCTGATGGGCGACAAGGTGCAGGCCATCCGTGCCATGAAGGAAGCCGGCGTGCCGTGCGTGCCCGGCTCCGGCGGCCCGCTGGACGCCACCGAAATCGAGAAGAACAAACGCATCGCCAACGAGATCGGCTACCCGGTCATCATCAAGGCGTCCGGCGGCGGCGGCGGTCGCGGCATGCGCGTGGTGCATACCGAAGCGCATCTCGGCAACGCCATCGCCACCACCAAACAGGAAGCGCGCGCCGCGTTCGGCAACGACGAGGTGTACATGGAAAAGTACCTGGAAAATCCGCGCCACGTGGAAATCCAGGTGCTCGCCGACGGCCAGGGCAACGCCATCCACCTGTGCGAGCGCGACTGCTCCATGCAGCGCCGCCACCAGAAGGTGGTCGAGGAGGCGCCCGCGCCCGGCATCACCCCGGAGTTGCGCGCCGAAATCGGCAAGGTATGCACCGAGGCCTGCATCCGCATCGGCTATCGCGGCGCCGGCACATTCGAATTTTTGTACGAGGACGGGCGTTTCTACTTCATCGAAATGAACACCCGCATCCAGGTCGAGCACCCGATCACCGAGCTCATCACCGGCGTGGACCTGGTGCGCGAGCAGCTGCTGATCGCCAGCGGCGAAAAGCTTTCCATCAAGCAGGAAGACGTGACCATCACCGGCCACGCCATCGAGTGCCGCATCAACGCCGAGGATCCGGACAAGTTCCTGCCCTGCCCCGGCACCATCAAGCGTTTCGAAGGCGCCGGCGGCCCCGGCATCCGCATCGACACGCACATCTACGACGGCTACCGCATCCCGCCCACCTACGACTCGATGATCGGCAAGCTGATCGCCCACGGCATGGATCGCAAGACGGCCCTGGCGCGCATGCGCATCGCCCTGGCTGAAACCGTGATCGAGGGCATCAAGACCAACATTCCACTGCAGCAGCGCATCATGGCCGACGTGGGTTTCCAGGAAGGCCAGCAGAACATCCATTATCTGGAGAAGCGGATCGCCGAGCAGCGGGAGAAGGTGGCGGTACCGTAAGAATCGGGACTCGGGAAAAACGATAAACCGATCGCGTAGGGCGGGCACTGCCCGCCGATACGTGCACCTCATGGCGGGCAGTGCCCGCCCTACGCGCGCCTATTGATCGCTGCGGATATCTACACACCCATGCCTTGGCTTGAACTCTCCCTCACCGTCGACGCCACGCAGCAGCCCCTCGTCGAAGACACGCTGGAAGCGCTGGGCGCGTTGTCGGTCACACTGGCCGACGCGGATGCCGAAACGCCGGACGAACGCGCCATCTTCGAACCCGGCGTGGGCGAGACGCCGCTGTGGTCGCGCACGCAGGTGCAAGCGCTGTTCGAAGCCGATGTCGATCGTCAGGCATTGGCGCAGGCCATCGGCTGCGAGTTGACCGGCATCAAGCCGACCGACATCGATTTCCGCGTCGTCGAGGATCAGGACTGGGAGCGCGCGTGGATGGATCGTTTCCAGCCCATGCGTTTCGGTCGGCGCCTGTGGGTGTATCCGTGGAACATCGACCCGCCAGCGGATGACGCCTTGGCCGTCGTGCGTCTGGACCCCGGCCTCGCCTTCGGCACCGGCACCCATCCCACCACCGCCTTGTGCCTGGAATGGCTGGACGGTCTCGATCTCGACGGCCGGCACGTCATCGACTACGGCTGCGGCTCCGGCGTGCTGGCCGTGGCGGCGCTGAAACTGGGCGCGGCGCACGCCATCGGCATCGACAATGATCCGCAGGCGATCACCGCCTCGCGCGACAACGCCTCGCGCAACGGCGTGGGCGAGCATCTGGATCTGTACCTGCCCGACGACGCGCCCGAAACACCCGCCGACGTGTTCGTCGCCAACATCCTGGCCGGCCCGCTGGCGGAACTGGCACCACGTTTCGCGCGTCTGTGCAAACCTGGCGCGCCGTTCGCACTGTCGGGCATTCTCGACGGCCAGCACGACGAACTGCTGGACGTTTACGCACCCGGGTTCGAGCAGCTCGCCGTGCAACGCCGCGACGACTGGGTGCGCATCGACGGCATCCGCAAATCCTGATTCCTGGCGGGAACGGGCAACCCGCTACAATCGCCGCATGTACGCGCAATGTCCCGAGTGCCTGACCATCTATGAGCTGGACGCAGCCATGCTGGCGCAAGCGCACGGCACGGTCGGCTGCGGGCAATGCGGCGCCACCTTCAACGCCTTGCCGACGTTGACCGAAAATCTGCCTGACGAATCTTTCGAAAATCTCGCCGTGCACCCCTCCAGTCCGGCGCCGCCGATCCTGATGATGGCCGTGGTGCGCGAGCAGCCGCCGCAACAGGCGCTGTTCAAACCCGTGCCGACACCGCCTGTCGACAGCGATGCGATGGTCGAAGCCGAGGCAGACGACGAACCGCCAACACCCTTCCCTTCGTTCGTGCTGCACTCGCGTGCCCGGCCCGCGTCGCGCCGCCACACCTGGCGCTGGGTCGTTGCCTGCGTGGTGCTGGCGCTGTGCCTTGGCGCGCAACTGGTCTGGGCCAAGCGCAAACCGCTGACCGCCAATCCGGCCACCCGCCCCTGGCTGGCGCAGGCCTGCAGGCTGTTCGGATGCAGCCTGCCGCCGGTACGCGATCTGGCCCAATTGCAATTGCTTTCGCGCGACGTGCGCCCGCATCCGAACGTGCCGAACGCATTGCTGATCAGCGCCACCTTGCGCAACAACGCGTCGTTCACGCAACCCTACCCGATCGTGTCGATCACGCTTTCGGATCTGGACGAAAACCGCATCGCCATGCGTCGTTTCCGACCGTCCGAATACATCGCCGATCCCAAGGTGCGTGCCGCCGGGCTGGCCCCCGGCGCCACCGCGGCATTGATGTTCGAGGTGAAGGATCCCGGCCGCAATGCGGTGGCCTTCGAGTTCGGGTTTCAGTGAACGACAAGCCACGGCTGCACGATTCGCACTTAAAAATCTTCATCGACACGGGTAGACTGGAGCCTCTTGTCCGCACGATTCGCGTGCGACGCACCACATGCTTTCATTTTCGGGCCGTGCCCAACGTTCGACCAGGGGATCCACAGGAGTGAACGCTGTCAGATTGCCGCAAGACATTCGCCCCGACACACCTCCACTGCAAAGTGCATTGAGCGAATGTGTCAGTCGAACCGTGCAGCGATACCTGGCGGATCTCGGCGACACACACTGCGACGAAGGCCTGTACGCCTTGGTCATGCGCGAGGTCGAAGCACCGTTGCTGCGCGAGGTGCTTT
>DASSBH010000122.1:0-2302 GCA_035698945.1 Oleiagrimonas sp.
GTGATGCTGCTGTTCCTGCAGAACTTCCGCGCCACCATCATTCCGACACTGGTCATCCCGGTGGCATTGCTGGGCACCTTCCTCGGCATGCTGATGCTCGGGTTCACAATCAACCAGTTGACCCTGTTCGGCATGGTGCTGGCCATCGGCATCGTGGTGGACGACGCGATCGTGGTGATCGAGAACGTCGAGCGCGTGATGCGCGAGGACCGCTTGCCGATCAAGCAGGCCACGCGCAAGGCCATGGGCCAGATCACCGGCGCGGTGGTGGCCATTTCGCTGGTGCTGGCGGCGGTGTTCATTCCGTCGGCGCTGCAAAGCGGCAGCGTGGGTGCGGTGTACCGGCAGTTCGCGCTGACCATCGCCCTGTCGATGGGTTTCTCGGCCTTCCTCGCGCTGTCGTTCACGCCGGCGCTTTGCGCCAGTCTGATCAAGCACGACCACGACAAGCCCAAGAACATCTTCTTCCGCAAGTTCAACAAGTTCTTTGACTGGGTGACGAACACCTACTCCGGCCACGTGCACAAGGCCACCGGCCATGCGCCGCGCTGGATGATGGTGTTCGTGCTGCTGGCGATCCTGTGCGGTTTCCTGTTCGCCAAGATGCCTTCCAGCTTCCTGCCCTCGGAAGACCAGGGCTACGCCATGGTCATCGTGCAGTTGCCGCCCGGCGCGACGCTGAATCGCACGCAGGACGTGATGGCGCAAATCCGCCACATCCTCGACAAGGATCCGGCGTTCGATGCCTTCTTCGAGATCAGCGGTTTCAGCTTCGTCGGTTCGGGCGAGAACGTCGGCATGGGCTTCGTCAAGTTGAAAAACTGGGATGATCGCTCGGTCACGGCGGCGCAATACATCGCGCGCACCAACGGCAAGCTGTTCATGGGCATCCAGGATGCCACGGTATTCATGGTCAACGTGCCCACCGTGCAGGGTCTGGGCCAGTTCGGCGGTTTCGACATGTATCTGCAGGATCGCGCCGGCGCGGGCTATGCAGCCCTGACCAAGGCCGAACAAACCCTGCTGGCGAAGGCGGCGCAAAACCCGGCGCTGACCGGCGTGCGGCCCAACACCCTGGCCGATGCGCCGCAATTGAAGCTGGACGTGGATCGCACCCAGGCCCAGTCGATGGGGCTGTCGGTGAGCGACGTGTACAACGCCATCAAATTGATGCTGGCCCCGGTGTACGTCAACGACTTCGCCTCCGAAGGCCGCGTCAAGCGCGTCATCATGCAGGCCCAGGCGCCCTACCGCATGGGCCCGAATGCCCTGACGCACATCTACACGCCGAGCTCGAAGCCGGGCAGCGACGAGGATGGCGACGGCAGCAACATGATTCCGCTGTCCAACGTGGTCAAGGCCAGCTGGTTCTTCGGTCCGCCATCGAAGACCCGCTACAACGGTTATTCGGCCATCGAGATCGTCGGTTCGTCCGCGCCGGGCTACAGCTCGGGCCAGGCCATGGCCGCCATCCAGCAGATCGTGAACAAGGATCTGCCGCCCGGCTTCGGCATCGACTGGACGGGCCAGTCCTATCAGGAAGTCATTTCCGGCAACACGGCGCCATTGCTGTTCGGCCTGTCGCTGGTGGTGGTGTTCCTGCTGCTGGCCGCGTTGTACGAAAGCTGGTCGATTCCGATTTCGGTGCTGCTGATCGTGCCGCTGGGCGTGCTCGGCGCCGTGGTGTTCACCCTGCTGCGCGGCATGCCCAACGACATCTACTTCAAGATCGGCCTGATCACCATCATCGGTCTGGCGGCCAAGAACGCCATCCTGATCATCGAGTTCGCTGTGGAGGAACAGGCCGCTGGACGCTCCCTGCGTCAGGCCGTGGTCGAGGCTTCCCGCCTGCGTTTGCGTCCGATCCTGATGACCTCGCTGGCCTTCATCCTCGGCGTGTTGCCGCTCGCGGTTTCCAGCGGCGCCGGCGCCAACGCCCGCCACGCCATCGGCACCGGCGTGATCGGCGGCATGCTGTTCGCCACCTTCCTCGGTGTGCTGTTCGTGCCGGTGTTCTACGTCAGCATCCGCCGGTTGCTTGGCGACAAACTGGATACCCATGCACGCGCCATTGAGGAAGAGCCGTTCAAGGAAACGGATGGCAGCAGGGATGGCGGGTCACATACCTGATGTCTGAAAGCCATGGAGGCTCTCGACAACAAGAAAAGCGGGAGCGCAATTGCGCTCCCGCTTTTTTTGGAACCTCGAAAACCATCGATCGTGAGAGCTCTTGTAGGAGCCAGCCCTGCTGGCGATGGCCGGCGCAGCGCAAGGTCGAATAGCCAGCAGGGCTGGCTCCTAC
>DASSBH010000123.1:0-3854 GCA_035698945.1 Oleiagrimonas sp.
CATGGCGGCTTCCACCGCGGCTTCGCGCTCGGCATCCACCACCGACGCCGCCCAGACGCCCTGTGGTGGCGCAGCGTCCGCCAGAACCCGAGCCATGGCAGTAGCCACGTCGCCTTGCCAGGCCAAGGCCTGCGTCGGACCCATGCCTGCATCCGCGTCGGCCATCACCCACTTGATGCGGGTGTTGCCGAGATCCATCAGCCACTTCACTGCGCGCGCACCGTGACCTCGGCGCTGTCCACACGGATCTCGCCCTGACCGGTGCGCACCAGCAAGGCGCCCTGCGTGTCCACGCCCGCGCCAACGCCTTCGAAGGTGCCTTGCGCGCCGTGCAGACGCAGCGACTTGCCGCGCAACAGATCCAGGCGGGCGAAGTCGTCGGCGAAGGCGCTGAATCCGTGGGTTTCGAAGCCGCGCAGGCTGGCGCGCAGGCGCGTCACCAACCGCGCCGCGACGAGATTGCGATCCGGCGGCTGGCCATCGCACAACCCGGCCAGATCCATCACCGGCTGTTCGATGCCTTCGCGCATGCTCGGCGGCAGACGCACGTTGACGCCAACGCCGACGATGGCCACGCACGGCCCCTGATATTCGCCATTGAGTTCCACCAGGATGCCGGCCAGCTTGCCGCCCCTGGCCAGGATATCGTTGGGCCACTTGAGACCCGCATCCGTCACGCCAACGTCTTCCAGCGCCTGCGCCACGGCCACGCCCACGGTCAGCGACAAGCCGGACAGACCGGCAAAGCCCTGCTCGAAACGCTTCAGGCACGACAGATAGATGTTGAGCCCCGGCGGCGACAGCCACATGCGGCCGCGCCGGCCGCGCCCGGCCTGCTGCCCCTCGGCCAGCACCACGTACAGATCCGGCAGACCGTCCTGGCGGCGGACCAGTTCGCTGGAGGTGGAATCGAGCTCCCAGTGCACTTCCAGCAAGCCCTTGTCGGCGGCATCCAGCCGCGCTTCGATCTCGGCGGCATCCAGCATCTGGGTCGGCCACGGCAGACGGTAGCCCAGGCCGGTGCGGGCATCGATCGGCAGGCCGCGCGAACGCAGGGCGTCGATATGCTTCCACACCGCCGCGCGCGTCACGCCGATGCGCTCGGCCAGGCCGGCGCCGGAAACCGACTTGCCGGAAGCCAGCGTTTTCAATACTTCACGAGGTTCCAGAATATTTTTCATCATGCGCGACATGGGGTGCGACAACTGAAGGCAGCGCTGATGATCACCGAGCTGCCGGCTCGACAGGCAACCAGCCTGCCTTCACCGCCATCTCGACCCTCTGCGAACAGACGGATCCGGTGACGATTGCGCCGAGTGGATCAGCGTTGCCTCAAGTCTAAGGCTTCCGTGAACGATTGGCGCAACCACGACGAGCAGCATGTTGCATCGCCGTAAAATTTATGCTGGCGCCGACCCGCATTTTCTGCCACGATGCCACATTGGAGTGTCAGTTCCCCCGGGGGTTCTCCATGAAAACGTCCCTGCTGCTGCTCAGTCTGGTCATGGGTGCCGGTGCCGTCGGCACGGCCCAGGCCACCGATGCAACGACGTGCCCGCAATTGCTGAATGTCAACAGCCAGACGCTGGCCGCCGCCTCGACAAGCGGCAGTGGCGTCCTGTCGGATTTGAGCAACCTGCTGTCCGGCCACCAGAACAAGAACGATACCACCGCTGCCGACAGCCATGCCGCCGCCACGCATGCCGATCAGGGTTACGGCCACCAACCGGGCCCGACGCCGTCGAACACGCATCACGCCAACGGCAACACCAGCGGCCACAACAACGACAGCACCACCGCACCGGTAGCCATCCGCAGCGGCGGCAGTCCCGCACCGGCCGACACCAATCCGGACAACCCGCCCACCCTGGGCTGGCAATCGCTGCTGCCCGGTTCCATCCAGTAAACCGCTCCGGCCAGTCGCACCAGTTCCGTTCCGGCATCAACTGCCGGCGGCAAAGCGTACCCGGAAGCAGGCACCGCCCAGTTCTTCCGAAGGCCCCACATCCAACTGCGCGTTGTAGGCCTTGACGATGTCCTGCACGATGGCCAGACCGATGCCGTGTCCATGCACGCGCTCGTCGCCACGCACACCGCGCTGCAGGACGCGCTCGATCTGGTCGTCGACGATGCCGGGGCCGTCGTCCTCCACCGTAATCACCAATCCGTTCCGGCCGCGTCCGGAAGATGCCGCAATGGCATGGATGGACAACAGCACGCGATGGCGCGACCACTTGAAAGCGTTTTCCAGCAGGTTGCCCATCAACTCCAGCAAGTCGCCCTGTTCGCCATAGAAAAAACATCCCGTCTCCTCGATGTCGAACTCGCACAACACACCCTTGGTGGCGTAGACCTTTTCCAGGCTTTGCACCAGATCCTCGGCATGCGTCGCCACCGGCACCGGCGTGGCGAAAGTCTGATGACCGGAAGTAGCCGCACGCGAAAGCTGGTAGGCCACCAGCTCGTCCATGCGCCGCACCTGGGATGCCAGATCCTGATGCAGATCCGCGGCCACGTCGCCCGCATCCAGCCGCGCGCGGATCACCGCCAGCGGCGTTTTCAGGCTGTGCGCAAGATCGGCCAGCGTGTTGCGATAGCGCGCCAGATGCTCGCGCTCGCTGTGGATGAAGGCATTGAGGCTGTGCGTGAGCGACGACAACTCGAACGGGTAATGGGCGGTCAGACTTTCGCTGTCGCCACGCTTGATGCGTGCCAGATCCACCGACAGTCGTCGCAGCGGCGAAAGGCTCCAGCGCAACAGCCACAACTGCAGGATCACCAACACCAGGCCCAGGGCGAACAGCCACACGAACAGCGTGCGTCGGTAGACCGCCAGCTGGTTCTCGAACTGCGTCTGCGTCTGCGCCACGCTGAACACCAGGTGCACCGGCTGGTGCGAGGGTGTCTCGTAGACCACGCCCAGGCTGTACACGTACACGTCGCCGACGTCCGTCTCCAGCGGTCCGCGGAATATCGGCTTGCCCGGCTCGAGCTGCATTTCCAGCGGCAGGCTGCGACCGATGGCCGAAGGCGATTCCCAATGGAATCCGTTGGCGCCGTTGATGATCGCGTACAGGCCCGACCCCGGACGCAGGAAATTCGCGTTGGGCATGGTGTCGGGCACCAGCACCCGGCCGCCCCGATTGACGTCGGTGCCGGCCAGCAGCGCATATACGAAACCCTGCAACCGATCCTGCAGCCCACTGCGTGCGCCTTCGTAATAGGCCCGGTCCAGAGCCAACCCCGTCAGGCTCAGGAACGCGACCAGCACCAGGACGGTAGCCAGGGTGGAACGTGCCGCCAATGACAAAGGCCGTCGTGATGACACGAAACTTCATGCTCCCCTGATGAAATGAACAGCAGGCAATCGACGTCAGGCCTCTTCTTCCTCCGTTTCATTGCGAGGTATGGCGAAGCGATAGCCGCGCCCGCGCACGGTCTCGATCGGCTTGATATCGCCTTCCGGATCCAGTTTACGGCGCAAACGACCGATGAACACTTCCAGCACGTTCGAGTCGCGGTCGAAATCCTGCTGGTAGATATGCTCGGTCAAATCCGCCTTGGACACCAGTTCCCCGGCGTGCATCATCAAGTATTCCAGCACCTTGTATTCGTAACTGGTGAGATCCACCGGCTTGCCTTCGACCGTCACCGTCTGCGCCGTGGTGTCCAAATGGATCGGCCCGCAAGCCAGGATCGGCTTGGACCAGCCGCTGGCGCGACGCACCAGCGCGTTGATGCGGGCCAGCAGTTCCTCGACATGGAACGGCTTGACCAGATAATCGTCGGCGCCGTGCTTGAGACCTTCGACCTTGTCCTGCCAGCTGGAACGGGCGGTCAGGATCAGGATCGGG
>DASSBH010000124.1:0-4948 GCA_035698945.1 Oleiagrimonas sp.
GCAACGCGCTGCGGGGTCCCCTTCAGGCAGCGGCGTAGGGGTGGAGGACAAGGCCCGCAGGGTGGCCGACCGGAAGTCGGCCAGTTTGTCGTCGGGCCAAGGATGGCCCGTCGGCAAACCCCCGGAACCCCGAAGCGAACCCGAAGGGCGCGCCTGTCGGGGTGCCCTTTCTTTTGGTTCGTGTTCTTTGGGCAAGCAAAGAAAATGAACTCGCGCCCCGCAGGGGTGCGAAACCTTTCCAGAAGCGGCAGAAAGCCGGCATGACAGCCACCGATCACCGCAGTCACGGTTTGGCCGGCGACGAAATAGCACCGGACTGGCCACCATTGGAAACCGCCGAAGTCCGGGCCTTGCTCGACAACTTTCCGCGCCTGCGCGGACCGGTTTCGATCCAGTGGCGCAGCCCACGCCCGCTTTCCGCCGCCGCACGCGTGACAACCGTGGCAGGCGAAGTATTCGTCAAACGGCACCATGCGAATGTGCGTACCCCGGACACACTGTCCGAGGAACACGCCTTCATCGCGCACCTGCGCACGCATGGCATACCGATGCCCGAAGTGCTCGCCAACGCCAAAGACCGCACCGCCATCGCATGCGGCGAATGGACGTACGAGGTGCATGCGATCGCCGACGGCATCGATCTGTATCGCGACACCATTTCATGGGCGCCATTGACCGATATCGAACAAGCGCGCACCGCCGGGCGCATGCTGGCGCGCCTGCACCACGCCTCGGCCAGTTTCGAAGCGCCGCAGCGCGATACCTGGATACTGGTGTCGCGCGACGACTGTCTGCGCGCGCCCGACCTGCTTGCCACCATCGATGCGCAATGCAAACAACGACCGGCGCTGGCCGATTACCTGCGCCAACGCGACTGGCGGCACGAACTGGCTTCCCTCGTGGCGCGTCACCACGCGGTGCAACCGCGGCTGACCGACCTGCCGCGACTGTGGACGCACAACGACTGGCATGCATCCAACCTGTGCTGGACAAGCGCCGCCTCCGATGCCGCCATCAGCGCCGTCCTCGATGTCGGCCTGGCCGCGCCCACGTTCGCGTTGTACGACCTGGCCACCGCCATCGAGCGCAATGCGATTGCCTGGATGCAGCTTGAGCACGGCATGCACGCCACCTTTCCGGACACCGCGCGCGCGCTGATCGACGGTTACGCCGACGTCCTGCCGCTGACTTCGGATCAACGGCAACTGCTGGCCGATCTGCTGCCGGTGGTGCATATCGATTTCGCGTTGTCGGAAATCGAATATTTCCATGGCGTCACCGGTTCGACGGCGCATGCGGACGTGGCCTACGACACCTTCCTGCGCGGCCATGCCGCATGGTTCGACAGCACATCGGGACGTGCCATGTGCGAGGCGATTCGCGCCACGTCGTGATGCACGGTCTGGACACACCCCCCGTCATTCGTGTTTCAATACACCTCTGAAGCGGGGGTGCCCGGTAATTGCCGGGCTGAGATAGACCCTTGGAACCTGATCCGGCTGATACCGGCGTAGGGAGCTTGACCAGAAGCACCGAACCTCTGCGTTCGGTGGCTTGCCGTCGCTTCGTCCTGCCCGACACGAAGACGACGATGAAAATTCCACACACTCCCCTGATGCTCGCCCTGCTGCCGTTGGTGTCGCTGCCGACCATGGCCGCCACCACTCATTACGACAAGACACCGCCACAGGTCACCAAACTGAAGGCCGTCAAGGTCGAGGCCAACGCCGCCGATGACGCCGACGCCACCGGCATCGACAGCTACGGCAACGCTTCACTGCACGACACACCGGCGGCCGTCACGGTGATCGGGCGTCAACAGATCGAAAACCGGCACATCCGCACGCTCAGCGAATTGGCGCGCGGCGACGCCTCGCTCGGCGACAACTACGCGGCGGTGGGTTACTACCAGGACATCGCCATCCGCGGCTATCCGCTGGATCTCGCCACCGGTTACCGCATCAACAATCTCACCATCGTGGGTGAACAGAAAGTGGCGCTGGAAGACAAGCAGCGCGTGGAAATTCTCAAGGGTCTGGCCGGTCTGCAGGCCGGCGTGATGGAACCCGGCGGCGTGGTCAATTACGTCACCAAGCGTCCGGAGGACGTGCGCACGATCACCTTGGGCACCGATTCGCACGGCTCGCGCTACACGGCGCTGGACGTGGGCGGCTGGCTGACGCCCGACTTCGGGCTGCGCGCCAATCTGGCCTGGGAAGACACCCATTCCTACGTGCAGCATGCCGATGGCCGACGCAATTTCTATGCGCTGGCCGCCGACTGGCGCATCAGCCCGAACGCCACCCTGCAACTGGACAGCGACTATCAGGCCAGTGCGCAACGCTCGGTGTCGGGGTACCAATTACTGGGCGGCGACACCCTGCCCCAACACGCCGACCCGACGCGCATGCTCGGTTTCGAACCCTGGCAGCGGCCTGTCGGCATCCACTCGGCCAATACCGACGCGCGCTTCAACTACGCCTTCAGCGAGGACTGGCAACTGCGCCTGGCCGCCGGCCACAGCCGCAGTGTCATCAACGACAATGTAGCGTTTGCCTACGGTTGCTTCTACGCGCCCGAGTGCGCCGACGGCAGTCATCCCGGCAACTTCTTCGCGCCCAACGGCGATTACGATGTCTACGACTTCCGCAGCCCCGACGACACCCGTGCCGACGACCAGGGCCGCGCCACACTGGAAGGCCATTTCGGCAACGACCGCGTCAGCCACGATTTCAGCGTGGGTGTCAGCGCCTTCCATCGCACCGTCAATCGTCGGGCCTATGTATACGACTACGTCGGCACCGCCAACATCGCCGACGTCGATCCGCCGTACTTTGCGCCGTCGCCCAACCAGCCGGGACCATCGGAACGTCGATTCGACAGTTGGCAGCGCTCGCTGTTCGCCCAGGATCGCCTGCACCTCGGCGACCACTGGCAACTGATCGCCGGCTGGCGCTTTGTGCGCCTGCATGAGCGCACCTGGGACAGCGACGGCCTGCCCGAACGCGACACCCGGCTCAGCAAGGCACTGCCGCAAGCCGCGGTGCTGTGGCAGCCGAATGCGGCGCTCACCACCTACGTCAGTTACAGCGAGGGCCTGTCGTTCGGCAAGGAAGCGCCGTACTGGACAAGCAACGGCGGCGACCTCCTCGGCCCGCGCCTGTCGCGCCAGATCGAGATGGGCACCAAATACCGCTGGAACGAAGGCTTGAGCCTCGACGTCGCGCTCTATCGCATCCATCAGCCCTACCAGTTCGCGCAGCCGGATCAAAGCGCGGCCGGATTCACCTTCGTGCAGCACGGCCAGGAAGTGCACACGGGCGTGGAAGTATCGGCGAACGGACAAGCCAGCAGACACCTCAAGCTGCATGCGAGCGTCAGTCTGATCCGCGCGCGTGCGCAGGATTCCGGAACCCCGGCCTACGAAGGTCATCAGGTGCCCAATGTGCCGCGCCTGCGTGCCGTCCTCCATCTCGACTACCAACTGCCCATGCTGCCGAGCCTGAGCCTGCTGGGCGGTTGGCGCTACGCTTCGCCCAACGTCGCCACGCCGGATGGACGCGTGCGCGTCGGCGCCTACAACGTGTTCGACGCGGGTCTGCGCTACCGCAGCCATTGGCACGGACACAGCATGACGTGGCGGCTCGGCATCGACAACGTGTTCAACCGTTTCTACTGGCGTGACACCGGCAGTTCCGGCGGCGACAGCTATCTGTTCCCCGGCGCACCGCGTTTGGCGCGTCTGTCGGTCAAGGTGGATTGGTGATGGTCTGGGTCGAACTTGCCGGCGCCATCATCAGTGCATTGGCCGTCTGGATGACGGCCATACGCCACCCCTGGTGCTGGCCGGTGGGTCTGGTCTCGGTGGTGGTCTACGCCTGGGTGTTCGTCGATGCCAGGCTGTACTCCGATGCGCTTCTGCAAGGCGCTTTCGGCGTGATGATCGTCTACGGCTGGATCCGCTGGATGCAGCATCTGGACAGCGGCGGGCGCGTGCGCATCGCCGCACTGGATGTACGTCCGGCCATCCTGCACCTCGTCATCGGCGTCGCGGGAGCGCTGGCTCTCGGCTATGTCATGCAGCGCTGGACAAACGCTGCACTACCCTGGCTGGATGCTGCGCTCACCGCCTTCAGCCTGGTCGCGCAGTGGTGGGAAGCGCGCCGCCACATCGCCGCGTGGTGGTTGTGGATCGTGGTGGACACGATCTACATCGGCGAGTACATCTACAAGGATCTGCGCATCACCGCCGTGTTGTACGCCGGTTTCCTGGTGCTGGCCGTGATCGGATGGCGCGTCTGGAAACAGGCGTCAGAACCGGTCGCAATGGCAAACCAGTAACCTACCATCTCGCGCGCGTGTGTGTGTAGGAGCCGGCCTGCCGGCGATCAAGCCCGGTTGCCACAAACCCGATCGCGCGCAGGCGCGCTCCTACAGGCCCTTTTCCACGCTGCGCCAGTCGGAAGCCAGTTTGTCCAGCACGCCGTTGACGTAGGTGTGGCCGTGCTCGGCGCCGAAGCGTTTGGTGGTTTCCACCGCTTCGTTCAGCACGACGCGGTAGGGCACATCGGGACGATATTTCAGTTCATAAGCGCCCAGACGCAATGCCGCGCGTTCGATGGGGTCGACCTGTTCGACATCGCGATCCAGATGCGGCGCAAGGCCCGTGTCCAGCTCGTCGCAATGCGCGGCCACACCGTTGAGCAGATCCTCGAAATATTCGAGATCGGCCACTTTCATGTCCTGCTCCTCGCGGAACTGGGCGATGACCTTGTCCATGCTCTGCTCGCCCAATTGCCAGGCGTAAATGCCCTGCAACGCGCGACGGCGCGCGCGGGAGCGGGCGGCGGCATCCACGCCTCTTGCCTGTGCGCCGGTCATGACAGCTGCGCGTACAGGTTGACCATTTCCAGGGCCGACATCGCCGCATCGGCGCCCTTGTTGCCGG
>DASSBH010000125.1:0-5261 GCA_035698945.1 Oleiagrimonas sp.
CATCGTTCAGACGTGCTGCGCATTTCACCACAGCGATACCCAGCCCGCTTTTTGTAGGAGCCTGCCTGCAGGCGATGGCCCGGTTATTCCGCACATCGGGCCATCGCCTGCAGGCAGGCTCCTACAGCGATCTCAACCACGTCACATCAAGAATCAGGTAAGCTTGCTCCACCTCAGGTGTCGCGGGAAACCGCGATGAAACGGGAAGCCGGTACGCGCTCGCGCCAAGCCGGCACTGCCCCCGCAACGGTAGGCGAATACGCAAGCGTCGCTTGCGCGGATCGACAACCAGGGTCACTGGCACATGTGCCGGGAAGGCCGTCGATTCGGGACGTAAAGACGTCCATTCGCGAGTCCGGAGACCGGCCTGGGCGAAAGAAGCGCACGGTCGGGTCGTGCGTTTCGGGTGGCTTCGCGGTGGGCGTGGCCGGACTCGTTCGACGCGTCTCGCGTGAGTTCGGCGGTTTGCCGTGTGGCCATTTGACTTGCCACCAACAAGCCGCGCACGTGGGGTGCGCGGCGAGGACACACGCATGCGATACACGCTTCTTGGTGCGGCACTCATGGCCGCCGTTTCTTCTTCCGCCCATGCAACGGACAGCGCTCCGGTTCAGGCGTCGCAGCTGAATCCGGTCGTGGTGACCGCCACGCGCATCGACCAGTCCGTCACCGACACGCTGGCGCCAGTGACCATCATCACCCGTGCGGACATCGACCGTCTGCAACCCAGGTCGTTGCGGGATCTTTTATCCGGTTTGCCGGGCGTGAGCCTGGCCAATTCGGGCGGCATCGGCCAGCAGACTTCGTTGTTTTTGCGCGGCACCAACTCCACCCATACGCTGGTGCTGATCGACGGCGTGCGTATCGGTTCGGTGGGCGCGGGACTGGCCGCTTATGCGCAGATTCCGGTGGATCAGATCGCGCGCATCGAGATCGTGCGCGGGCCGCGTTCGACGTTGTACGGTTCCGACGCGGTCGGCGGCGTGATCCAGATCTTCACCCGTCACGGCACAGTCGGCGAAGGACTGACGTCTTCGTTCCGCCTCTCCGGCGGCAGCCATGACACCTGGTCGAGTCAGGTGGGCCTTTCTGGTGGTGGTGAGCATGGCTGGTTCAACGTCAGCCTGGGCGCCAAATACACGCAAGGCATCAACAGCTGCAAGCTCGGCGCGGGTACGGTGTTTGCCGGGTGCTTCGCCAACGAACCGGACAAGGATGGCTACCGCGCCTACAACGGTCTCTTGAACGGCGGCTGGCGCTGGGGCAACGGCGCCGAACTTGCCGCCAATTTCCTGCGCACCACCAGCTTCATCGAATACGACGGCAGCTTCCAGAACTACAGCCGCCATGCGCAGCAGGTGGCTGGTGCGCGTCTGACCTTGCCGGTCGCGGACAGCTGGACGATGACGTTCAATGCGGGTCAGAGCCTGGACAAGGCCACCAACTATCACGACCGTGTCTACGTCGGCTTCGGCGATTCCACCCAGAACCAGGCCAGCTGGCTCAACGCCATCACGCTCGCCGAGCGCCAGACCTTGACCGTGGGCGCGGATTACCTGCATCAGGAGATCGACAGCGACACCGGCTACGTGCGAACCGACCGCGACAACACCGGCGTGTTCGCGCAGTACCAGGGGCATTTCGGCGCCAACGAGATCCAGCTTTCCGCGCGCCACGATCACAACCAGCAGTTCGGCAACCACGACACCGGCGCGGTGGCCTGGGGTTATCACTTCGATGGCGGTCTGGTGTTGAGCGCATCGTATGCCACGGCCTTCCATGCGCCTGATTTCAACGACCTGTACTACCCCTCCTATCCGGGTTTTCCGCCCAGCGCCGACCCGCACCTCAAGCCGGAAAAATCGCGCAATGTGGAGATCGATCTTTCCGCGCGCCATGCGCATTGGCACTGGCAGGTGGGCGCGTACCGCAACCGGATCGACGACCTGATCGCGCTGGATGCCAACTTCACGCCCGGCAACATCAGCAAGGCGCGCATCCTCGGTGTGGATGGCGAAGTGGCCGGTGAGTGGAAGCGCTGGAACTGGACGACCAGCTTCACCTGGCAGAAGCCGGAGAACGACGACGGCGGTGTCCATGACGGCAACCTGCTGCCGCGTCGCTTCGAGCGCAGCGTGCGTTTCGATCTCGACCGCCAGCTGGGTGATTTCAGCGTGGGCGCCACCGTCAAGGCTTTCAGCGGCCGCTACGACGACATCGCCAACACGCACTGGCTGGGTGGCTACGCCACACTGGACTTGCGCGGCAGCTGGCAGTTCGCCACGCATTGGCAGGCGCAGGTGAAATTGGCCAATGCGTTCGATCGCGATTACGAAACGGTGTATTACTACAACCAGCCGGGGCGTACGGCGATGTTGACGCTGCGTTACATGCCTTGAGCGATGGTACGAGACTGGCTCCTCTGCACCGACCGAACCATCCCCACCCCAGCCCTCCCCTTGAAGGGGAGGGAGCAAAAGCGGGTAGCCTCCTTCAAGGAAGAGACCTCACCACAAAGCCTCAAACAAAAGCCCTCCCCTTCAAGGGGAGGGTTGGGTGGGGATGGTGTGGCTTCACCGTTGTCCGCCGAAGCCTGTCCTGGTGTCATATGTCGTAACGACGCTTGCGCTCGGCGGTGTAATTCCACCAGGGCTTCGGCTCGTCGCCGTCCATGAAACGGGTTACCGAGATGAAAACATCCAGCACGCAGGGATCCTGACGGGAGCCGGTCTTGCGACATAATGCGTGATAAAGCTGCAAGGGATCACGCCCGGCCAGTTCACCGGGCGTGCGGATGTCCAGCAAGGCGAAATCCCGCGCCATCGCGGGACCGATGTTGGGAAGGTCGGTGAGCTTGCGCACGTGTTCGCGGCGCACCTTGGCGGGATTCATGACGGCACCTCGGTCAATGCATCGCCGATGGCATCCAACGCTTGCATGATGCGTGCGCGTGGCGAGGCGATGTTCAGTCGCATGAAGCCGCTGCCGCCAGCGCCGAAATCGACACCCGGATTGAGTCCGAGGCGGCAGCGTTCGATGAAGAAGCGTCGGAGTTCGGCATCGTCCATGCCCAATGCGCGGCAGTCCAGCCACATCAGGTAGCCGGCCTGTGGCGATGTCACGCGGATCGGGGCGAGGTGCCGGTGCACATGATCGACCAAGGCATCGCGCGTCGTTTGCAGATAGGTCACCAAGGCATCGCGCCACGGGCCGCCGTGACGCCAGGCGGCCTCGGCGGCGGCCAGGCTGAAGGGGTTGAAGTTGTCCAGCCGACGCGCTGCAAGCACGCCCGCGAGTGCCGCGCGGCAAGCCGGATCGGGCACGGTCAGGGCGGTCAGCGCCAGGCCCTGGATGTTGAAGGTCTTGCAGGGCGATATCGCGCTGATGACGCGGTCGTCGGAACGCGCCAGGCGGCCGAGCGGCACGTAGTCGGCATCGCTGTAGGTGAGATCGCCGTGGATGTCGTCGCTGACGACGGTGAGGCCGTGGCGGCGCGAGATGTCGAGAATGGCTTCCAGTTCGGAGCGACTCCAGACGCGGCCCACGGGATTGTGCGGATTGCACAGCAGCAGCAGGCGCGCACCGTCCACCGCACAATGTTCGAGATGATCCAGATCGATGCTGTGATGGCCGTCGGTTTCGATCAACGGGTTGGCTGCCACCTTGCGCCCGGCAGTTTCGGTGAGCGCCGCGAACGGGCCGTACACAGGCGGCTGGATGACCACACCGTCGCCGGTCTGCGTGAAGGCTTCGATGGCGGTGGACAAGGCTGGCAAGGTGCCGGGCGTCAGCATGATGTCGTCGCGTTCGATGTGCCAGCCGTGGCGTTCGGCATGCCAGTCGATGACGGCTTGATAGAGGCTGTCGGGTACCAGGGTGTAGCCGTAGACGGGATGGCGAGCGCGGGCGGTGACGGCATCGCTGATGCACGGTGCTACCGCAAAATCCATGTCGGCCACCCACAGAGGCGTGACGTCGGCATCGCCGAAGACGGCGGCGCGCGCATCGAACTTGACGCTGTGCGTGCCGCCGCGGTCGATGGTCTGGTCGAAATCGAAAAGCGCGTGTGTGGTGTCATGACCCATGTGGGTCATTTTGGCACGTTCACGACAGTGCCGAATCGGCATTTGGCGCGTAGGGGGGTACTGCCCGCTATGAAAGCCCCACGCAGCCGCAAGCCATGTTTGGCGGGCGGTGCCCGCCCTACGGTTTGAGCAAGCCTTACACGATATGGTGGGATGTGCGCCGTATGGCACCCGACACGTAGGGCGGGCACTGCCCGCCATGGAAGCTCCACGTCATCGCAAGCCATGTTCGGCGGGCGGTGCCCGCCCTACGGTGTTGGCAAGTCGGGCATGGTCAATGTACGCGCCGCCACAGGCTGGCTTCGGACAGGGTGTGCTGGAACTTGCGCCGGGTTTCGCGGATCACGAAAGGCACCTCGCTCGGCTCGCCTACCGCTTCGAAATGCCGGCCAAGCGCGGCGCGCAGGCCGTCGATGGTGCGTACGGGTTGGCCGTCTTTTTCGAAACCGCCCAGCCATTGTTCGCGCGGGGTGTGCTCGGCAAGCCAGGTGCAGGGCGTGGCGATGAGCAACAGGCCGCCGACATGCAGCCGTTCGTGGATGGTTGCGAGAAACTTGGCCGGATCGTACAACCGGTCGACCAGGTTGGCGGCAAGGATGACGTCGTAGCCGGTGAACTGCGGTTTCAGGTTGCAGGCGTCGCCTTGCCAGAACGTCACCTTGTCGGCCACTTCCTGCAGGCCGAGATCGACCAGTCGGACTTCGCGCGGCGTCGCCAGTTCGCCCTCGTCGACCAGGGCGTAACGCAGCGGTTCGCCGCGCGCCAGGGTCGCGCCCTGGTGGATGAAGCGGGCGGAAAAATCGATGCCCGTGACGTCATCGAAATGGCGGGCCAGCTCGAAACTGGCGCGGCCCGACGCACAGCCGATGTCGAGCGCGCGATGGCGGGGACCGTCGCCCAGCGCCCGAACGGCGAGATCCGCCAGCGCACGCGGGAAATTGGGCACGCCGAAATACTCCGCGCCGTAATGGAACTCGGCGTATTCGGACAGCAGCTTGTCGGTTTCGTACTGCGAAGTTGGAACAGGCGGGTTATCGGCGATCACGTAACGGAATCCGGCATGCTGGAAGAAATGGCGACGGAAGGCATAGCGCGAATCCGGCTCGGCCTCGTTGCCCGTGGATATCCACGATCCGCCCTTGATGATGGCATGGCGGCCATCGAAAGTCGGGGTGG
>DASSBH010000126.1:0-22562 GCA_035698945.1 Oleiagrimonas sp.
TCGCCGCACGGCTGGATTTCGGCATCGTCTGGGTCAATTGCTGGATGCTGCGCGACCTGCGCACGCCGTTCGGCGGCGTCAAGCATTCCGGCATGGGTCGCGAAGGCGGCACCGACGCGCTGTGCTTTTTCACCGAGCCCAAGAACGTCTGCGTCGCATTCGATTCATGACCCCTCGCCTTCGGTTTTGCCCGACAAAGGCGTATCGTGGCCGCATTTGCTCGACGCACCCCCACACCATCAACCGGGAACTCCGATGAACTCATTGAAAGACCTGCTGGCCAACAACCGACACTGGGCCGAAAACGTGACGGCGCAAGACCCGGGATTTTTCGAAAAGCTCGCGCATCAGCAGGCGCCCAAATACCTGTGGATCGGGTGTTCGGATTCGCGCGTGCCGGCCACCCAGATCGTGGATCTGCCGCCGGGCGAAATTTTCGTGCACCGCAATGTCGCCAACGTGGTGATCCACACCGACCTCAATGCCCTGAGCACCATCCAGTTCGCGGTGGACGTGCTCAAGGTGAAACATATCCTCGTCGTCGGCCACTACGGTTGCGGCGGCGTGGGCGCGGTGCTCCAGAAATCACGCCTGGGACTGATCGACAACTGGCTCAAGCACATCGACGACATTGCCCTCAAGCACGCCGACAAGCTCGATCCTTCCACTGCCATCGATCTGCGCCATGACCACCTGTGCGAACTCAACGCCATCGAACAGGCAGTGAACGTGTGCCACAGCACCATCGTGCGCGAAGCTTGGGATCGCGGCCAGCCGTTGGCCGTGCACGCATGGATCTACGGCCTCAAGGACGGCTGCATCACCGATCTCGGCCTCGACGTGCGCGGCCACGAGCAGTTGCCGCAGGCTTACCAGGACGTGCTGGCCAAACTCGAAGCACGCTGGAAGTCCGACGCATGAGCGGCAACGGCGACCGCATCCGCACCGACAAGGCTCCCACCCCGGTGGGGGCCTATCCGCATGCGCGTCGCGTCGGCAACCTGCTGTTCCTGTCCGGCGTGGGATCGCGCGTGCCCGGTACCGACGAGGTGCCCGGCAATGTGTACGGCGCCGACGGCAAGCTGGTTGCGCACGACATCGAGGCGCAATGCCGGCAGGTGTTCGCCAACGTGCGGGCGGTGCTGGAAGCCAGCGGCGCACGCTTCGAGGATCTGGTCGACGTCACCGTGTTCCTGACCGACATGGATCGCGATTTTGCGGCCTACAACCGCTTGTACGCCGAATACTTCAAAGGCATCGACGCCTGCCGCACCACGTTGGCCATCACCGCCCTGCCCACGCCGATCGCCATCGAACTCAAATGCGTGGCGGCGCTACCGGCGAACGACTGAACCGGTACGAAAAACCCCGGCGTTTGCGTGCCGGGGTTTTCCCACAATCACCTCGCGGGCGATCGTGCTGTGGCTTACTTGCTCGCCGTCGAGGCCTTGGCGGCAGCCTTCTTGGCCGAGGCCTTCATGGCGTGGGCCTTGGCCTTGCTGGCATGTGCCTTCATCGCGTGATGACGCACGTGATGCTTCTTGACATGGTGATGCTTGGCGGCGGGCTTGTGCTCCGTCGCGCTCTTGGCCTTCGTCTGCGCCACAGCCGCTTTCGTGGTGGTGCCCGGATGAGCGGCCAGCACGGAACCGGAAAGGGCTATTCCTGCAACCAGCAGGATGGCAATGGCAAACTTGCGGATCATGATCATGAACCTCGAAAAGAAAGCCGCGGACCCGGCCGGAACCCGGCTGACTCGGGCGGCGCGGCGACGTCATCATGAGGTCATCAAGCCATACGGAAACTGAACGGCTTGTCGTCCTGTTTCCCGCTCTAGGAACGGCAGCATGTTTCCAGCAGACGGCGGATCAAGGCCTGCACGCGAGCGGCTTTTTCGGGCAGATATTCGAAGCTTTCCTCGTCCATGTAATTGACCTGGGCCAGCTCCAGTTGCACCGCCTGGATGCCTTGATCCGGCCGACCGTAGTGACGTGTGATGTGACCGCCCTTGAAGCGGCCATTGACCACGAAGCTGTAGTCGTCTTGCGCGGCCAGCACCTCGGCAAGCCGGAATTGCAGATCGGCGCCGCAACTGGCGCCATCGGCGGTGCCCAGGTTCAGGTCGGGCAGACGGCCGTCGAACAGCATCGGCACTTCCGCACGAATCGAATGACCCTCCCAGAGCACGGCGCGGCCATGCTCCCGATGCAGACGCTCAAGCTCGGCAGCCAGTGCCTGATGGTAGGGGCGCCACCAGGTATCCACGCGCGTCGCCATCTCGTCCACCGTGGGCGCCTGGCCGTCCAGATAAATGGCCGCGCCGTCGAACATCACCTCCGGCACCAGCCCGGTACCGGCGCGACCCGGATACAGCGAATGGCCATCCGGCGGACGGTTGAGGTCGACCACGTAGCGTGAAAATCGCGGCCGCAGGATGCTCGCGCCAAGCTCGCGGGCAAAGGCGTACAGCCGGCCAACGTGCCAGTCGGTATCCGGCGATTTTCGCGCAGGCGGACACATGCGTGCCGCGATGTCGTCGGGAATGGCGCTGCCATCGTGCGGCAGGCTGATCAGCAGCGGCGCGGTGCCGCGTTCGAGAGTGAAAACGTCCATGCCGCCCAGTGTAATTGTTCAAGCCGCAACCGGCGCGCAATGCACGTAGCTGTCAGGTCATGGTCACCATTTCTTCGGCCGCCGTGGGATGCACGGCCACGGTGGCATCGAAGTCGGCCTTGCGCGCGCCCATCTTCAATGCCACGGCAAAGCCCTGGATCATTTCTTCGGCGCCCGGGCCGAGGATGTGCGCGCCGATCACGCGTTCGTCGTCGCCCGCGCACACCAGTTTCATCAACGCCTTGTGCGGTGCATCCGACAAGGCCAGCTGCATGGGAGTGAAACGGCTGCGATAGCAGCGCACGCTGTCGCCGTACTGCTCAAGCGCGGTGGTTTCGTCAAAACCCACGCCGGCCAGCGGCGGATGCGCGAACACCACACTGGGAACTATGGCGCCATCCAGATGAGCATCGGGTTGATTGCCGAACAAGCGGTCGGCCAGCCGCCGGCCAGCCGCGATGGCGACCGGCGTCAGAGCCGGGCGCGAGGTGACGTCGCCGACGGCATAGATGCCGGGCGCCGTGGTGTTCTGGAAATCGTCGGTCTGGATATGGCCATCGTCATGACACGCCACGCCCACGCTATCCAGTCCGAGATGCTCACTGTTGGCCACGCGTCCGACGGCCCACAACACCAGGTCGTAAGGTTTGTCGTCCATCGTCTGCTTGCAGGCCACGTGCAGGCCGTCGGATTGACGGTGCAAGGCGGTGACGTCGTATTGGCAATGCACGCCGATGCCTTTTTCGCGCATCAGATCGCCCAGCGCGCTGGTCATTTCGGCATCGAAACCGTGCAGCAGGCGGCTCCGTGCCAGGATGTCGACCTCGGCTCCCAGGGCGTGCAGCACGCTGCCCAGCTCCACCGAAATGTATCCGCCGCCAACGATGGCGACGCGCGACGGACAGGCGCGCAATGCGAAAAAACCGTCGGAATCAATGCCCAGGTCGAACCCGGGAATATCCAGCTGACGCGAACGCGAGCCTGTCGCCAGGACGATATGCGGCGCCTGCAGCTGGCGTCCGTTGACTTCCACCGTCTGCGCCGCGGTGATGCGTCCCGGAACAGGCAGGAAGTCGATACCGGTCTGCTTGATGCGCTCGCGATAACTGGTGTGGATGCCTTCGATGTAATGCTGACGGCGCGCGACGAAAGTCGGCCAGTCCAGGCTTCCCGGTTCCAAGGCAAAACCGTACTCGCGCGCCGTTTGCTGCGCCTCGGCCATTTGCGCGGCGAACCACATGGCCTTTTTCGGCACGCAGCCGACATTGACGCATGTGCCACCCAATGCACCCGGCCCCAGCAGTGCCACGCTGGCGCCGTGTTTGGCGGCTCGAAAAGCGGTGGCGAGTCCACCGGATCCGGCGCCCAAAACAATCAGGTCATGCGTGTACGGCATGGTTGAGGTTCCCTGTTGCCAAATTCCACCATACCGCCAGTCGCGACGGATTGGATTAACGATAGCGCATGGAACGCTCGATCTTGCGATCCGTTTCGTACTGGCTCAATGCATACACCGACCAGATGGCCGCCGGCACCCAGCCGATGATGGTCAATTGCAGGATCAGGCAAATGATGCCGGCACCAGGGCGGCCGATGGTGAAAAACTGGAGCCAGGGTATGAGCAGGGCAAGCAGCAGGCGCATGGGAATATCCATTGACGGAACGCGCTCAATATACAGGCAGCGTCGGGCACAGCCCTACGAAAATTTGCCCCGCGCCGGGCAATGCCCGATCTACAAATGAAAACGGGCGGGAGCGTATGGCGTAGGGTCGAGCACCGGCGCGGGCCCGACGCACAGCGAGGCCACCAATTCGCCGGTGGCGGCGGACATGCTCATGCCCATCATGCCGTGGCCGGTCGCCAACATCAGGTTCGACCAGCGCGTGCTGGGTCCGATGATGGGCAATTCATCCACGCTCATGGGACGCCAGCCCCACCATTTGTCTTCCACGACGGCGCCGGTCGGCTCGCGCAGATACAGCGCCGCGCCGCGTTCGAGGGCCGCCAGCCGGGCACGATTGAGGCGTCGATCGTAGCCGGAAAACTCCATGGTGCTGCCCAGCCGGAATCCCGACGCCCAACTGGTCACGCACACCGACACTTCGTGCAGCACCAGCGGGATACGCGGACATGATGGCGGTCGCGAATAGGTGATCGAATAGCCTTTGCCCGGCTGCATCGGCAGATGCAAGCCCAGTCGGGATGCGGTTCGCGGCGACCACGCGCCGAGCGCCAGCACGATGCGATCGGCGCTGAAATGGCCGCGCCCGGTGCGCACCTGACGAATGCTTCCGTGCGCCGTGGAGAACCGCTCCACGCGCGTGCCCTCTTCGATGATGCCGCCCAACTCGCGCACGCGACGCGCCAGTTCGCCCACGTAACGATCGGGGCGAATGCGCGCATCGCCGGGATGGTGGATGCCGCCGACGATATCCTCGCGCAACGACGGCTCCATCGCCAATACTTCCGCCGCCGTCTTGTTTTCCACGGGGATATCCAGCTTGCACAGGTAGTCCACGTGATGCTGGTCGGCCTCCAGCGCCGCCGCGTCGCGATAGACGGACAGCATGCCATCGGCGGCAAATTCGCAATCCAGATCTTCGCCATGCACCAGCTCCTCGATCAGCCCGCGCGAGCGCAGCAGGATGGCCGCGCGCGCGGCGGTGGCATGGGCGTAGTCGCGCCAGTTGCAGTGCCGCGCAAAACCGAGCAGCCAGTGCAGGCGCTTGAGGTCGGGGCGCGGATTGACGTACAGCGGCGCATCGCGCCGGAGCATCCAGTGCAGCGCCTTGCCGACCATGCCGGGCGCGCACAGGGGTTCGCAATGACTGGGCGTGAGCGTGCCGCAATTGCCGTGCGAAGCGCCCGAACCCGCCTTGCCCTGCTCCAGCACGCGCACACTGGCGCCCGCCTTGAGCAGATACAGCGCACACGACAGGCCGATGACGCCGCCACCCAGAATCAGCACATCGCTATGAGGAGTATCCATGCACCTATTCTAGAGCGTGCCGCAACCGCTTCAGACATCGAAAAGATCGGGCTGCGCGCACATGACGGGAATTTCCATTTCAGGCTGCCTCCCTTCAATCGCATCCGTGCATACGTATGCGTTGCAATGCGGGCCAGGGTTGGCATCAATTCTGCATTGGTCATATCGACCTCACCATTTTCCTCGCCATGAAACACGCGACGACACCGGAAATCATGCTTGCCCTGCGCTCCCCCGACGCCGGCTGGCTGGGTGTGCTGGCATGCGTCATCGACGAAGCCAGCCAGGATCCACGATTCGACCAGCGCCAGCGCGAGCTGGCCATGCAGTTGTTGCAAGGCACCGCGTTGCCCGCCGATCTGGCTGAAGCCGCGCGCCAACGCGCCAACGCCTTCGAAGCCGAGCTGGCCGATGATTTCGATCTGCCCGAGCAGCCCGTCGCCTCACGTCCAAAGTTGACGCTGGTGGGCACCTGCGCCGGCTGAAACACCTTCTCCGTTTTCTGGCTTCTGCCAGATTTTTGTCGTGTACTTACGCCATCCCCGCCATCGCGCGGGGATTTTTTTGGTCGGATTGACTCCTGAAAATTACAGGTGTAATTTCAATTTACCAAGATTACATTTGTAATTCCATGACTCCGATCAGCGAAGCCGAAAGCCGTGTCATGCAGGTGTTGTGGCAGCGCGCACCGCAAAGCGCCGACGACATCATTGCGGCGCTTGCCGAGCACACCGTGTGGCAGGACAAGACTGTCAAAACCCTGCTCAACCGTCTGCTGCGCAAGGGCGCCATCCGTGCCGAGCGCGACGGACGCCGCTATCTCTACACGCCGCTGCTGAAGCGCGAAGACTGGCAGGCCGAGGAAAGCCGCAGCCTGCTCGACCGCGTGTTCGATGGCCGTCTCGCGCCGATGCTGACGCACTTCAGCCGGCACGAAAAACTCTCGGACAAGGATCTGCGCGAGCTGCGCAAGCTGGTGGATGCGATCGAGCAATCGACACGGGAGAAAAAATGATGCACACGATCGCCCTTTGCCTCGCCTGCGCCTGCATCGGCCTATTGCTGACACTGATGCTGCGCTGGTCAGCGCGCCGTCTGGCCGGGCCCGGCCCCGCCTTCACGTTGTGGGCCTTGCCGGTGCTGCTGGCGATCATGCCCCTGTTGCCGAAGCAGGCCGTCCCCGCCCTCGGCAGCGCCTCCCTGACGATACTGCCGGCCTTGTTCGTGCAACCCCAGGCACCGGTGGCGGCATCCGCCGGCATCGACGTGCCGTGGCCCGCCATCTGGCTGACCGGGAGTGCCCTGGTCATGCTGCGCACGCTGCTGCATTACCTGCGCATCCGGCGTTCGACGCGGCCCCTCTCAGCCTCGCTGCGCCAAGCCATCGCACCAATGCTGCCATCGCGTTTGCTGCAGCATGCCTGCATGCACGCCGAAGGCCCCGCCGTGCTCTGGAGTTGGCCGTGTCGTCTGCTTTTGCCGCCTGATTTCATCGAGCGTTTCGATGCCAGTGGCCGTGCCCAGGTGCTCGCCCACGAACAAACCCATCTGGCGCGCCGCGATCCGCTCTGGAGCCTCGCCGCCGAAATCGTGCTGGCCGCGCTGTGGTTCTTTCCACCCGCCTGGTGGGCCATGAGCCGTTTCCGGCTCGACCAGGAACTGGCTTGCGATGCCGCCGTGTTGCGCCGCGCCCCGGATCAGGCCGCCCGCTACGCACGCGCCCTGGTCGATCACTGCGATTCGGGCACGCCACTGCCCGCGCTGAACACGTGGTTTTCCACCTCGCAACTGAAGGAGCGACTGACGATGATCCAGCACCCCCACACCCTGCTGCGTCGACCGCTCGGCTACGCCGCTCTCGCCATCCTGCTTGCCGGTACGGCGCTGGCTGTGCAGGCGGCATTGCCAGGCTCAGTCATGCCGTCCGCACAGGAACATACGGTAGTCACTTTTCCCCCCTCTACCCAAGCGCATGTCATTCAAGCCAGCAGGATTCAAAATCCTCCTCGCTATCCACCCGAAGCCATCAAAAAACACGAGCAAGGCACCACAGTGGTACTCATCCACGTCGATGCCAACGGCAAACCGCTGGAAGCGCGAGTCGATTACTCATCAGGCTCCCGCGCCCTTGATCAAGCAGCGGCCAAGTCTGCCATGCAGTGGCACTTCAAACCGGCCACCATACGCGGCAAGCCCGTGAAAGCCTGGACACGGGTACCGGTCGCATTCCGCCTGAACAAAGATGATTCGGTCCATGCCGGGCGCCCTGTTTCATCCGCCGAAGCGCGACGGCCGCCGGTGTACCCGGCCGAGGCCATCAAGAAACACGAACAGGGAACGGTGGTGCTCAATATCCATGTCGACGGCCACGGCAAGCCGATCAGCCTGGCCTACGATCCCGAGGCTTCCAGCACCTCATCGCAGAGCCTCATCAATGCCGCCAGCAAGGCCGCCAAACAGTGGCATTTCAACCCGGCCACCAAAAACGGCAAACCCGTGGCCGGCTGGGTTCGCGTGCCCGTGAAGTTCGCTCTGCCGAAATACAATGCCGCACAAAATCTGCGTCAAAAATGTAAATCAATGCATCAAGGGTTTCGCACAACTTGTTGATTTGCTAACCTCGGCGGGAACTTGCGCCGAGGTTTTTTCATGTCGCGGCTTCGCTTCGGACACCTGTCCCGCCCGCTTGCTCCCCTGGCCGCGGCCCTGCTGCTGGCCGCCTGCGCAGGCAATGCCCCGCGCAAGTCCATCCCCGCACCAGGCACGCCCATCCACGACACGGTCAGGCTGCCGCCGAAGATCACCACCGAAGCCAACAACGTGCTGTTCCACGCCATCAACCTGGTCGGCACGCCTTACCAATGGGGCGGCAACACGCCGAGCTCGGGGTTCGATTGCAGCGGTCTGGTTGTCTACGTGTACCGCAAGGCCGTGCATCTTTCGCTGCCGCGCACCTCGCACGCCATGTCCGAGCTCGACGCGCCCAAGATCCGCAACGTCCAAGAACTGGCCACGGGCGACCTGCTGTTCTTCCGCACCGAAGGCCATCGCATCAGCCACGTGGCCATCTATGTCGGCAACGGCCGTTTCGTGCACGCCCCCAACAGCGGCGGCGAAGTACGGCTGGATTACATCACCAATCCGTATTGGAGCCGGCATTTCGCTTACGCGCGGAGAGTCCTGGAAAAGTAGGAGCCGGCCTGCCGGCGATCCGCCCTGCCGCGCTTCTCCGTCACCTCGCGATTCGCGCGCAGGCGCGCTCCTACAACAACGCGCAGCGGCCACGCGAGGCGCCCCGCCTGCGCCTCAATGCTCCGGCGTATCCGGCCCATGCACATGGCCGTGCTCGATTTCTTCCGGCGTGGCTTCGCGCACGTCGACCAGTTCCACTTCGAAGCTGAGCGGTTTGCCGGCCATGGGGTGGTTGGTATCCACGTCGATGGTGCTCATGCCTACCTTGTGCACGGTGACTGCGCGCTGGCCGCCTTCCTTCAGCGACAGCACGGTGGTCATGCCGGGCTTGAGCTTCTTGCCGTTGACGAAATATTTCTTGGGCACGCGCTGGATGGCGTTTTCGCGGCGCTCGCCGTAACCCTGTTCGGGCGACAGTTCCACCTTGAAGGTGTCGCCCGCGTCGTGGCCGTCGATGGCGTCCTCCAGGCCCTTGATGAGGTATCCGCGCCCCAGCAGCACCTGCAGCGGTTCGCCCTTGCGCGAACTTTCCACGGCTTCGCCGTCGCTGGTGAGGTCATAGTGCAGGGTGACGACCGTATCCTTTGCCGCTTTCATATCTGTCGTGCCACGTGTGGGGAAACGTGCATGGTAGTGGCCGGCACACGCTTCGTCACGAGTCGCCTTCGCCGAAGGAAACATCGCGCGCTTCCGGTCCCAGCCATGTCAGCAAGGCCAGTAGCAAGGCGACCACCACGATCCACGAGGCCATGGAAAAGGCGTAGTCGCCGCCGCGCTGGTGCGCGATCCAGGCCTGGGCGGTGGCGGTGATCGCCGCGATCAGGTTGCCAAGCTGGCAGGCAAACCCCGGCAAGGTGCCGCGCACGGCGCCGGCGAGAGTTCGTTGAGACGGGTCGGCACCACGCGTCCTGCACCATCACCCGGATCAGGAACGCGCCCCCCGTGTCAACGTTGAGCACCATGGTGAGCATGGTCACCTCGCCCACGTCAAGGTGCAGTTGTTCCTTGAGGAAGATGGACATAAAGGACACGGATCAACGCGGATAGACACGGCTACGGAAAATCCGATTTTGATCCACATTCATCCGCGTCAATCCGCGTCAATCCGTGTCAATCCGTGTCAATAAAAGCAGACCGCGCCGGTTGATCCGGAAATGCCTCCAATGCATGGCCCGGCAACCATTCCAAGACATCTCACGCATAAATGATACTCGTGCAACAAACACTGGTGACTCAAGTCAGTCGGGAGTAAGGTGAGCTTGACGCACGCCCACCGTGACATGCGCCAAGCCCGCCTGGAGCGTGCTTGCGCCTGCCCCGTCACACATTCCCCGACAGGGCATCCCGGCACGCTCCCTCGCGGCCCACATCACGCACCATCGAGAGGGAGAAACAACCATGAAGGTATATACACCTCTGACGATCGTTGCGGCGTTGACCCTAAGCCTGTTCGGCATGGATGTTTCAGCGGCCACCCCCGCCAACGACGTCAATTTCAACCCGACCAACCAGCAGGTACCTCACCAGGCCACGTACTACGTGCAGAACCTCGGCACGCCGGAGGCCCGGAAGGTCTACCTCTTCAGCCAACTTGATCGCAATCATGACGGTCAGCTCAGTCGCCCGGAGATTCCGAAGGATATGCGCTATCTGCGCCTGCACTTCATCGAAGCCGACTGGAGTCAGAACGGCAAACTGTCGCCGGAAGAATATGTGCTTTACGAGCACCATCAGGCGCCCCAGTACGTCGGCGCATCCCATGCAATGGTTGTTTTCTACAGCCACTGACTTGACACGGATCGCCCGGCGGCGCCTGCCGCCGGGCTTTTTTCTTGCCGGAGGCTCAGATGGTAGAATGTCGCCTCCACAAGCGCCGAATCCTCGGTCGCTGCCCGAGGTTCTCCCATGTCTTCCCCTTCTGCTGAATCAAGTCCGGCCACGCCGGGCTTCGCTGCGCTTGCGCTCGCCCCAGCCATCCAACGCGTACTGGCCGACGTCGGCTACGAAACGCCCTCGCCCATTCAGGCCGCCGCCATACCACCATTGCTGGAGGGCCGCGACGTACTGGGTCAGGCGCAGACCGGCACGGGCAAGACCGCCGCCTTCGCGCTGCCCATCCTGTCGCGCATGGAAGCCGTGCCCGGCAAACCACAGGCGCTGGTGCTGGCGCCCACGCGCGAACTGGCCATTCAGGTGGCCGAAGCCTTTCAGACCTATGCCGCGCACATCGACGGCTTCCGTGTGCTGCCGATCTACGGCGGCCAGGGTTACGGTCCGCAGTTGCACGGCCTGCGCCGCGGCGTGCATGTGGTGGTGGGCACGCCGGGACGCGTGATCGACCATCTGCGCAAGGGCACGCTGGATCTGTCCGCCCTGCGCTTCGTGGTGCTCGATGAAGCCGACGAAATGCTGCGCATGGGCTTTGCCGAGGATGTCGATACCATCCTCTCGTCCGCGCCCGAGTCCCGCCAGACGGCACTGTTCTCGGCCACCATGCCCGCGCCGATCCGACGCATCGCGCATACCCATCTCAAGGATCCGGTGGAAGTCTCCATCGCGGCCAAAACCGCCACCGCCGCGCATATCCACCAGCGCTACTGGGCGGTCAGCGGCCTGCACAAGCTGGACGCGTTGACGCGCATCCTCGAAGCCGAGCCGTTCGACGCCATGATCGTGTTTGCGCGTACCCGGCAATCCACCGAAACGCTGGCCGAAAAACTCGGCGCACGCGGTTTCAGCGCCGCCGCCATCCACGGCGACATCGCCCAGCAGCAGCGCGAGCGATTGATCCGGCAATTGCGCGACGGCCAGCTCGACATTCTGGTGGCCACCGACGTGGCCGCACGGGGGCTGGACGTGGAGCGCGTCAGCCACGTCCTCAACTACGACATTCCCTACGACACCGAGTCCTATGTTCACCGCATCGGCCGCACCGGACGTGCGGGACGCAGCGGCGAAGCCATCCTGTTCGTCACCCCGCGCGAGCGCGGCATGTTGCGCTCCATCGAGCGCGCCACCCGGCAGAAAGTCGAGCCGATGCAGTTGCCCACGGTGGAAACCGTCAACGACCGCCGCATCGAACGCTTCATCGGCCGCATCGATGCCGCCGTGGCCGGCGACGACCTGACGCCGTTCCGCCAGATCATCGAGCGTTACGAACACGAACACGATATCCCGGCCATCGACATCGCCGCCGCGCTGGCTCGCCTCGCGCACGGCGACAAGCCGCTGCTGCTGAAGGCCTCGGACAAGAAACCCGCCAGGGACGTACGCCACGAACCGGATGCGGGCGAGCATGCCCCGCGCAAACCGCGCACGGACAAACCGGACAATGAGCGCCCTGCCCCGCGCCGCGAACGCCCCCACCAGGGCGAAGCCGGCAAGGACACCTATCGTCTGGACGTCGGTCACGCCCATGGCGCACAGCCCAAGCACATCATCGGCGCCATCGCCAACGAGGCCGACATCGACAGTCGCTACATCGGCCGCCTCACGATCCGCGACAACTTCAGCCTGATCGACCTGCCCGAAGGCATGCCGCGCGAATTGCTGCACCACCTCAAGAAGGTGCGCGTGGCCGGACGGCCCTTGCACATGCGGCTGGACGATGGCGCCAACGAGCAGCCTTCCGCAGATGCCCCGCCGCGCAGACCCGGCAAATTCGGCAAATCCAAACCCCGGCATGCAGGCGGCAACAAACCGCCACGCCGGAAGCGCTGATACCGCAGGGGTTGGACATCGGTCGTCCGACGCCACACACTGGGCGCCGACAACGTTGCGAGGGGCTTCACCATGATCCACCTGCCCGAACTGGTCATCCTGTTGACCGTGATACTGCTGTTTGCCACGGCCTTCATGACCGGCCGCGCGCGCAGCAAATACCAGATCAAGGCGCCGGCCACGGGCGGACATCCGGTTTTCGAGCGTGCCTATCGCATCCAGATGAACACGCTGGAGCAGACGGTGATGTTTCTGCCCACACTGTGGCTGGCGGCCAGGTTTGGCAATCCGTCATGGGCCGGCATTCTGGGGCTGATCTGGCTGTTTGCCCGCACGTGGTACGTGATTGCCTACGTGCGTGACCCGGCCAAGCGCGGGCCGGCGTTCGGGCTGGGCATGCTGGCCTGGGGATTGCTGTTGCTGCTGGCCATCTACGGCGTAATTCGTCTGTTCTGGTTCGCACCGATGTAATCAGGAACCCGCAGGTCGGGCATTGTCCGACGCACTTCGCCGCGACAGGCGGCACTCGCCATGCGGAAGCCGGGTTGCCTGGTTTCATGGCATCTTGTTTTTGACACGGATCAACACGGACGAACACGGATAAAATGATCTCCATCCGTGTCTGTCCGCGTTGATCCGCGTCCGGCAGACAGTCTTTTCAGGTTTCCGCTGCACCAAGCCCGAGTTCATGTTGGCTGACCCATACTCATCGCGTGGCCACAGCACACGAGGCGGCAGGTGAAAGAGCATTGGGATTTTCTGAAGGAAAGCGACACATCCTTCGGCCTGTTCTATCCGCTGCATTACACAATGGCGGCATTCGACAACCTGGATCGCGCCCGGGAAGCCCGCGAGGATTTCCTGTCCGCCGGTTTTGCCGCCGACGACGTTGCGGCAGTATCCGGCCCGTTCGTCATCCATTATCTGGAATCGGAAGAAGGCAAGGACTGGTTCAGCAAATTGCGTGCAGGCATCGCGCGGGTCATCGGCACCGAAGCCGGATTCCTGGACGACGACTTCCGGCTGGGTCGCCAGGGCGCCGCCTTCCTGTTCGTGTACACGCCAAGCGAGGAAAAAACGGAAAAGGTGCATGACCTGATCCGGCACGTGCAACCGATTTTCGCCCGGCGTTATCACCGTGCCGGCATCGAGAGCATCACCTATCCACCGCAATCGGCGCTGTAGGCAACCGCAGCAACCTATGGCGCGGGACTTTCCAGCGCCAGCAGCTGCGGCGCCAGATGCGTGCCGACGTAGGCGTGCGATCCGACGGGAACCAACCCCGCCTCCTTGAACAAGCGCAGATACCACGTCGGCGAGCGGGCGGTGTAGTCCTCGTCGTCGCCCTCGGTGTCGTCGTGCGAGGTGAACACCTCGATGAACGCCACGCCTTCCAGCAATTCGTCCAGACCGGAAAGACCACGCCGCAATTCCGCCGCGCCGATGTAGTGCAGCACGTTGGTGCACAGGATCAGATCGAACGGCGTCTCGAAGCGCAGGTGTTCGAGCATGCCGAAGCGGGCCAGGCCGATGTTGCGCGTGCGGCCATAGCGGGCGACGACATATTCACTGGCATCCAATCCGCGATACTCGATACCGGGGCGGAGTTTGCGCAGCGGCGCGCGCCAGAGAGCCTCGCCGCAACCGAGGTCCAGCACGTTGCGGATGGGCCGGCCCAGATAATATTCGGCCAGAGCCACCGCCAGCGCCACCTTGCGCCGGACTTCGGCCGGCGAGGCAATGGCGTGTTCCGGATCGTGGTACCACTTGTTGTAATAGGCGCGGTCGTAAGTTTTTTTCATGCGCGCAGGATAATGCCAAAAGGCTCTGCTAACCTGCATTTATCCATCCGGAGAGCTGTGTCATGACACGTCATTTCGCGTTTTATCCGTCGCTCGCACTGGCTGCCGCCGCGCTGCTGGCCAGCCCGTTTGTCATGGCCGGGCAGGATCAGGGCGACACGCCCAGCACCAAGACCATTCTGGCGGCCTCGAGCCCGTCGGAATGGCGCACACTGGATCCGGCCAACACGCTTTACATGACGTTACCGCATCACCGCCGCGTCATCATCGAGCTGGCGCCGGCATGGGCGCCCGAGCACGTGGCGAACATCAAGACGCTGGTGCGCGAGCACTATTTCGACCACACCAGCGTCTACCGCGTGCAGGACAACTTCGTGGCGCAGTGGGGCGATCCGGACGGCGACAACCCGAAGAAAGCCAAGTCCATGGGCAAGGCGAAAACCTCGCTGCCTCCGGAATTCACGCGGGTGGTGGACAGCTCGCTGGACATCACGCCGCTGCCGGACGGCGACCTGTACGCGCCCAAGGTCGGCTTCTCGCACGGCCTGCCGATGGCCTGGAACCCGAAGACCAACAAGGCATGGCTGGTGCAGTGCTACGGCATGGTCGGCGTGGCGCGCGACGTGGATCCCAACAGCGGCAACGGCAATACGCTGTATGTGCCGATCGGCCAGGCGCCGCGGCAGATCGACCATCAGCTGGCCGTGGTCGGGCGCGTGGTCGAGGGCATGCCATGGCTGTCGTCGTTGCCGCGCGGCCCGAAGCCGATGGGCGTGTACAAGGATCCGGCCAAACGCACGCCCATCTTGTCTGTGCGGCTGGGTTCGGCGCTGCCGAAAGCCAGGCGCGTCAAACTGCAGGTGCTGCGCACCGACAGCAAGACCTTCGAGCGCCTGGTCGAAGCCAAGCGCAATCGTCACGACGCTTTCTACACCGAGCCGGTGGGGCACGTCGGCATCTGCAACATGCCGTTGCCCGTACGCGAGGCAAACCAAAAGTAGGGTTGGCCTTCCCATCATGGCCGATTCATGAATCTGGACACGAATCAACGCCGATGAACACGGATCAAGCTTTTTTATCCGTGCTTGTCGGCGTTGATCCGCGTCCAAAAATCAATACCCTGCAGCGGCGTAGAGCAGGTACTTCCCGCTGCATGACGTTTGCGGCAGCCTGAACTTTCCATGGCGGGCAGTGCCCGCCCTACTCGCGCCACGTGGATGGGAGCGGTCGAAAGGTCACCGGAGTAGACTGATACGCAACGCGATTCGAGACTGCGGGAGTTCGCCATGGGCAAGACAAACACGCGACTCATCGCCGGCATGGGCACGTTGCTCATCGTGGGCGCCATCATCACCAGCAGCATGTTCGCTGCACCGGTACGCGCCCAGTCCGTGCCTGCCAAGGCGCCGGAATTTGCCGGCATCACGCACTGGATCAACTCCAAGCCGCTGACCATGCGCGAGCTGCGCGGAAAAGTGGTGCTGATCGATTTCTGGGCCTATTCGTGCATCAACTGCCTGCGCACTTTTCCGCACCTCACGAACTGGTACGAGAAGTACAAGGACAAGGGTCTGGTGATCGTCGGCGTACATTCACCCGAATTCGAATTCGGCAAGCACCTGGCCAACGTCAAACGCGCCGTCGAGCGTTTCCACATCCATTATCCGGTGGCCATGGACAGCCGCATGGCCACGTGGCGCGCGTGGAACAACCAGTTCTGGCCGGCTGAATACCTGATCGACAAACAAGGCAACGTAGTGCTGCACCATTTCGGTGAAGGCCGCTATCTGGAGATGGAAAACGCCATCCGCAATCAGCTTGGCTTGCCACCACTGGCTGAAGAGTCGGAAACCGGTGGCTCCGATTTGGCCGCCATCGGTTCGCCGGAAATGTATTTCGGTCTGGCGCGCGAGCAATACATGGCCAACCCCCGTGGCCCTTCGCAGCAGATCTACAGCTACCGCGCTCCGGACACGCTGAAACTCAACCAGTTCGCACTCGATGGGCGCTGGCGGATGACCGCGCAATATGCGCAACTGGTCGGCAGCCACGGCGAAATCCGCCTGCATTTCAAGGCCGGCAAGTTGCACATGGTGGCCGCCAGCGACAAGCCGGTCACCCTGCAGATCACCGTTGACGGCAAAAAGCAGCCCCCGGTCACGGTACACGAAAGCCGGCTTTACACGTTGTTCGACAGTGACGACTACCGCGACCATATCGTCACCATCGACATCCCCCATCCCGGGTTCCGCGCCTTCACCTTCACCTTCGGCTGATCGGGTACCGCCATGCGTCTCACGCACATCCTCATGCCCTGCCTTGCCGCGGCCATCCTGCTGCTGACTGCCTGCGCACCCGCGCCACTGTACAAGCCGGCAGCGGACACTATCCACGTTCCACCTGCCGCCGTGGCGCAGGCGCCGGAACGTTTCAGCCATGCCAGCGTCATCTGGGGCGGACGCATCGTGAAGGTGACCAACCTGCCCGATCGCACCGAAATCGAACTGCTGTCCTACCCGCTGGACAGTTCGCAACGACCGCAAACCGACGAAGCGGCAAGCGGCCGCTTCATCGCCGTGATACCGGGTTACCTTGAACCGCTCAATTATCCGCCTGGTCGTTTGATGACCGTCAGCGGCAGCCTCAAAGGCACGCGCAGCGGAAAAGTGGGCGCCGCCGATTATGTCTTTCCACTGGTCGATGCCATCGACTATCACCTGTGGACGGCCGAGGAACTGCGCAGCCCATGGTCCAACGTGCATTTCGGCGTGGGTGTGGGGACGAGTTTCTAGTTTCCTGAACTGTGCCGGGATCCACTGACGTAGGGCGGGCAATGCCCGCCCTACTCCTAATCGGTCACGTCGGGCTCGAAGAAACTCCAGCGCACTTCGGGAAAACGCGCACGCAGATCGCGCTCGACCGCATTGATGGCCGCCACCATCGCCAAGGCCGACGGCATCGGCGCCATTTTCGCCTTCACCGATACCATCACGTCCGGCCCCATGTGCAAGGTCAGCAGGTTGAGCACCGCGGCCACCTCCTCGCGGCCTTCGAGGAAGGCCAGCATCTCGGCACGTCGCCTCGGTTCGACACCCTCGCCGATCAACAGCGACTTCACTTCGATGGCGAGCAGCACGGCCATCACCACCAGCAGCGTGCCGATGGCGATGGTGCCGAGCGCGTCGAACAGCAGATTGCCGGTCGCCATGGTTGCGCCCACCGCCGCAAGCGCCAGTATCAGGCCAAGCAACGCCGCCATGTCTTCGCCGAAAATCACCAGCAATTCGGCGGCACGACTTTCGCGGAACCAGCGCCACAGGCTGCGCCCGTTGCGCACCTTGTTCACTTCGCCCAGGCAGCCCCACATCGAGAAGCCTTCGGCGATGATGGCAAAAACCAGCACGCCGACGGCCAGCCACGGCCGGGACAAGGGTTCGGGATGACCGAGCTTGTGCACGCCCTCGTAGACCGAAAACACGCCGCCCACGCTGAACAGCAACATCGCCACCAGGAACGACCAGAAATATAGCGCGCGCCCCCAACCCAACGGATAGGCGTCCGACGGAGGCCGCTTGGCCTGACGCATGCCCAGCAGCAACAGGCATTGGTTGCCGCAATCGGCCAGCGAATGCACCGCCTCGGCCAGCATCGCGCCCGACCCGGTGATCAGTGCGGCGGCTCCCTTGGCAATAAAGATGGCGAAATTGGCGCCCAAGGCGAAGAAAACCGCCTTCAACGAATTGGCGTGACCGGACATGGCGGCCCCTGTGTCGGGAAAGCCGTCAGTGTACCCGGCCCGACCCACCCGGACAGCACCACTCGCGGCTGAACCGATACACGGCAGGTGCTGGATCGCCCTGTCGCCACCACCGACAATAACCCCATGAGCACGACGCAAACTTCCCGCCACGACTACGGATATTCCAGCCCCATGGATATCTCGCCGCTGCCGCCACGCAGCGCCCAGCGGTTCGCCGATGCCGGCGTCCACAAACCGACCCGCGAACGCGGCGAACAGGTTGAGGCACGCGACGGTCGCAAACTCCGGCTGCGCTCCATCGCCCCTGACGACGTCGACGCCATCCGCCGCTGTTTCACCCGTCTGTCGGCCGACGAAATCCGCATGCGCTTCCTGTACCACATGCGCGAACTGCCCGAACCGATGGCGCAACGCCTGTGTCGCATCGACGACACCTGCGAGGCGGCTTTCGTGCTGGAGGACGATGCCGTGGAGCCCGCGGAAATTCGTGGCGTCGGCCGCATCTACATCGACCGTTTCATCAACGAGGCCGAATTTGCTGTGCTGGTGGAAAAGGCCTGGACCGGCCTTGGTCTCGGCGCCCTGCTGATGCAGCGCCTGGTGGATGAATGTCGGCGCCACAAGGTGTCGCGATTGTGGGGCTATGTGCTGATCGAAAACCGGCCGATGCTGGATCTGTGCCGGCAACTGAGGTTCAAGCGACAAGCGATAGTCGGAGATCCCGGCACCGCCAAGATCGCGCTCGATCTGGATTGACCCCTGCGTCGATTGGGTGCGGATTACTGCGAAGCACTGTCAGACTCCTTCAAGTGGTTGTCCAGAAAACGCAGCAATCGGCTGTAGAAATCGTGCTGGTGTTCGGGATTGGCCAGCCCGTGCCCTTCCCAGTCGTACTCGACATATTCCGGCGGATGCTCCGCATCGTCCAGGGCTTCGCGCATTTCTTCGGCGAATTTGACCGGTACCCGGACGTCCAGCTCGCCATGTGCCAACAGTACGGGCACGGTGATGCGGGCGGCCAGGTTGGCCGGTGAATGCGCGGCAAGCTCCTGTTCGTCGGTGCCGAGCACGTGGTGCAGATAATAGAGGCCGTAATCGCTGCGGTGGATATCCCCCCAGTGGTACAGCTGGTTGAGATCGTACACGCCACTCAGACCGATGGCGCATTGGTACAACTGCGGTTCGCGCACCGCACCCATCAGTGCCGCATAGCCTCCATAACTGGCGCCGTAGATGCAGATGCGGTCGGGGTCGGCATAGCCTTGGCGGATGGCCCAGCGCGTCGCATCGGTAATGTCGTCCTGCATCGTCCTGCCCCATTGGCGATATCCGCGCTCGATGAATGACAGCCCGAACCCTCCGGAGCCTCGGAAGTTCACATGCAGCACCGCATAACCACGGGTGGCCAACAGTTGCGTTTCCTCGTCGAATGCCCAGGTGTCGCGAATGTAGTACGGCCCTCCATGGATCACGACCACCATGGGCGCGGGATGCGCGCCGTCGGTCGGCATCGCCAGGAACCCATGCAGCGGCAAGCCATCACGGGCGCGAAAAGTGAACGGCGTTACCGTTGCCAGTTGCTCCGGATCCAGCCACGGACGAACGTGGAACAGCAACTGCATCTTGTGGGTCGACCGGTCGAGCAGGTAATAGCTGCCGTCGTCGCGATCGCTCCAGGTAAAGACCACCAGTTCCGTGCCGTCGGCGGATGCGCTGGCCACCGTTGCGTTGCTGTCCGGAAAGGCCTTGGCCAGTGCACGATGCCATTTGGCGTCCGGGCTCTCGGGGTTGAAGTAGCGTGCATGCGGGCGACCGGGCCCGAACCATGCGCCGATGGGTTCCTTCAAATCCAGAGACCAGATGATGGCCAGCGGATCGGACACCTTGTCGTGAAGCAGCACGGTCTTCTTGCCGCTGGCGAAATCGTAGCTCTCGATCGCATCGGGGCCCTTGCGACGTTCGGCCTGAAGGAACGCCGTGGTGTTGTCCCGCGAAATGCCGACGGGCACGACGTCCACATGCGAGATATTGCTGTCGTTGAGCAGTTTCCATTTGCCGTCGGCTTGGTGCACATACAACCGGCTCCGCGCTTTGTCGTCCCAGGCCCAGGCAAAGCGCACATGGCCGGCATGGTCGATCAGGAACCTGGAGTCGGCTATCGGTGCCGTCGCGACCGGCGTGCCTTCGCGATTCAGATGCTGCGTATCGAGGCGGCGTATTCCCCAGATGCAGTCGCCGTCCTCGTCGAAGCCTCCGCAACCACGCACGAGAATATGCTGGTCGTCCCCCTCGATCGTGCCGATGAAATTGGCTGGCAGGATCTTCGGATGCTTCTTGTGGATATCCAGAAGGTACAGTTCCGACGCGACAATCGGCGCCCAATAGCGTTTGGAACGGCGATTGGCCGAAACCACCAATTGGTGCGACCCCAGCCATGCCATCGCATGCACCTCGCCACGCCTGCCCGGAGCCACCTGGGCGACCGGCTTCATGTCGGTGCGTCGCACCACGCTGATTCGGGTGCCACCGTCGACGCGGTAGGCAATTGCCAGCAGCGACCCGTCCGGCGAAATCTCGACACGCTCGTACTGCGGCCTTCGCAACAACGCATCCATCGACGGGGCGACAGGTGACGGCGCAGCCGCCGTGGCCGCGGCAAATGCGAATACAGCCCATCCCACTGCAAACATTGGATTATTCCCCCTGCATGACGTGTTCAATCTTGCGCATCCGGGTCTTGCAATGCAAATGGATTCAACAAAATCCGTCTCTTGTTGTCCTGACGCCGGACTAAAGCCCATGGCGCGCAAATCACTACCTGCAATCCTCAGGGTGCACTGTATGTATGGATGCAGCACTGCATCTTCCGATGTGGGTGCAGCGCCGCTCAAATGACGATGCAGCATCAGCGCGCTCATGTAGAGTCCCGCTTCCTGTGCCAGCGGATTGCGATTGATGTGATCGGAATCCAGATCCACGAACAAACTGACATCCTTGCCCAAAAGCTTGAGTTTGGCTGCATGGGCCAGCACTTCCCGAATGGCAGTGCGACTGTCCACGCCTCCGGCGAACACCATTACGGCGGGATTCCAGCCAGCCTTCGGTGGTCAGCTAGGCATAGGCCTTGGCCACGGTATTGGGGTTGATGGTCAGTTGCTGCGCCAAGCCACGCACACTCGGCAACTGGTCGCCCACCGACAGTGCGGCGGTGGCAATGTGCATGCGCACAGCATCGACAATCTGTTTGTTGATGGAGCGCGAATCGCCGGTGGCGATCTGGATTATCAAGGGCTGGGTGCGGACCATGCGCCACTATCATCTGTGCTGCTACGCATAGCACAATACAAATGACAGTGCCCGATCAAGCACTGCTGCGATGGGTGCGTTGTTACCTGAAGCCCGAGGGGTAACGCCTTAGGTGCGAGCTTTCAGTCGCGGAAATTGTCGAATTGCAGCGGCAGCGCGACATCGGACTTGCGCAGCAGGGCCATCGCGGTTTGCAGGTCGTCACGTTTCTTGCCGGTCACGCGCAGCTTGTCGCCGTTGATCTGCGCTTCGACCTTGAGCTTGGCCGCCTTCAGTTCAGCCACCAGCTTTTTCGCCACCGGTTGCTCGATGCCCTGCTTGACGGTGATCTTCTGGCGCGCCTCGGCCAGGCTTGTTTCCGCATCGCCGACATCGAGCGCGCGGATGTCGATTTTTCGCGCCACCAGACGAGCACGCAGGATGTCCAGCATCTGCTGCAACTGGAATTCGCTCGGCGCGCGCTGGGTGATGACGAATGCATCCAACTCGAACGATGCATCCTGGCCTTTGAAGTCGAAGCGGTTCGCCAACTCGCGGTTCGCCTGATCGACGGCGTTGGTCAGTTCGTGTTTGTCGACTTCGGAAATCACGTCAAAGGAAGGCATGGCGGTCACTCGATGGAATCGGCAAGCCAGTGTAAGCGATGATGCCGGATGATGAGAGCGGATGGGGTGACGGCTGATAGAATGGTCGTTTCCTTAAAGCACTGGCCCCGGATGCGGTCGGTGCCGTGTAGTATCGAGTTTCCGCAATGCCCCTGCTCCAACCCACCCTGCCCACCAGCCCCAAACAGCGCCGCTTCTGGATCACGCCGGACGGCTCGGCGACGTCGCTGGCCATCGCCTGCGCGGCGCAGCAGCACGACGGGCTGCTGGTGGTGGCGGCGCGCGACAATCTGCGTGCGCGGCAGTGGGAGGACGAACTGGCCGTGTTTGCCGGCGATCTGCCGGTGCTGCACTTTCCGGACTGGGAAACCCTGCCCTACGACTTGTTCAGCCCGCATCCGGAAATCGTGTCGCAGCGCATCGCCACGCTGTACCGCCTGTCGGGCGTGCGCCGCGGCATCCTGATCGTGCCGGTCAGCACGCTGATGCAGCGTCTGGCGCCGCGCAGCTACATCACCGGTTCGGGATTGGCCGTCCATCAGGGGCAGACGCTGGACATGGAGGCCGAGCAGCG
>DASSBH010000127.1:0-7120 GCA_035698945.1 Oleiagrimonas sp.
CGCGTCATTCCGGCGAAAGCCGGAATCCATTGTGCCTTTGGCCGAAGATCAAGATGGATTCCGGCTTTCGCCGGAATGACGCGGTTGGAAATTTTCGGGTGCCGAATAGCTATCTATTTGCAGTAGTGTCCACACAGCCAATTTCGGCACGGGAAGAAGTCATACGATGTTGCGGTTGATGATGAAAGGTTCGATCCTGCGGCCACTATGCATGCTGTTGCTGGTCGCAGCCACATCGGCAAGTACAGCCGCATTGGCGCAGGACACACCCGGTACGGATCAGCCCGACCGCATCCGCACCCAGCTCGTGGCACAACACGACGTGGAAATTTCCAGCGAGGTGTCCGCCAAGATTGCGCGCTTGCCGCTCAAGGAAGGCGATGCCTTTGCCAAGGGCGACCTGCTGGTGGCGTTCGATTGCGATCTCTACCGCGCACAGTTGCGCAAGGCCGAAGCCACCTCGGCGGCGGCCTCGCGCGCGCAGGCGGTAACCGCCAAACTGGCGGCCCTGCATTCGGCGGGCGCGCTGGACGTGGCCAAGGCCAAGGCCGGCGCTCGCGAGGCCGCCGCCGACGTGGCCTACATGCGTACCACGGTCGACAAATGCACCATCCGCGCGCCATTCGCCGGTCGCATCGCCAAGTTGGATGCGGCAGCCTACGAGTACGTCGTGCCCGGCAAACCGTTGATGGAAATCCTCGACAACGGCGCACTCGAAGTGAAACTGATCGTGCCGTCCAAATGGCTGGTCTGGCTCAAGACGGGTGCGAAATTCACGGTGCACGTCGATGATCTGGGCAAGGCCTATGCGGCGCATGTGGTGCGCATCGGCGCGCGCATCGACCCAGTCAGCCAGACGCTAGCCATCAGCGGTCGACTAGACGGCTCGCACCCCGAGTTGTTGCCGGGAATGAGCGGCTGGGCAAAATTTCCGGGTCGACCATGACCACCGTCAACGCCTCTATCCAGGGTCTGCTCGGTCTGCTGCAGATCGGTCAGCGGGTGCGTGCGGCGGCCAACATCGAAGCCTTGGGTTTCGTCGCAGTGAACGAGACGCGTAGCGTATTGACGTATCGGCAGGCGGCGTTGTGGCTGGACGGTGATGCAAGGCGGGTGGCGGCACTTTCTGGCGTACCCATCGTGGATGCGGGAACGCCTTATGTGCAGTGGGTGACGCGCCTGTTCCGCGCGCTTTCGCCGTTGACCGAAGCCAAGGCGGTGGATGTGGCAGCGCTGTCGCCGCAGGTGGCCGAGGAGTGGGAAAGCTGGTTGCCGGCGCATGCGCTGGCGGTGCCTTTGCCGTACCCCTCGGGCGCCGTGCAAGGCGCGCTGTTGCTGGCACGCGAGCAGCCGTGGCGTGACGAAGAGGTCGGATTGGCGCGCGAGTTGGGTGCGCTGCTCGGCCATGGCCTGTTTGCGCTGCGTCCCCGCGAGCGCTGGTGGCGTCGGCTGCGCGCAGCGCTGCGTACGCGCAAATGGTGGTGGCGTATCGCCTTGGGTGTGCTGATCGTGAGCGTGATCCCGGTACGCCTGTCGGTGCTGGCGCCGGCCGAGGTGTCGCCGACCGATCCGTTCGTGGTGCGTGCGCCACTGGACGGTGTGGTCGAGCGTCTCGACGTGCGCCCGAACCAACAGGTGGCTACTGGCGCGCCGCTGTTCGAATTGGACGCCACCACCCTGCGTGGCCGCTACGCCAGCACGCGCAAGGCTTACGAGACGGCGCTGGCGGAATACCGCCAGAGCGCGCAGCTCGCCGTCACCGACGACAAGAGCAAGCTGGCCATGGCCGAACGCCTGGGCGAACTCAAGCAGAAACAGGTGGACATGAACTATGCCGCCGACCAGTTGGCGCGCGTGAAGGTCAAGGCCGAGCGTGCCGGCGTGGCGGTATTCGCCGATGCCAACGATTGGACCGGCAAGGCCGTGGCGGTCGGCGAAAAAGTGCTGGTGCTGGCCGATCCGGACAAGGTGGAGCTGACGGGCTATCTGCCGGTGGACGATCAGATTGCGCTGAAGCCGGGTGCCGACGTCACTTTCTATCCGAAAGCTTCGCCATTCAGCGCCTGGCATGCCCGGATCGACAGCGTCGCCTACAAGGCCGCGCCGACGGAGCAGGGTATTCTCGCCTATCGCGTCAAGGCGCATTTCGATGCCGGCAAGACACCGCCGCGGCTGGGCCAGATGGGCACGGCGCGCCTGTACGGGCATCGTGTGCCGCTGATCTACTACGTGCTGCGCAAGCCGCTGGCGACGTTGCGCCAATGGCTGGGCTGAGATCATGCCGATCGAAAATGCCGCGCCCGAGGTTCGGCCACTGCCGCCGCTGCGTCAGGAACTGACGCTCAATCCGGCGCCGGCGGCCCCCGACGGTTCGCCGATATGGACGCTGCATGATCCCGCATCCAACCAGTTCTACGAGATCGGCTGGATGGCGTTCGAGATTCTATCGCGCTGGGAACTGGGTACGGTCGAGGCGATGGTCGAGGCGATCGCCGCGCAGACCACGGCGAGGGTCGTTGACGACGACGTGCTGGAACTTGCCCAATTCCTCGCCGCGCATCATCTGACCGTGGCGGCGACGCCGATGGACAGTGCGCGCCTCGCGCAGATGGCGGCGCGGCACAAGCTCAGCGTGCCGCGCTGGTTGCTGAAGCACTACCTGTTCTTCCGCGTGCCGCTGGTACGGCCGATGCCGTTCCTGCGTCGCGTCTATCCGTGGATGGCCTTCGTGTACCGCCCCGGTTTCTGGTGGCTGATGCTGGGCGTGCTGCTGCTCGGCCTGTACCTGGTGTCGCAGCAGTGGGACAGCTTTGTGCACACCTTCCATGCCTACACCTCCTGGCGTGGCCTGCTGGCGCTGGCGTTGGCCTTGTCGCTGGCCAAGGTGCTGCATGAGTTGGGACATGCCTTCACCGCCTACCGTCACGGCTGCCGCATTCCGGCCATGGGTTTCGCACTGCTGGTGATGTGGCCGGTGCTGTACACCGATACCGGCGAAGCGTGGAAATTGAAGTCGCGCCGCGCGCGCCTGCAGATCGGCGCCGCCGGTGTGCTCGCCGAATTGGTGCTGGCGGCGTTCGCATTGCTGCTGTGGAACTTCCTGCCGGACGGGCCGATCCGTGCTGGCGTATTCATGCTGGCCACCAGCACCTGGGTGTTGACCCTGGCGATCAATGCCAGTCCATTTACCCGTTTCGACGGCTATTACTTGTTGTCGGACTGGATCAACGTCACCAATCTGCACGAGCGTACTTTCGCCATCGGGCGCTGGTGGCTGCGCGAGCGCCTGTTTGGCTTCGGCGATCCGCTGCCGGAGGCATTCCCGCGGCGACTGCATCGCTTCCTGATCGGATTGGCATGGGTGACGTGGCTTTATCGCTTCGTGCTGTTCCTGTCGATCGCGCTGCTGGTGTTCCACTTCTTTTTCCGCGCGCTAGGGATCGTGCTGATGTGCGTGGAGATCGGCTGGTTCCTGGCGATGCCGATCGTGCGCGAGTGGGTGGTGTGGTGGCGTCGTCGCGGCGATCTTCACTGGAACCGGCAAACCATTCGAGCCTGCATCCTTGCGTCTGCGCTGGCGGCATTTCTGCTGCTGCCGTGGCAGGGCAATGTGCGCGCGCCAGCTGTGCTGGGCCAGGCGCAGGCGCAGACGGTATATACGCCGCGCGCGGCGCAACTGATGAAGCTCGCGGTGCACGATGGCCAACAGGTCGATGCCGGCACGGTGCTGGCGCGGCTGACGTCGCCAGCGCTGGATTACCAGATCAAGCAGGCCGAACAGCAACTGGCGCACCTGCAATGGCAGGTCGAACAGCAGCCTTTCGACGACACGCTGCGCGCGCTGGGGCCGGCCCTTGTCAAGCAGCGCGACACGACGCGGCAGACGCTTGCGGCGTATCGAACCGAGCAGGCGCAACTGGTGCTGCGTGCACCGTTTGCCGGTCGCATTGTCGATATCGTTCCGGCGCTGCATGCCGGCGAATGGCTGAAGGGCGGTGAACCGCTGCTCGGGGTGGTGGGCATGCACGGTGTCAAGGGCGATGCCTTCGTCGGCGAGGCCGCGCTGGCGCGGCTGGACACCGGACGGGCGGTGGATTTTGTCGCAACGTTGTCGGCGCAGCCGGTGCGGCATTGCGCGGTGACCGCCATCGATCGCGTAAACCTGTCGCGTCTGGATGAGCCGTATGTCGCCAGCATCTACGGCGGTGGCATCGCCAGCCTGCGCCAGCCCGACGGCAGTCTGGCGCCGCTGGAGTCCACCTACCGCCTGCGCTTCGGCGATTGCGATGGCGCGGGCTCCATACCGCGTGAAATGCCGGGCGAGGCTATTATCCATGGCGACCGCCGCAGTCTGGCTGGCTGCTTCGTCACCTGGCTGGGCGCCTTGATGAGGCGGCAAATCAGCTTTTGAAGCGACGGTTTCGATCGCTGACTGTCGCCGAAACGGGCGCGGTGCAGCGCGAAGGTGGGCGTCGGTTGCACCACTACACTGGCCGTGCCATGACCGATGAACAGCCCGAGCGCCGCGAGCGCGAATCCCGGCGCGTTGATGACGACGATGTGCCCGAGGGTTCGTTCCACCTGACCGAGCGCGAGCGTGAGGAGGTGGAGGAAAACCTGCCGCCACGCGTGCAGGTGCTGCACGAGGCGATCCGCGTGGAGGGCAAGGCCGAGCTGGGCCGCAGTGTCGCCGCGCTGAGCTGGTCGTCGGTGGCGGCGGGCCTGTCGATGGGATTTTCGATGCTGGTTCCGGCGTTGCTGTCCGTGCATCTGGTCGATGTGCCGGGAGGCGCCCTGATTTCCAAGCTGGGCTACACGGTCGGGTTCCTGATCGTGGTGTCGGCGCGCCAGCAGCTTTTTACCGAGAACACCTTGACCGCCGTGCTGCCGTTGATGACCCATCCGCAGTGGGGCACGTTCGGGAGGCTGCTGCGCCTGTGGGGCATCGTGCTGCTCGGCAATCTGGTCGGCGTCGCCCTGTTTGCATGCGCCATGGTGTATATGCATGTGCTGAATGACGCGACGCAGGCCACGCTGGTATCACAATCGCTGGAAGTGATGCAGGATTCGACCACGCAAATGTTCACCAAGGGCATCGTCGCGGGTTGGCTGCTTGGCACCATGGTGTGGCTGCTGCCGGCGCTGCCCAAGTCCAAGGTCTTTGTCATCATGCTCATGACGTGGCTGATCAGCGTGGGCAACTTCACCCACGCCATCGCCGGCTCCACGGAAGTGCTGTACCTGGTATTTCGTGGTGGCTTGCCGGCGGTGGATTACATCACCCGTTTCGCCTTGCCGACCGTGGCCGGCAATATCGTGGGCGGCAGCGTGATTTTCGGACTCATCAGTCACGCACAGGTGCGCAGCGAAGGCAGCGAGGGGCGATGAGCGTGGCGTTGGAAATTGGCGGCTTGTGCGTCACGCTTCGCTGGACGATTTGTCCTGCTCGGCCACGGCTTTTTCCAGCCGTTCCAGCTTGCCGGTGAGTTCGTTTTCGTGGCCGGGGCGGATGTCGGCCTTGATCACCAGGGAAATGCGCGAGCCGTAAGACGACATGGCCTCGGTGGCGCGACGGATGACGTCGAACACCTCGTCCCATTCGCCTTCGATGGTGGTGAACATCGCGTCGGTGCGATTCGGCAAGCCCGAGGCACGCACCACACGCACCGCCGCCGCGACGGCGTCATGTCCGGAATCGCCGGGTTGGCCGCCACTGGGCCAGATGGAAAATGCTGCAAGCATGTTTGTTGTCTCCCTGGGTCTGGGCACGCGCTTTTTGAGGTTCTTCATTGTAGCGAGCGGGTATCAAAGTAACGCTGAACTTTTCCAAGCTCGCCACGAACGATGTGCCTAAAGCCACTGTGTGTCAGGATCGTCATGCCTGTGCCGGTCATCTGCGGCACGGCTTTTGGCAAACCCGAAGGGGAAGAATGATGGCGCTTGGCAAGGCACAGCGTGGCGTACTCGCGGGTATGCTCATCGGATGGGGCGTCAGTTTGCTGGCGCTGGCGGCGACGGCATGCTGCGTCGAGCCGGATACCCGAACAAGTCGTTTCCAGTGGCTGGCCTTGGCGTTGGTCTTGCCGGCGCTGAGTCTGATGATCGCCATCGCACGCTTGGCTAAGCATCGTTTTTTCACGCCGCAGGATATCGATGGCAGCGCGTTGACTGCGGGGACGGAGCGCGCCCGGCTGTTGCAGTCGCTTTTGCAGAACACGCTCGAACAGTTGGCTCTGGCAGTGCCCGTGTATGTGGCGTGGGCCGCGCTTGCGCCGTTGGGATGGTTGCCGACGCTGCCTGCTTCGGCATGCCTGTTCCTGCTGGGGCGTCTGCTGTTTTTCCGCGGCTACGCACACGGAGCGGCGGCACGTTCGTTTGGCTTTGCGCTGACGTTTTATCCGACGATCATGCTGTTGCTTGGGGCGCTGGCTGTCGCTGCGCAGAAGGTCGTCGCTTGACTGACCGGCAAGATGCGTGGATTACAGCGCGTGATCGATCACGATTGCCGTCGAGGTGTGTCCGTTCACGCTGAGCGGCCCGGCATCGCCCTCCAGGTCGCCGGCCTGGGGTTTGGCGTTGCCGCTGCGCGATATGCGCGCCGTCAGCGTCACTTTGCCGGCCGAGGAAAGGTCGTGGCCGGGCGTCATGCTCATGGCATCGGTCAGGGTGACGGTGACGGGGAGTTGTGAGGCTTTGATGCGCTTGATGGCCAGCGGCATGGGCGAACCGTTGGCGGCATGGGCATACACGAACAGGGTGTCGCTGGCGTGCACTTTGCTTTTCAGGGACGGCGAAAGGCTGACCTTGATCTCGATCTGCGGAGTCGTTGCCTGGGCGTCGGCCTGATCCTGCGCCGGTTGCAGCAGCGCCTCGGCTTCGGCCTGGGTCTTGCCCGCGGCGCGCGCGTTGGCCATGGCGATCTGGCGCGTGACGGCGTTGGCGACGTCGCTGTCGGGTTTGAGCAGCACCTGCAGGCGACGCCAGGCCAATGCGGCGTCGACGAAATGGCCGGCCTGATAGTCGCTGATACCCAACAGCCACAGACCTCGCTGGTTGTGCGGATCGATGGTGAGCGCTTTCTGCAAGCGCTTGCGCGTATCGCCCTTGATGATGTGGTCGG
>DASSBH010000128.1:0-6506 GCA_035698945.1 Oleiagrimonas sp.
CAGTGCCAGCAACAAATACGATGGCCATGGTCGGCGCGTCGAAAGAATCGCGATCAATCCGAATCAGACCCGCGACTTTATCTACGAAGGTACACAACTGCTGGCCGAATATGCCGCCGGCAACAACGATCAGCGTGAATACCTATGGCTGGGTCATGATCTTGTTGCCAGTCTGGACACTACGCCCAAGGCAACAACCGTTCATTACGTGGTGACGGACTTCCTGGGCAGCCCGCGCCGCATCACGACCGCCGCAGGCCAGGTCATCTGGTCATGGCTCTATGTCGCCAATCCGTTCGGTGAACGCGATACGCAAGGCAGCTACACCATGAATCTGCGGTTCCCTGGGCAATATCACGATGCACTTAGCGGACTAAATTACAATGTGAATCGTAATTATGGGGCGGCGATTGGACGATACATTGAAAGTGACCCAATTGGGATTTTTCCTTCAGTGAGTACATATGCATACGTTGGGAGTAATCCATACACTGAGATTGATCCGCATGGTTTATGGCAGGTCACAATTTCATTTGGAGCTTTACTTGGGGGTGAAATAACCTTTGGCCACAACAGTGGGCAATGGAATTTTGGTGGTTACATAGGAGTCGGTGAGGGCCTGTCTGGATCCTTTGATCCTAATGACTCTGGGGTACAAAGAAATGGCACGCATGTAAGTGTTATTTCTCATGGGCTGATAGGATTAGGCGACTCGGTGGAGGCAAGTACTCGCATCAGTGCTGATGGAAGTACCAGTATCGGGATAGGTGCAAATGTTTTGGGAAGTCCCGTTCAGGTCGGAATCAGTGAAACAAATGGATGCCTTGATCCGCCCAGCCTGCCCACAATAGGAGCAGGAGAGTCAGCTTTTGTCGGTACAGGTGCTCAGTATTACTGGTGAGGAAAAATGAAAATTAATTTTTGGGCAATTCTTAAAATAGTACTTGTTGGGGCAGCCCTTGTTGCCGGATTGGTTGCGCCCGAGGCAAAAGGGCATGTCACATTGCTTGGTTGTGTGGCAGCATTTTTAATATCGATTGTGATTGTTTACTTCTGGCTTGTAAATATATTTACTGGAGAGCAAAATAAATATATTTCAGGTAGTGGCGTGAACAGTGCATTTTATCCAATGAAGAAGTATCCATTTAATTATTGGCTTATTTGTTCTATTGTGCTGATTGTTTTTGGTATATCGTGCGCTTTCAAGACAATTATTAAAATGGATGATTTTGGATTGTATAGTATTTCTTTGCCAATTGGGCTTGGAATATTTACAGCATGTTGCTTCTTGCGTCTCAGTATGAAAAGAATGAAAAATAAGTAAACACGTGCTCGAATTGCCGCCGGTATCCAACAAATCGCAGCTTATGTGATAGCCGAACGCCAAGCTTGACAGTGAGATGCTTGGTTCCGTGTGATTCTACACGTCCGATTCGATATCGCGCCGGAACGGCGGCAATGCCCGCAGCATGTGGGTGCCGTAGCGGCGGGAGACGATGCGGCGGTCGAGCAGGACGACGCGGCCGGTGTCGGTTTCGTTGCGGATCAGGCGGCCGCAGTATTGGATCAGCAGGCGGGTGGCCTGCGGCACGCTGACTTCGAAGAAAGGGTTGCGGCCGCGCGATTCCAGCCATTCGGCCCAAGTGGCGCCGACCGGGTCGGTGGGTACGGCGAAGGGCAGTTGGGTGACGACCACGGTTTCGCACAGTTTGCCGGGCAGATCCAAGCCTTCGCCGAAGGACGCCAATCCGAACAGGGTGCTGCCGGTGCCGGCTTCGACGGCTTTCTGGTGTGCGCCGATCAGTTCGGATTTGGCGCGTGATCCCTGCGCAAGCACCTTGCGCACGCGGGCGATGGGCAGCAGTTGCAGCACGCGTTCGAGTTTGGCGCGTGAGGTGAACAGCACCAGGTTGCCGGCATCCCAGTCCAGGTGCGCGTTCAGCCAGTCGCTGACGGCCTGCGCGTGGGCTTCGCGGTCGCCGGGCAGGGCGGCAAGGTGCGGGATTTCCAGATGCGCCTGACGGGCCAGGTCGAAGGGTGAAGGCAGGCTTTCGGTGAGCGCGTCGTCGGGCAGGCCGATGGCGTCGGCGAAGTCGCGGAAGTTGCCGCCGATGCTGAGCGTGGCCGAGGTCAGCACGACGCCGGCGGCGTTGTCCCACAGGATCTGGCGCAGCAGGGCGGCGGCGGACACGCTGGAGGCGTGGCAGATGAGCTGGCCGTCGGCACTGCGGCTGATCCAGCGCGCGGTGGGCGGCTGCTCGGCGCCGTCCTCGCGCGACCATGCCAGCCAGGTGGCGGCCTGGTGCGCGAGGCGTTCCAGCGCCATGCCGAGTTCGCGCGCCAGGGCTTCCTGCGTGGGACCGCCTTCGGTCATTTCCACCACCGCGCGGCGCACGGCGGTGAGCCAGCGCTGGATGTCCACGGTGAGGGTGGCCAGCGCCTGCGCGTGGGCGATCCAGTTGTCCGGCAACTGGCCGAGCGAGGCGCGCCAGACCGGCTCGCGTTCGGCAGGATCGGGAATCCAGACGGTCTGGATATCGCGTTCGAGGGCTTCCAGAGCGTCGGCCAGTTGCTGCAGTTTTTCCTCGGCGCCGCGCGCGTCGAGCTTGCCCAGGCGTTCCTTGTCGGTGAGTGAATAGGCGGCGATGGCCTGCCGGGTCAGGCGCCCGAGCTGGCGCCGCGCGGTTTCCAGGAACACCAGCGAGGCGCCGCGATCGACGGCCTTGTTGGGCAGGTGATGACCTTCGTCGAACACGTACAGGGTTTCCGAAGGCTTGGGCAGGATCACGCCGCCCCAGCCGTCGTCCTCGCCGGGCATGATGAGGTCGGAAAGCACCAGATCCTGATTGGCGACGACGAGATCGGCGTCGTCCACGGCGCGGCGCGCGGCATAGAACGGGCACTGCATGAAGTGCGCGCACTTGCGCCCGGTGCAGCCGCCGGCGCTGGTGGTCAGCAGCGGCCGCAGGATGGCGGAAATGGCAGCGGGCGCGTTGTCCAGATCGCCGTCCCACTCCTTGTGGTTGAACGTTTCGTCCAGTTTGCGCAGGGCGCTCTTGTCGTGTTCGTTCGGCGCCTTGTTCCACAGCGCCAGATCGGCCTCGAAGCCGAGGCCCATCTGGGTGTCGTCCAGGCTGGACATGGCGTGGGCGAGATTGCGAGGGCACAGGTAGCGGCCACGGCCCTTGGCCAGGGCCACGCGCAGGTTCGCGTGCCCACTCAACTCAAGGTACAGCGGGATGTCCTGGCGCATCAGCTGTTCCTGCAGCGCCACGGTGGCGGTGGCGATGACCAGCTTCTTGTTCATGGCGCGCGCCACTTCCACGCCGGCAATCAGATAGGCCATGGACTTGCCGGTGCCGGTGGGCGCCTCGATCACGGCGGCGCCGCCCGCGGCCAGCGTGTTGGCGACGCTGGCGATCATGCGGTTCTGCGTGCGTCGCGGACGATAGCCGGGCAGTTGTTCGCGCAGTCGCACATGGATGGCGCGGATGGCTTGCTTGATGGCGTCGGTCAACATGTCAGCGCGGTGGCGCCATCAGCTCCTTGAGGCGGAGGCAGGCGTCGTGGTTGGTGTCCTGGCGGTGGAATTGCTTTGCCACTTCGCGGTGGCGTTGTACCAGCGTCAATGGAGCATGCCGGCGAATGCCGCGCGGCAGTTCCGTGGCTTCCAGTATGTCGTCATCGTTGGCATCCATGCGCCGGAAGCCCTTGTCCATGTAGGCCTGGTATTCGGCGAGGTTGACGCAGCCGTCGCGGTTGGCGTCGAACATAGCCATGAGTGGCGATTCGGCGGCACGGCCCGGAGCGACGCCGAGCACCAACGCCAGCGCCATGGCGGCCACGGCGACGCGCACCTCAGCGCGAGCCGCCGTGGATGCCGATGAACTGCAGGAATTCGGCACGCGTGCGCGAGTCATCGCGGAACGGGCCGGTCATGTGGCTGGTGATCATGGACACGCCGCGCTTGTGGATGCCGCGCGTGGTCATGCATTCGTGGCTGGCGTCGACCACCACGGCCACGCCGAGCGGTTCCAGGTTGTCCTGGATGCACTGGGCAATCTGCGCGGTGAGTTTTTCCTGCACCTGGAAGCGGCGCGCGAAGCCATCGACCACGCGCGCCAGCTTGCTGATGCCGACCACGCGCTTGTCGGGCAGGTAGCCGACGTGCGCGCGGCCGATGATGGGCGCCATGTGGTGCTCGCAGTGGCTTTCGAACTGGATGTCGCGCAGCACCACCATTTCGTCGTAGTCGCACACTTCCTCGAAGGTGCGGCGCAGGTATTCGCCGGGGTCTTCGGCATAGCCGGAAAACCAGTCCTGATAGGCCTTGACCACGCGCTTGGGCGTGTCCAGCAACCCTTCGCGCGTGACGTCGTCGCCGGCCCAGCTGAGCAGGGTGCGGACGGCGTTTTCGGCTTCTTCGCGGGTGGGCTTGGTGGTGCTCATGGCGGATTCCTCGGATCAACCCGACAAGTGTAGCCGGTCGCGTGATCCGGTTCCCGCGCAAGGTGCCACACCGCTGTAGGAGCCTGCCTGCAGGCGATAGCCTCAAGGCTTGAATTTGCGCTGAGGCCATCGCCTGCAGGCAGGCTCCTACAGCAGGGGGCTTGGGGAGTTGGAGGCATCAAGCGAATCGGGTTCGTCGTCGGTGTCGTCGACCAGATGCTTGGGCATGGCCTTTTTCGGCTTGACGCCGAAGGCGCGCAACTTTTCAGCTTGTCGCACCAAACCTCGACCGGGATCGTTGAGAGCCTTTTCGGCCTCGCGCGCGCTGTCCCTGGCCTTGTCCAGGTTGTTGTTGATGGCCACGATGTGCTCGGCGAACTTGCGGGCGGCGTCGTACATCAGCTCGCCGCGCTTGACGATCTTGTCCATGTTGCGCGTGGTCTTTTCCACGCGCCAGATGTATTCGATGGTGCGCAGCACGGTGAACAGGGTGTTGGGCGACACCAGCGCGATGTGGCGTTCCAGCGCGTACTGGGACAAGTCGGGCTCGGCTTCGCTGGCGGCCATGAGCGCGCTTTCGATGGGCACGAACAGCAGCGTGAAATCGACGCTTTTCAGGCCATACAGGCGCGGGTAGTTCTTTTCCGACAGATCCTTGATGTGCCGCTTCAGCGACGCACAATGCTCCTTGAGCGCCAGCGCGCGCGCGTCCTCGTCGTCGGTGGCGGCGACAAAGCGCTCGTAGGCGACCAGCGACACCTTGGAATCGATGATGATGGCGCGCTCGTCCGGCAGATCCATCACCACGTCGGTGACCAGCAGTTCGCCGGTGTCTTCCGCGCGCTGGCTGGTCTGGGTGCGGAAGTTGACGCCTTCGCGCAGGCCGGCCAGTTCCAGCAGCCGTTGCAGAACCTGTTCGCCCCAGATGCCGCGCGTCTTGCTTTCGCCGCGCAGGGCGTTGGTTAGGGATTGCGCCTTGGCGCCGATCTCGTTGTTGAGCTCGGTCAGGTGGCGGATCTGCTCGATCAACCCGGCGCGGGCCTTGATGTCGTCCTCGCGCGACTGCTCCACCTTGCTGCGAAAATCCTTGAGATTTTCATTGAAAGGGTTGAGCAGCGATGCCAGCGTGTTTTTCTGCTGTTCGTCGAACCTGGCGCTTTTTTCATCCAGCAGGGTGCCGGCCAGCAGCTTGAACTCCCTGGTCATGGTTTCGCGTGCGTCGGCCAGTAGTTTGTCGGTTTCAGCACGGCGCTGCTTCGCAGCGAGGATTTCCTGCTCCTGGCGCGCGATGGTTTCGCGGCGGGTGGCCAGTTCGCCGCGCGTCTGTTCGAGCTGCTCCTCCAGCGTCGGCACACGCTGGGCAAGCGCTTCGGAGCGGGCCAGGCGGCCGGTCAGCTCGTCGCGTTCCTGCCGCCAGGCGCGACCGGTTTCCCCGGTCGATCGTTTCAGCCACAGGTAAACGATGATGGCGGCCAGCAGCAGGCCGATGACGAAGGCGGCGATGGGCGGCAGCAGGTCGGTCATGAAGCAGCGTGTTCAGCAAAGGGTCGGTCACCAGTGTACGACGCCTCATCTCAGATTCTGCGATTGCCGTGGCTTTGGTGGCATCATGGATGTCCGTTGAGCGTCCGGAGGCGAGCATGGATCATGAATTCGATTATCTGATCGTCGGTGGCGGCATGAGCGCTGATGCGGCGGCCAGGGCACTCCGTGAAAGCGATCCCGATGCCAGCGTGGGCATTCTCGGCGACGAGGCGCATGGCCCCTACGAGCGTCCGCCGCTGACCAAGGGCTTGTGGAAGGAAGACAAGCCGGCGGCCGAGGTCGTGGATTTGGGCACGGCGGGCAAGGGCGCCGAATTGCAGCTGGGGCGTCGCGCGGTCAGTCTGGATACCACCAGCCGCAGCGTGGACGATGACCAGGGCGACAGTTGGCAATACCGGCGCCTGCTGCTGGCGACCGGCGCCACGCCGCGACGCTTGCCTCTGTCCGAACATGAACGTGTCATCCATTTCCGCACGCTGGACGATTACCAGTCGTTGCGCCGGCTCGCTCCG
>DASSBH010000129.1:0-18361 GCA_035698945.1 Oleiagrimonas sp.
CGAGGTCAAGGCAGGCTCCGGTCTGTCCGACGAGGAGATCCAGCGCATGGTCACCGATGCCGAAACGCATCGCGAGGAAGACAAGAAGTTCCAGGAACTGGTGGAAGTGCGCAACAAGGCCGACCAGCTCCTGCATGCCACCCGCTCCGCCTTGAAGGAGCACGGCGACAAGGTCGGCAACCAGATCGGCGCCAGCGAGGACGCCCTGGCCGAGTTGGACAGGGTCAAGGACGGCGACGAGAAGGGCACCATCGAGTCGAAGACGCAAAACCTGGAGCAGGCGGCCCAACCGTTGTTTGCCGCGGCCCAGCAAGGCGGCCAGCCGGGCGCGGACAGCGCCGGACAGCAGGCGCCGGGCGGCGGTTCGGCGCAGCCCGACGACGTGGTGGATGCCGAGTTCACCGAAGTCAAGGACGACGACAAGAAGTGACGTCACGCGATGCACGCATCTTTGCCGGATGCGTGCATCGTCATCATGGGGTGAGGTGATGCGACATGGATACGGGGCGACTTGAAGCTTTCACCGACGGCGTGTTGGCGGTCGTCATCACCATCATGGTGCTCGAGCTCAAACCACCGCACATGCCGACCTGGCACGCGTTGCAGCACTTGTGGCCGGTACTGCTCAGCTACCTGCTGAGCTTTGTCTATATCGGCATCTACTGGAACAACCATCACCACATGATGCGCGCGACGTCGCGTATCAATGGGCGCGTGCTGTGGGCCAACCTGCATTTGCTGTTCTGGCTTTCGCTGATACCGTTCACCACCGCATGGATGAGCGAAAATCGCTTTGCGCAGGTGCCGGTAGTGGTTTACGGTGCGGTGCTGTTGCTGGCGGCGCTGGCTTGGCCGCTTCTGCAGCGCGAGATCGTGGCTTGCAACGGTGGTCGTGGTTCGGCCATCGCCGCGGCCCTTGGCGGTGACGTCAAGGGCAAGTTGTCCATAGGATTGTATGTGGCAGCCATCGCCCTGGCTTTCGTCGAGCCGTGGCTGTCTTGTGTGTTGTACGCCGTGGTCGCGGCCATGTGGTTCGTGCCCGACCGTCGGTTCGAGAAGGTTGTTACGCGATGAGCAAGCGGGATTACTACGAGGTGCTGGGGGTTTCCCGCACGGTTACGGACATCGAGCTGAAGAAATCCTTTCGGCGCGTGGCGATGAAGTGCCACCCCGACCGCTGCCCGGACGATCCCGAGGCGCTGGAACGCTTCAAGGAGGCCAAGGAGGCCTACGACGTTCTCTCCGATGCGCAAAAGCGCGCCATGTACGACCAGTACGGCCACGCCGCCTTCGAAGGCGGCATGGGCGGTGGCGGCGGCGCCGGTTTCGGCGACATGGGAGATATTTTCGGCGACATCTTCGGCGACATCTTCGGTGGCGGCCGCGGGCCGCGCCAGCAGCGTGGCGCCGATCTGCGCTACATCATGGAAGTCGATCTCGAAGAGGCGGTGTTCGGCATCACCCGCGACATCGACATTCCCACCCTGGTCGCCTGCGGCGAATGCAAGGGCACGGGTTCGGAGGACGGCAACACCGTCACCTGTTCCACCTGCGCCGGCCATGGCCGCGTGCGCATGCAGAACGGCATCTTCTCGATCCAGCAGACTTGCCCGCATTGCGGCGGATCCGGACGCAAGGTCGAACATCCGTGCAAACGTTGCCGCGGCGAGGGCCGCGTCGAGGACAAGCGCACCTTGTCGGTCAACATCCCGGCCGGCGTCGACAACGGCGATCGCATCCGCCTGGCCGGGCAGGGCGAGGCCGCGCCGAGCGGCGGCCAGGACGGCGACCTGTACGTGGAAATCCACGTGCGCGAACACGCCATCTTTCAGCGTGATGGCCGCGACCTGCATTGCGAAGTGCCGATCCGTTTTGCCCAGGCCGCGCTTGGCGCCATTCTCAAGGTGCCCACGCTGGAGGGCGAGGTGGACATCAACGTGCCGCCGGAAACCCAGACCGGACAGACGTTCCGCCTGCGCGGCCGTGGCGTGAAGCCCGTACGCGGTGGCCATGCCGGCGACCTGATCTGCCGCGTCATGGTGGAAACGCCCGTGCATCTGAATGCCGAGCAGCGCGAACTGCTCGAAGCTTTCGAAGCCACATTCCAGGATGAAAAAGCCGCCGAGGAGCACTCTCCGAGCAACGGCAACTGGAAGGACGGCGTCAAGAAATTCTTTTCGCGCAAGACGGCATGACGTGTTGTCCTGACGGCGCCACTGCAACGACGCCCATGGCGCAGTAGGATGGTCGTTTTCCAACGGCTCGAACGACATGTCACAGGTACGACTGGCCATCAATGGCGCCTCCGGGCGCATGGGCCGCGCATTGGTCACGCTGCTGCGCGGGGATCGACGCTTCGTGCTCAAACGCGCCGTCATCGATGCGAACTCGGAGCTGGTGGGCCAGCCGCTGCACGTGCCGAGTACGCCGGAAACGCCACGCTATGTCGCCGGCTGGGAACAGGCCGTCGACCTCGATGTGGTCATCGATTTCAGCTCGCCGCGAGGCTTGGCCGACACACTGGCGCATTGCGAGAGCCATGGCATTGCCCTGGTCATCGGCACCACGGGGCTGGACGAGGACCTGCGTCGACGCGTGGAAGCCGCCAGCAAGCGCATTCCCATCCTGCGCGCCGCCAATTTCAGCCTCGGCGTGGCGGTGCTGACGCGTTTGTTGCGTGATGCCGCGGCGGCACTGCCGGAATGGGATCTGGAAATCATCGAAGCCCATCATGGTCGCAAGCAGGACGCGCCTTCGGGCACGGCGTTGGCGTTGGGGCAGGCTGCCGCTGCAGCGCGCGGCCTCGAACTCGGCGACGCCGCCACGTACGAACGTCACGGCCACACCGGTGAGCGCGCGCCGGGAAGCATCGGTTTTGCGGTCGTGCGCGGCGGCGACATCGTCGGTGAGCACACTGCCATGCTGGCGACCCAGGGCGAGCGCGTGGAACTGATCCACCGCGCCACCGACCGCGCCATCTTCGCGCGTGGCGCATTGACCGCCGCCGCTTGGCTGGCCGGCCGCGCACCGGGTCATTACGGCATCGGCGAAGTCCTGGACGAACGCTTGGCCCGGTAGAAACTCTCCTGCCGAGGCCTCTTCGGTTTTCATGGAAGGATCGTCAGATCCGGCCATGGCTTCTTGACACGGATCAACACGGATGGACGCGGATCAAGCTGAATTGTTCTGTATCCGCGTCCATCCGTGTTGATCCGTGTCTGCCATCTTTGCTGGCATGACAGGACGTAGGGCGGGCATTGCCCACCGTCGGGAACCCTGTCTGGCGGGCAATGCCCGCCCTACCTGTGTCGTCGTGAGCGTCAGCGGTGCGACGCGTTGCGGTCGCGCCCGGCCCCGACTTTCTGATCCAGGCTGCCGAACAGCTTTTTCAGCATGCGCGAGAACCGGCCGCGCTGTGTCTTGCGCAGCTTGGCTTCTTCGCTGACCAGCCAGGCCACCTGGATCACGCGGCGCTCGCCCTCGTAGGGCAGGTGGCCGTGGAAGGAATTGTCGGCGCGCTTGAAGGCGACAAACTCGCCGTACAGCGGCTTGATTTCAGGCGACACGGTGGCATCGATGTCGTCGATGCTGCGCAGGAAGCGCAGGCAGCCGTCGCTGGTGTCCGGCCAGTTGTCGTTGAGGTACAGCAGCGCCGTGGCCACCTTGGATTTGCTGTCGGTGTGGATGGTGCCGTGGCGGCGGTTCAACGAGCGGCACATCGTCACCAATGTGGGATAACCGCCCAGATGCTCGATGCCCAACCGCTTGCCGACGGCATCGGCGAATTCCGGCGCGGTCAGCCGATCCACCAGGGCGCGGACGGATTCGCCGCATTCATGTTCGTCGTAAGGGAAAAAGCCGGCCTCGTTGTAGCGTGGAAAGTCCTTGCCGAGCACCTGGCGCTGGCTGTGCGGCAGCATGGCGTGGGCCACCATGAACGAAAACGGCTGGTTGAAGACCAGCGTATCCGGTCGATCGAACTGGGTGGTGTCGAGAAGGGTGCTGTTCATGCGGGCTGTCGAACGGTGGGCTGCCCTGATTGTAATGCCTTGGCTGCAGTGGCGGCGTGCGTGGTTCGCGAACCGGATGAGCAGAGGCAGGGGCTTTTGGTGGACACCCGACGGGTTGTCGCTTAACATATCGACCCGCCCGGTATTCCTTTTCTTGCAAACCCGCTCGGACCGTTCAGGTCTGCGGGTCTTGTCGCACCCGTGAGGCGGTCCTGATGATTCCAGCCCTGCTAGTTCTTGAAGATGGCAGCGTTTTTCGTGGGCGTTCGGTAGGCGCTCTGGGTGAAACCGTCGGCGAGGTGGTATTCAACACCGCCATGACCGGCTATCAGGAAATCCTCACCGATCCCTCCTACATGCAGCAGCTGGTCACGCTGACTTGTCCGCACATCGGCAATACCGGCTGCAACGAGGTCGATGTCGAATCCGACAAGGTGCAGGCCGCCGGCCTGATCGTGCGCGACGTGCCGCGCCTGCCGAGCAACTGGCGCAGTCGGGAAAGCCTCAACGCCTATCTCGAACGCCACGGCATCGTGGCCATTGCCGATATCGACACCCGCCGCCTGACCCGCATCCTGCGCGACAAGGGCGCACAGAACGGCTGCATCATGGCCGGCGAAAGCGTGGACGCCGATGCCGCACTGGCCAGGGCCAAGGGCTTCCCCGGCCTCGATGGCGCGGATCTGGCGAAGGAAGCCAGCATCAAGCAGCCGAAGGACTGGAACGAGGGCACCTGGGATTTGACGCAGGGCGAATTTGCGCATCCCGAAGCCCGCTTCAAGGTCGTGGCCTACGATTTCGGCGTCAAGCGCAACATCCTGCGCCTGCTGGCCGACCGTGGTTGCGACGTGCATCTGGTTCCGGCCGAAACGCCGGCCGAGGACGTGCTGGCCATGCACCCTGACGGCGTGTTCCTGGCCAACGGCCCCGGCGACCCCGCCGCCTGCGACTACGCCATCCAGGCCACCGCCACATTTCTTGAAGCACGCATCCCGCTGTTCGGCATCTGCCTTGGCCATCAGCTGATGGCGCTGGCGCTGGGCGCGAAAACCATCAAGATGAAATTCGGCCATCACGGCGCCAACCATCCGGTCAAGGATCTGGATGATGGCCGCGTGCTCATCACCAGCCAGAACCACGGTTTCTCCGCCGATCCGAACACGTTGCCTGACAACGTGCGCGTGACGCACAAATCGCTATTCGACGGCAGCCTGCAGGGCTTTGCCCTGACCGATCGCCCAGCTTTCTGTTTCCAGGGCCACCCGGAAGCGTCTCCCGGGCCCCACGACATCATTTATCTGTTCGATCGATTTGCCAGCCTGATGCAGGAGGCACGCACCCATGCCTAAGCGCTCTGACCTCAAAAGCATCCTCATCATTGGCGCCGGCCCCATCGTCATCGGGCAGGCCTGCGAGTTCGATTATTCTGGAGCTCAGGCCTGCAAGGCTCTGAAAGAAGAAGGCTTTCGCGTCATTTTGGTGAACTCCAATCCGGCCACGATCATGACCGATCCGGAGACGGCCGACGCGGTCTACATCGAGCCGATCAATTGGCAGACGGTGGAGCGCATCATCGCCAAGGAGAAGCCCGATGCGGTGCTGCCGACGATGGGCGGGCAGACGGCGCTGAACTGCGCGCTGGCGCTGGCCGACAACGGCGTGCTGGAAAAATACGGGGTCGAGCTGATCGGCGCCTCGCGCGAGGCCATTCGCACCGCCGAGGATCGCGAATTATTCCGTGTGGCCATGGACGAGATCGGATTGGAAAGCCCACGTGCGCATTTGGTCGAAAGCTGGGAAGAGGCCGTCGAGGCACAGAAGGATCTCGGTTTTCCGGCCATCGTGCGGCCCTCGTTCACGCTGGGCGGTTCCGGTGGCGGCATCGCCTACAACATCGAAGAATACGAGACCATCGTCAAACGGGGCCTGGAGCTTTCGCCGGTGCATTCGGTGCTGGTCGACGAGTCGCTGCTGGGTTGGAAGGAATACGAGATGGAGGTCGTCCGCGACAAGGCGGACAACTGCATCATCATTTGCGCTATCGAGAATATCGATCCGATGGGCGTGCATACCGGTGATTCGATCACTGTGGCGCCGGCGCTGACGCTGACCGACAAGGAATACCAGGTCATGCGCGACGCCTCGCTGGCCGTGCTGCGCAAGATCGGCGTGGATACCGGCGGCTCCAACGTGCAGTTCGGCATGGATCCGAAAACCGGGCGCATGGTGGTGATCGAGATGAATCCGCGCGTGTCGCGTTCCTCGGCGCTGGCGTCCAAGGCCACCGGCTTCCCGATTGCCAAGATCGCCGCCAAGCTGGCCGTGGGCTACACGCTGGACGAGCTGGACAACGACATCACCGGTGGTCGCACGCCGGCTTCGTTCGAGCCAACCATCGATTACGTGGTCACCAAGATTCCGCGTTTCGCGTTCGAGAAGTTTCCCGCTTCCACGTCGCGCCTGGGCACGCAGATGCATTCGGTGGGTGAGGTAATGGCCATTGGCCGTACCTTCACCGAATCGTTCCAGAAAGCCCTGCGCGGGCTGGAAACGGGCAAGTGCGGCCTGGATCCGACCGGTCTCGATCTCGGCAACGAGGATGACCGCGCTACACTCAAGCGCGAGCTGCGCGAACCGGGGCCCGAACGCATCTTTTACGTGGGCGATGCCTTCCGCGCCGGCATGAGCCTGGGCGACGTGTTCGAACACACGCATATCGATCCGTGGTTCCTGGCGGCCATCGAAAACATCGTGGCGGCGGAAACCGAATTGGCCGGGCAGGGCATCGCCGCCTTGGACGAGCCGCGTTTGCGCGCGCTCAAGCGCATGGGGTTCAGCGACAAACGCCTGGCCCAGGTGCTGGGCACCGACGAGGCCGGTGTGCGCCATCTGCGCCACACGCTGGGCCTGCATCCGGTGTACAAGCGTGTGGATTCGTGCGCGGCCGAGTTCGCCACGTCCACGGCTTACATGTATTCCACCTACGAGGAAGAGTGCGAGGCCGATCCGACCGACCGCGACAAGATCATGGTGCTCGGCGGCGGCCCCAACCGCATTGGCCAGGGTATCGAGTTCGACTACTGCTGCGTGCACGCCTCGCTGGCGCTGCGCCGCGACGGGTTCGAGACCATCATGGTCAACTGCAACCCGGAAACGGTGTCCACCGATTACGACACTTCCGACCGCCTGTACTTCGAGCCGCTGACGCTGGAGGACGTGCTGGAAATCGTCGCCGTCGAAAAGCCCAAGGGTGTGATCGTGCAGTACGGCGGCCAGACGCCGCTGAAACTGGCGCGCGCGCTGGAGGCGGCCGGCGTGCCGATCATCGGCACCAGCCCGGATTCCATCGATCTGGCCGAAGACCGCGAGCGTTTCCAGCAGTTGATCCATCGCCTGAACCTCAAGCAGCCGCCCAACCGCATCGCGCACACTGCCGAGGAAGCGCTGACGCTGGCCAACGAGATCGGTTATCCACTGGTGGTGCGCCCGAGCTACGTGCTCGGTGGACGCGCCATGGAAATCGTTTATGCCGACGCCGATCTGGCGCGCTACATCCGCGATGCGGTGAAGGTGTCGGAAGATTCTCCGGTGCTGCTGGATCGTTTCCTCGACCATGCCACGGAAGTGGATGTGGACGTCATCGCCGACGCCGACGGCAAGGTGCTGGTCGGCGGCATCATGGAGCACATCGAGGAAGCGGGCGTGCATTCGGGCGATTCGTCCTGCTCGCTGCCGCCGTATTCGCTGACACCGGAAGTGCAGGACGAACTGCGTCGCCAGGTCACCTTGCTGGCGCGCGAACTCAAGGTCGTCGGCCTCATGAACACCCAATTCGCGGTGCAGGGCGACAACATCTTCATTCTGGAAGTGAACCCGCGCGCCTCGCGCACGGTGCCGTTCGTGTCCAAGGCCACCGGCCAACCGCTGGCCAGCATCGCGGCGCGCTGCATGGCCGGCCGTTCGCTGGCCGACCAGAAAACCACACGCGAGGTGATTCCGGATTACTACTCGGTCAAGGAAGCCATCTTCCCGTTCCTGAAGTTCCAGAACGTCGACCCTATTCTTGGCCCGGAAATGCGTTCCACCGGCGAGGTGATGGGCGTGGGCAAGAACTTCGGCGCCGCCTTTGCGCGTGGCCATGAAGCGGCTTCGATCAAGGCGCCGCCTTCGGGCAAGATATTCATGTCGGTACGCGACGCCGACAAGGAACGCCTCGTGCCCATCGCCGAGGATGCCATCCGGCGCGGCTACAGCCTGGTCGGCACCGGCGGCACGGCGGCTTACCTCAACGCGCATGGCGTGGCCTGCGAGCGCATCAACAAGGTGCTCGAAGGCCGTCCGCACATCGTCGATCTGATCAAGAACGGCGAAATCGTCTACATCGTCAACACCACGGAAGGGCGTCAGGCGATTGCCGACTCGTTTTCGATCCGCCGCGAGGCGCTGCAGCAGCGCGTCACCTATTCGACCACCATCGCCGGCGCACGCGCGTTGCTGCACTCGCTGGATTTCCGCGACAGCGGCGAAGTCAACAGCCTGCAGGAACTGCACCGGAAGCTGACCGAAACCGAAACAAGCTCGGATTGAATGCCGCGGACGAGTAGGGCGGGCACTGCCCGCCTTGCAAGGTTTGATATATGCAAGCGGCTGTGGCGGGCAGTGCTCGCCCTGTTCGGATCCGACCGGGAATCATTCGAGCTGGAGCTTGCTTTGTTTTCCCGGGGACTCCATGCTTGAAGGCCAGCGTCAACGTAAAACCTCCAGCACTTGCCCGGTTCCGCCGGGCAAGTGCTGATGTTTTGGCTGATACCACCCGATCGGCGGCCATGCCGCCCGTACAACCTTTTCCCAGGAGTGCACATCATGAACCGTGCCCCCATGACCAAGCAGGGCGCAGAGCGCCTGCGCAGTGAACTGGAACGACTGAAATTCACCGAGCGTCCGCGCATCGTCGAGGCCATCGCTGAAGCGCGCGCGCATGGCGACCTCAAGGAAAACGCGGAATACCATGCCGCGCGCGAGCAGCAAAGTTTCGTCGAGGGCCGCATCAACGAGCTGGAAGCGGCGCTTTCCACGGCGCAGGTCATCGACCCGTCGACGCTCGACGTGGGTGACAAGGTGGTCTTCGGAGCCACCGTGGCACTGGAAGAAACGGAATCCGGCAAGGAAGTCACCTACCAGATCGTGGGCGACCTGGAAGCCGACATCAAGCAGAACCTGATTGCCGTATCCTCGCCCATCGCGCGAGCCCTGATCGGCCGCCGCGAAGGCGACAGCTTCGAGTTCCAAGCGCCCAACGGCGTCAGGCAGTATGAAGTCGTCGAGGTGAGTTACAAGTAAATGCTTGCCTTCCGCAACCTGGCCTTGCGCCGTGGCGGACGGTTGTTGCTGTCCGACGTCAATGGGGTGCTCCATGCCGGCTGGAAAGTCGGCGTGGTGGGGCGCAACGGCTGCGGCAAGTCCAGCCTGTTCGCCGCCGTGCGCGGCGAGCTGGATACCGATGACGGCAGCGTCGAACTGCCTGCCGATACCCGCATGGCATCGGTGGCACAGGAGACGCCGGCCTTGCCGGATCCGGCCATCGACTACGTGCTGGGCGGCGATATCGAAGTGGCCGCGGTGCTGGCCATGGAAGCGCAGGCCCAGGCCGCCGAAGACCACGCCAGAGTGGCCACGGCCCACCAGCGCCTTGAGGAATTGGGAGGCTACGACGCGCGTGCGCGCGCCGGACGTCTGCTGCATGGCCTGGGATTCTCGCCCGACACGCACGACAAGCCGGTGGCCGAGTTTTCCGGCGGATGGCGCGTGCGCCTGAACCTGGCGCGCGCCCTGATGGCGCCGTCCGAACTGCTGCTGCTGGATGAGCCGACCAACCATCTCGATCTTGATGCCGTCCTGTGGCTGGAACAGTGGCTCAAGCGTTACCCGGGCATGCTGCTGGTCATTTCGCATGACCGCGATTTTCTCGATGGCGTCACCTCGCACACCCTGCATCTGGAGCAGGGCGGCGCGCGGCTTTATACCGGCAATTACAGCGCCTTTGAGCGGCAACGCGCCGAACAGTTGCATCAGCAGCAACTGGCACATGAACGCGAGCAGGCCGAACGCGCGCATCTGGAATCCTTCATCAATCGCTTCAAGGCCAAGGCCACCAAGGCGCGGCAGGCGCAATCCCGCATCAAGCGGCTGGAAAAGATGGCCGGCACCGAGGCGGTGCGTGCCGAGCGTCCCTTCCATTTCAGTTTTCCGGATCCCGACCGTCTGCCCGAGTCGATGCTGAAGCTGGAGCAGGTCGATGCGGGCTATCAGCAGGATCACCCCGTCCTGCGCGGAGTCGACCTGCACCTGGAATCCGGAGATCGCATCGGTCTGCTTGGCCCCAATGGCGCCGGCAAATCCACGCTGGTGAAAACCCTGGTCGGAGACCTGCCGCTGTTGGCCGGCGAGCGCAGTGCGCACAAGGATCTCACGGTCGGCTATTTCACCCAGCACACCGTGGAAAAACTGCATGCCGGCGAGAGCCCGCAGGATCACCTGGCGCATCTGGCGCCGGAAGCTTCCACCCAGCAATTGCGTGACTGGCTGGGGCGCTGGAATTTTGTCGGCGACCGTGCACTGGAACCGGTGGACGGATTTTCCGGCGGCGAACGCGCGCGCCTGGCGCTGTCCCTGATCGCCTGGGAAAAACCGGCCCTGCTGTTGCTGGACGAACCCACCAACCATCTCGACATGGACATGCGCGAAGCCCTGGCCGACGCGCTCAACGACTATCCCGGCGCGCTGGTGCTGGTTTCGCACGACCGCCACCTGCTGAGCCTGGTGTGCGACGACTTCTGGCGCGTCGCCGACGGCGAGGTGCTGCATTTCGAGGGCGACCTGGACGACTACGCGCGCTGGCTGCGCGAGCGCCAATCCGCCGGTGCCGGCAAGGCCGAGCGGACGCCGAAGACCGAGGCACAGCCTGATGCCCGCGAACGACGCCGGGCGGCCGCGCAGGAACGCGAACGTACCCGCGAATTGCGCAAGCGCCTTGGCCGGCTGGAAATGCAGGTGACGGATATCAACCGTCGTCTCGACAGCATCGAACGGACATTGGCAGATCCGGTGATCTATCAGGGACCGACCGCCGTGCTGGCCGACCTGGGGCGCGAGCAGGGCCAGTTGCGCCAGCAGAAGGATCAGCTGGAAAACGATTGGCTGGAACTGTCCGAAACACTGGAAAACCAGCCCGCATGAACACCCTGCATGCTTTGCTGCCGTCCCTTGCACGGTTTGACTCGCTGCCGGTGATGCAGCGCATGCTGGCGCGCGGTGACAGCCTGACTCCCGGCGCGACTGGCGAGCAGGCGATATCCAGCTATTTCGACTGGCCGGGCACGACCTTGCCGGTCGCGGCACTGGTGCGTGAACACCTCGCCGGTGATGCCGGCGACGCCGTCTGGCTGTGTGCGGACCTTGCCCACATCCAGCCGGACATGACCGGTGCGCGCATACTGGCCTGCGGCAGCCTGGATGTCGACCCGGCCGAAGCCGAGGCGCTGGCCAAACCCCTGCGGCCATGGTTCGGCGACAGCGGTTTGCGACTGGAAATCACGACACCCGCGCGTTGGCATCTGCGTTTGCCGTCCGGCGCCATTCTGCCGGCATTCGACAGCCCGGGCGATGTGCTGGGCGACGACCTGATCCGGCATCTGCCCGAAGGTGACGCCGGCCGCCGCTGGCGTCAGCTGATCAATGAAACCCAGATCCTTCTGCACCAGCATCCCCTCAACCGGCAACGGCAACAGCAGGGGCGGATGACCGTCAACAGTTTGTGGCTGTGGGGCGGCGGCAGCCTGCCCATGTGGATCAAAAGCGATCTGCAACGGGTGTACGCGGACGATCTCCTGCCGGTTTCGTTGGCGCGCCGGGCGGGTGTCGAAGTGCTGCCTCTGGAGGCCTTCGACGACAATCGCCGGTTGGCGGGTGACACTTTGCTGGATCTTGGCCGCTCCGGTGCGCCGGAAGGCTGCGCGGACATGCTTTTCGGCATGCTGCGGCAGCGGCGCATCCACTCTTTGGTATTACATTTCGCGGGCGGCGAACGCTGGCGGATCACGCGCGGGCAACGCTGGCGTTTCTGGCGACGCGGCGCATGATCCAGCCGCGCCTGCAGCGCCGTCCGCTGCCCGACGACTGGCTGGACATGGACTGGCCGTCGCACGTTTCAACCATCCTGCGCCGCATCTACGCGGCGCGCGGCGTGCGTGATCCCGGGGCACTGGCTTACCGGCTGGCGCACCTGGAATCGCCGCAGCAGCTTGGCGGCCTGGAACCGGCCACGGCGCGATTGCTCAGGGCCATCGACGAGAACCAGCGCGTCCTGATCGTCGGCGATTACGATTGCGACGGCGCCACCGGCACTGCCGTGGCCGTGCGCGGACTGCGCCTGCTGGGAGCGCGTCGTGTGGGTTTCGTGGTGCCGCACCGGGTGCGTCATGGCTATGGCCTGAGCCCCGCGCTGGTGGCGTCGTTGGCCGACAGTCCGGATCTGATCGTCACCGTGGACAATGGCGTCGCCAGCGTCGATGGTGTCGACGCCGCCCGCGAGCGTGGCATCGACGTCGTCGTCACCGATCATCACCTCCCGGGCCGCGTATTGCCGCGGGCGCAAGCCATCGTCAATCCCAATCTTTCCGATGACGGATTCCCCAGCAAGGCGTTGGCCGGGGTAGGAGTGATGTTCTATCTGCTGCTGGCCCTGCGGGCGCGCCTGCGCGAAGCCGGTCGGTTCGATGCGCGGACGCAACCGGATCTGGCCGGCCTGCTGGATCTGGTGGCGCTGGGCACCGTGGCCGACCTGGTGCCGCTGGACTACAACAACCGCATCCTGGTCGAATCGGGTTTGCGCCGTATCCGGGCCGGCATGGCCTCGGCGGGCATTGCCGCATTGATCCAGGCCAGCGGCCGCGCCGCCTCGACGCTGACCGCCGCCGACATCGCCTTCGCCCTCGCACCGCGCCTGAATGCGGCCGGCCGGCTGGAGGACATGACCCAGGGCATTGCCTGTCTGCTTTGCGACGACGAGGAGCGGGCGCTGGTGTTGGCCACGCGCCTGTCGGCCATCAATGCCGAACGTCGCCAATTGCAGGAAGACATGGTGGCCGAAGCCGAGCATCTGGCGGCCGATGTGAACCCGGTGGACACGCTTGGCGTGGCGCTGTACGAGCCACATTGGCATGCCGGCGTGGTGGGTCTGGTGGCATCGAAGATCAAGGACCGCCTGTACCGCCCCGTGGTGGCCTTCGCGCCGGCGGGCGAGGGCGACGATGGCCTGTTGCGCGGTTCGGCGCGTTCGATTCCGGGTTTTCATGTGCGCGATGCCCTGGCCGACGTGCATGCGCGCCATCCCGGTCTGATCGAACGCTTCGGCGGCCACGCCATGGCGGCGGGCCTGAGTCTTGCTGCGCAGCACTTTGCCGATTTTGCCCGGGCCTTCGACGCGGTGGCGCGCGAACGTCTGGGCTCAGGCTCCCTGCAACCGGTCTTGTGGAGCGATGGCGAGCTGGCCGCGGGCGAATGCTGTCTGGAGCAGGCCCAGGCTTTGCGCCATGCCGGCCCGTGGGGGCAGGGCTTCGAGGCGCCGTTTTTCGACAATGTTTTCGAGTGCGTCAGCGCCCGAGCCATGGGCGTCGGCCATCGACGCCTGAAACTGCGCGATCCGCGCGATGGCGCAGTACTGGATGCGGTGATGTTCCAGGTTCCCAACGACCAGACATTCCCGCCGTTGCTGCGCGCCGGCTACGAGCTCTCCGTCAACGAGTGGCAAGGCCGCGAAAGCGCGCGCCTGATATTGCGGCACGTCGAGGTCGCCTGATTTCCTGTGGAACCCGCTTCGCTCATGCCGAAGGAAGTCTGCACGACAGGAAAAATCTCCAAACCTCACATGCAGGTATTCAACCGCCTCAACGTCATCCCGGCGCAAGCCGGGATCCATGGTAGTCGGAGCGTGAAGCTTTCAGTTTCGACACCTTGGCAAGTATCAAAATGGATCCCGGCTTGGGCCGGGATGACGGTACGGCGAGAGCGTGTGGATGGTTTCCTTCGGGTTTCTTAAAGCATGATGTGTTGTAAAAACAATGGCCTGGTACATTTTATTGCAGCTATTCCCATGAAGGACGCCGACGGAGACTGGTCTACGCCGCCACCCACGCAGCCAGGGCATCCAGCGCCGATGACAGCGCAGGCAGGTCGATTTTCATGGCATCGACGTGGCCCGCTCGACCCTCGCGTTCCAGGTCGGCTGCGACAAGGTGCACGTCGCGTGCGCCGATCAGGGCGGCTGCGCCCTTGATGCGGTGCGCTTCGCGAGACGCCTTGGGCAGGTCGTCTGCGGACAGGGCCGCCTGCAGGTTTGCCAGATCCTTGCGTGCGCTGACCAGGAAGTCGCTCAGCATGTTGCGGGCCAGGGTCATGTCCTCACCCGTGATTTCGTGCAGGACATCAAGATCGACGGGGTCGGCAGACGCGACACTCTCGACGACGATGGTTTCCTCGACCTGGTCGTTTTGCGGTACGGGTGCGGGAAAAACCACGTGCGGCAGCCAATGCCGCAAGGTCGTCGACAGTTGCGGTATGTGCAACGGTTTGCCGAGGAAAGCATCCATGCCCTGGGCCAGGCAATGCTCCGGCTCGCCCTTGCTGACGTTGGCGGTGATCGCCACGATGGGCGTGCGCGGCAAATGCTGGGCAAGTTCGGCTTCGCGGATGGCGGCGGTCAGTTGATAGCCGTCCATTCGCGGCATGTGGATATCGGTCAGCACCAGCGCGTAATCGCCCGATCGCCAGCGCCGCAGGCCTTCCTCGCCGTCGGCGGCGGTTTCGCAGGCAAACCCGGCGCGCGCGAGCTGCCTCGTGAGCACTTCACGGTTGGTGGAGTGATCGTCCACCACCAGTACAAGGCTCTTTTCAAGGCGGGCCTCTTCAAGGCTTGGCAATGGCCGCGTGGGAAAATCCTTGCGTGAAGGCGCCGGACGATCGACTTCGATCCGGGCCGGATCGCCCCGGGCCAGCAGCAGCACCAGGCTGAAAGTGCTTCCGGCGCCCGGTTTGCTGGTCAGCTCGATGGTGCCTCCCATCAATTCCGCCAGTTGCCGACAAATGGCCAGCCCGAGACCGGTGCCGCCAAACCGGCGCGCCGTACCGTTGTCGCCTTGCGAAAACGGCTGAAACAAAAGATCGCGTTGCTCTTCGCCGATGCCGATGCCGCTGTCGCGCACGCGTATGGCGATGCGCTCGCGGTCATCGTCCTGGGTGACAAGGCGCTCGACGCGCACGGTAATGCCGCCGCTGCGGGTGAACTTCAGCGCGTTGGAAAGAAAGTTGGAAAGGATCTGGCGCAAGCGCAGCGGATCGGCGATGTAGGCGGGTGCGAGGTTGTCGTCCATCACCAGTTTCAGCGTCAGCCCCCGACTGGAAGCGGTGCCAAGGAAATTGTTCGTGGTGTGTTCGACCAGCCCGCGCAGGTCGATGTCGTGCATGGCCAGTTCCATGCGGCCGGCCTCGATCTTGGAAAAATCGAGGATGTCGCCGATGATCTGCAGCAGGCTTTGCGCCGATTTCTGCACGATCGCGATGCCACGCCGCTGTTCGGCATCCAGCGACGTGTGTTCCAGCAGCTCCAGCATGCCGGTGATGCCGATCATAGGCGTGCGGATCTCGTGGCTCATGGCGGCAAGGAAGGCGCTCTTGGCACGGCTGGCGTCCTGCGCATGCGTTTCGCTTGCCTGCAGCGCGACATTCTTGCGCTTGACCTCCTCGCGCATGGCCAGGAAGCCTTCGACCACTTCGCGCGGCTCGCCCTTCACCGGCGCTCCGGGCGGCATGTCGTAGTCACCCGCACGCATGCCCTTGGCCATCCGCACCAACTGCTCGATACCGTTATAGACGTTGCGCAGTACCCGGTTGCCCGCAATCAGCACAATCAGCAGCGCGCCGAACGAAAGCGCGATGCGCCAGTAGTTCAACCGATGCGTCTGCACCTTGTCGTGCTGGAGTTGCGTCTGCGCGTCCAGGATCTTGAGGTCCGTGAGCAGGCCCAGGTTGTCCAGCAGCGGATCCAGCGCCGGGAACAATCGTGTATCGGCGAAATGGCCGAGGCCCGCGATGCTGTGCGCTGCAAGTTGCTCGCGCAGCGTCATGATCGCCGCATCGGCAGGCGCGCGCGCCTTGTCGATGGCCATGAGCAGATCGTGTTGCCTGGGTGGCATGGCTTCGGCATGCAGGGCCGCGAACGCCTGGTCGATCTGCCCACGGGCGTGGTCGATCCGGGCGATGCCGTCCTCGAAGCTCATCAGGCCGTTGCGCACCTTGAAGGTCACGCCGATGACGGTGATGCCGTAGGCATCGGTCAGGGTCTTGACCGCGGTCTGCCCGCCCAGGGCGTTGTCGTAAAGCTGGTTCAGCGTGGTTTCGTGCCGGTGCTGATAAACCACATCCAGCGCCAGCACGCTGCCGGCCGCCGCCAGCATGACGCAAAACAACAACAGGAGCTGGCGGCGGACAGTCCAGAAGCTGCGGTTCATGGGTGCAGACGCCGCCACTTTTCGATGGCCGCGGGCAATTGCTCGCCCGGCACCGCCATGCTGATGAGTTCCCCCTGCGCGCGGGTGCAGCCGAGTTCGGCAAGCATCTGCCATTCGTCGACATTGCCGACGCCTTCGGCCACCGTGGTCAGGCCCAGCTTGTGGCCAAGTTCGACACTGGTTTCGACCACGGCGCGGCTGCGCGCATCCGCGGCGGCGTTGTTGATGAACCCTCGGTCGATCTTGAGTTCGGTCACCGGAAGTTGCGCCAGTTGCGACAACGACGACCAGCCCGTGCCGAAGTCGTCCACCGCAAGCCCGAAACCCTTGAGCCGCAATCGCGCCAGCACATTGAGCACCTTGGCCGATTCCTTCATCATCGCCGATTCTGTGATCTCCAGCGTGATGCCCCGCGGATCGACGCCGGCCGACTGGGCGATGGCCTGGTAGCGGTCGGCTACGGCCGTGTCATTGAGGTTGTGCATGGACACGTTGACCGACATGTCGACATGAATGCCCTGGTCGCGCCAGCGCTTTTGCCAGGCGCAGGCCTGGCCGAGAATGCTTTCGGTGAGCGCGTAGATCAGGTCGCGCCGTTCCATTTCGAGGATGAAGCGGGTGGGGGAGATCTGGCGCCCGTCCATATTCCAGCGGGCCAGGGCTTCGGTGCCGGTGACAAATCCGCTGTCGATGGCGACCTGCGGCTGAAACCAGGCCTCGAAGGCGTCGTTGGCCAACGCTTCGGCGAGCAGGCCCTCGTCGATGTCCGGATGCGCATCCTCGTCGTCCGTGGGGTCGGTCGTGAAAAACAGATCCAGCGCTTCGGTGAGCTTGGCGCGCGTCAGGGGTTTTTCGACCGTGCCGAGCACGCGCATGCCCGAGGCGCGCGCCATGATGCGAACGGTGTTCAGCAATGCCGGATCAAGCGCGGTCAGCACGATGACCGCATGGGCCAGTTCCTCGCGCGCGACGCGGCCGATGAACTCGATGCCGTCCATGTGCGGCAGGTCCAGATCGACCAGCACCACATCCACCGCTTGCTGCTGTTCGCCAAGCACCTCCAGAGCCTGACGCCCGTCGCCGGCTTCCAGCGTGTGACCGACACCCAACTGGCCAACCAGTCGCATGGCCACCTGGCGCTGAAAATCGTGATCTTCGACGACCAGCACAGACAGTTGCGCAAACCTGGTTCGCATATCCAGCCCCCTCTGGTGATCCGTCAACCTTCCATGAGAGTCTAGCACCCGGAGACAAGCCGTTGTGGCATAAGTCAAGCCCCCTGGAAAGTGAGCCTTTCAGAGAGCATGGTCTATGCGAAGGGTGGGACGATTTGTTAAAATAACGCGCTTTGTGCAGTCATTTATCACCATGATCGAGACCAATCCGATCCATGCGCAAATCGCGGACCTGACGGCCCGCGTGGACGCGCTTCGGGGGTTTCTTTGACTACCCTGCCAAGCAGGAGCGTCTGGAAGAAGTCACCCGCGAACTGGAAAACCCCGATATCTGGAACGACCCGACCCGCGCCCAGGAACTGGGTCGTGAGCGCGCGCGTCTGGATACCGTCGTCAACGGCATCGGCAAGCTGACGCATGGGCTGGCCGATGCCGGCGAATTGCTGGACATGGCCAAGGCCGACGAGGATGAAGGCACCATTCAATCGGTGGCCGACGACGTGGCCGATCTGCAGGCACAAGTCGAGAAGCTGGAGTTCCAGCGCATGTTCTCGGGTGAAATGGACGCCGGCAACGCATTCGTCGACATCCAGGCCGGCGCCGGCGGCACCGA
>DASSBH010000130.1:0-4426 GCA_035698945.1 Oleiagrimonas sp.
CCGCTGCGGGCACACTGCGGCCCTCGCGGGTGCTGGTGATCGGCGCCGGCGTCGCCGGGCTGCAGGCGATCGCCACCGCGCGCCGGCTCGGTGCGCAGACCGAAGGCTATGACGTGCGCCCGGAAACCCGCGAGCAGGTGCAGTCGCTGGGGGCGAAGTTTCTGGAGCTGGGTGTCGACGCCAGCGGCAGCGGCGGCTATGCGCGCGAACTGTCCGCGGACGAGCGGGCCGCGCAACAGCAGGCACTGGCCGAGCATCTCAAGAGCGTGGACGTGATCGTGACCACGGCGGCACTGCCCGGCCGACCGGCGCCGCGCATCGTTTCCGCGAGCATGGTCGAAGGCATGAAGCACGGCGCCCTGATCGTCGACATGGCCGCCGAGAGCGGCGGCAACTGCGAACTGACGCGCCCGGGCGAAACGGTGGAACAGGACGGCAAGCGCATCGTCGGCCCTCTCAACCTGCCTTCCGGCGCGCCGCTGCATGCTTCGGAAATGTATGCGCGCAACCTGATGCATTTCGTGCAACTGCTGGTTGGCGATGGGGCATTGTCATTCAACTTCGACGACGAACTGATTGCCGCCACCTGCCTGACCCACGACGGAGAGGTACGTTTCGATGGCTAGATGGAGATGGTTGCCGCGCAAGTTGTCAGTGAAGGATCAGGAAGCATTTCAGGCCGTGTTTTTTCGCGAGCAATGGCCTGTATTCGTGATTTATCTTGCGGGCATGGTCATCTTGGGATGTCTGGAGAGCGTGCTGGGTATGGACGATTCCTGGTTGCGCTGGGTGATTTTCACCGCATGGCTGTATGTGGCATTGGAGTACATCCATCGGCCCTTCAAACGCAGAGGCATCCTGCGCGTGCGCCGAGAAGCGCGAAGCCGGCGTCGTGCCGAAAGTTGAGGCTCTCCCTTCTCCCGCCGGGAGAAGGTGGCGCGAAGCGACGGATGAGGGTTCGGTACTATGGATATCGAACGTCGCGGTGATGCGCAACGATTACGCGAAAGCGAACCCTCACCCGCCCCTGCGGGGCACCCTCTCCCGGCGGGAGAGGGGCAGAAGCAGCTGAGCTTCAAGGGCTGAGGCAACTTATCAGCGACCGCCGCTGTGGGCGTGCGGCAGATCGCCTTTCGCGCCGTTTTTGATCCAGTGCTTGCGTTGTTCCGGGCTCAGGCGATGCCACTGCCGCCGCAGTGACTTTTGCTGCTCGGGCGGCATTTGCTTGAAGCGTTCGTAGGCCTGATGCAGTTGCGCGCGTTGCGCGGGCGACAATTGCTCGTAGATGCGCTCGTTGGTGCGCACGCGCCGGCGCTCGGCCGGGGTCATCTGCTGCCAGCGCTGGATGTTGCGGCGGATGCGTTTTTGCCGATAGGCCGGCAATCGTTCCCAGCGTTTGGCCTTTTCCATCAGGTGATGCTGCGCATGCGCGGGCAGCCGATCCCAGCGTTGCTTCAGGGGAGCCAGCATTTGCTGGGTGTCGTGATCCAGTGCATGCCACGGCACGGCCGACTGCGCCTGGCGGTCGTGCGGCGCATGGGCATCCTGCGGGGGGGGGCGGAGGCCGGCCCAGGCCGGGAACGCGAAGGCGGCGGCGAGGCTGATCATGGCCATGAAAATCGCGCTACGCATCACATCAATGCCTCTGGCCGGATTTCGCGGGCTGCTGGCTGGCCAGCCAGGCGTAGAAATCCATGTTCTGGTAAAGCGAGGGATCGGCCTGATCGGCGTTCGGCGGCAGGACGTCGGTGGACGCGGGTTGCGACAAGGCAGGCGTCGTGGTGGCCACGGGCGTCGGGCGATGCAACGGCTGCCAGACGGTCAGCACCGCCAGCGCGACCATGGCGCAGGCGCCCGCCGGCACCATCCAGCGCAGGTGGCGTTGATAGGTGGAGGCCGAGTTGTCCAGCGCCTTGCGGCGCGCGGCGCGAAGGCGCGCCGCCGTAGCGGTGTCGACTTGCGGGCCGACGCGTCGGTACAACTCGCGGGCCCGATCCTGAATATGGGTAGCGGGCATGGATTTCATCGCCAATCCTCCAGTTGTGCTTGCAGTGCGTGCATGGCGCGCGACAGATGGGTTTTCACGCTGCCTTCCGAGCAGCCCATGGCCGCGGCGGTTTCGGCCACGCTCATGTCTTCCAGGACACGCAGCATGAAGGTTTCGCGTTGCCGGGCCGGAAGACGGGTCATGGCGCGACGCAGGTCGGCCATGGCGTGCCGATCCTCCAGCCGTTCCTCGGGGCCGGGATCGGTGCTGGCCGGCTCCCAGGTTGGCATCTCGCCGCCGTGGCCGTCGGAACCGCCGCCCAGCCAGCCGATCACCACCGAGCGCACCTTGCGCCGGCGCTGCATATCCACGATGCGGCGGCGCAGGATCGACCAGAACAGCGGCGCCCATTCCGCGGCCGGCTTGTTGCGGTAGTGCCTGACCAGCCGCAGCATGGCGTCCTGCACGGCGTCCAGCGCCTCCTCGCGGTCGTTGAGCGCAAAACTGGCCATGCGCCAGGCGCGCCGTTCCACCTGCGCCAGAAACGCATCCAGGCTGGCCGGCACGTCCTGCGCGTCGGCCAGAAGATCCGCGTCCAGCGCCGGCGCGGCGCTGTTCACGCTCTTGTCCCCCGTCGGGTGATCATCCCGGGACTCCATAAGTTGTGTCTGCTCCGAGTAACGCGGCGGTACGATGGCGGTTGACACAGGTGCCGACCAGTGGCGGCTTGGGTTATCGTAGCGGAGAGCTTCGCGGGGAGGCGGTCATGATCGACGGTTTCGTGGCTTTGTACATCTTCATGCTGGCGGCATTCACCGGTTACGAGATCATCAGCCGGGTGCCGGTGATCTTGCACACGCCGTTGATGTCGGGTTCCAATTTCGTGCATGGCATCGTGCTGGTCGGGGCGATGGTGGCGATGGGACACGCGGATACGCCGTGGGAGTTCGGCATCGCCACGGTCGCGGTGTTGCTGGGCGCGGGCAACGTGGTCGGCGGCTACGTGGTCACCGAGCGCATGCTGGAGATGTTCAAGCCCAGCCGCAAGCCGAGCGACAAGCCGGAGGACGGGGCATGAGCGCGGTCGAGTGGATCGTCCGGGCCATCTATTTTATTGCCGCCGTACTGTTCATCCTGGGCCTGAAGCGCATGAGTTCGCCGCGCACCGCGCGTGGCGGCATCCAGTGGGCCGGCATCGGCATGCTGCTGGCGGTGGCGGCCACGTTTTTCCTGCCCGGCATGCATCATCGCTGGGCAATCCTGGCTGCCATCGTTGTGGCCACGGGCGTGGCAGCAGCAACGGGCCGGCGTGTGGCGATGACGGCCATGCCGCAGATGGTGGCGCTGTACAACGGCATGGGCGGCGGCGCGGCGGCAGCCATCGGCGCCACCGAGCTGCTCGGATTCGCTTCCGTGCCGGGTCTGATGCAGGCCCATCCCGCCGGGCCGGGGCTGACGCACATGGCCCTGGCCGTGCTCGGATCGCTGATCGGCGCGGTGTCGTTTTCCGGTTCGCTGATTGCCTTTGCCAAGTTGCAGGGCTGGCTCAACCGGCGCCTGATGTTCGTGGGTCAGCAGGTCTTCAATCTGCTGGTGCTGGCGGCGGCTGTCGTCATCGGCGTGCTGCTGGTGCTGGGGCATCTGCAGATCGGCCTGATCGTGGCCTTCTTCGTGCTGGCGCTGGTGTTCGGCGTGCTGATGACGCTGCCCATCGGTGGCGCCGATATGCCGGTGGTGATTTCGCTCTACAACGCACTGACCGGTCTGGCCGTGGCCTTCGAAGGCTTCGCGCTCGGCAACGAGGCCATGATCATCGCCGGCATGGTGGTCGGCGCGGCCGGCACGCTGCTGACGCAATTGATGGCCAAGGCCATGAACCGTTCGCTGGGCAACGTGCTGTTCGGCAATTTCGGCGCGGTGACGAGCCAGGACGCGCAGGAAGTGGAAGGCGCGCTCAAGCCCATCGACGCCTCCGACGCGGCGGTGATGATGGCCTATGCCGAGCGTGTGGTGATCGTGCCGGGTTACGGCATGGCCGTGGCGCAGGCGCAGCACAAGATCTGGGAGTTCGCGCGGCTCTTGATCGCGCGTGGCGTCAAGCTCAGCTTCGCCATTCATCCGGTTGCCGGTCGCATGCCCGGCCACATGAACGTGCTGCTGGCCGAGGCCGGCGTCCCTTACGACCTGATCGCCGACATGGACGACATCAATCCCGAATTCGCCAACACCGACGTGGCGTTGGTGATCGGCGCCAACGATGTGGTCAACCCGGTGGCCAAGACCGATCCTGGCTCACCCATCTACGGCATGCCGGTGCTGGACGTGGCGGCGGCGAAAAACGCCATCGTCATCAAGCGCGGCCGCGGCAAGGGCTTTGCCGGCGTCGAGAATGCGTTGTTCTACGCCGACCACACCCGCATGCTGTATGGCGACGGGCAG
>DASSBH010000131.1:0-8979 GCA_035698945.1 Oleiagrimonas sp.
GTCATGGCGTCAATATGTCACACGATATAGCGGCGGCGCGGGCATGGTTGGTTCATGGCAACCCGCACCTGCAAGGAGCTGCGCGCACGCACGGGCTTCCACGGCGGGCAGTGCCCGCCCGCCTGGTCATCGTGTGACATATCGACGACCGTAGGGCGGGCAGTGCCCGCCGCGGCTGCAGGAAATCTAAAGAATGCCGCTCAGGCCGAAACCGAAACCGGTGACCAGACGTGTGTAGATGGTCTTGAACGGCAGATCGACGCCGGGAAAGTCGCCGACCGGCTTGTAGCACTTGTAAAAGCCGGGGTCGGCCGGCGCCAGCGGCTTGCAGCCGGTCTTGAGGTCGAAACTGGTGGCGTAGCGGAACGGCCACAGGTCGAACCACGGCAAGTGCGAGGACACCGTGCTGATGGCCTGGTTGATGGGGCTGATGATCGGGATGTCCTGCTGGCGCGGCGCGATCGTCCAGGCGTTTCTGGGCTGGGTGTCGCGCAGGATCTGCGTGCGCAGGGCAGTGGCGAAGCGCGTGGAATAGACGATCACGCCCGATTCGGTGTTGTAGTGATCCGAACGGGGGTCGAAATTGTGCGTGCCGACCATGGCGAAGCGGTCGTCCACCACGATCGATTTGGCGTGCAGGCCGATGCGCACGCCCTTGGTGATCAACGGCGCCGGTCGCCGGCGCTTGCCGGGGTGCAACGGGTGGAACGGCACCTGGCGTTTGCCATGCCGTCTGCGCTGGCCGCTGACGGGGGAAGATGCGGTCGTGTCTGCGGCAGCGTTGGTCACGGGCGGGGCGATGGAGACGTCGGCATCGGTCGGGTGCGGTTTGAGTTCGTAGATCTCGAAGCCGTAGTCCTTGAGGAAGCGCTTCTTGTGCTTGTAGGACATGGCGTAGGAAAAGAACGCGTCGGTCGATGCCAGCGAATTGGTCGACACGATCACGCGCGGCGGGCGCTGGCGCTGGTGCAGCAGCTCGAAAATATGCTGGGCCCGGTCGCTGAGGATCAGGTACGGCGTCTGCAGCACGATCTGATGCTTCGCCCCGGCGATCATGCGCATGATGTGCAGGGTGAGTTCACGGGCCTTCTTGCGACGTGGCTGATCGGTCTTGTCGGGGAGGTCGGAAAAGTAGTCCACGCGACCCACGCGCAGGCTGTGCGAGAGGAGGTGCTGCTGCAGCCAGTCCGGATCCTCCGCTTCGGCACGCACGCGCGCCACGCGCGCAGGCCGCTTGAATCGGGGCGTCGTCCAGCCGGGCGCCGTGGGGCCGTCGGCCAGAATCTGCCGGTTGACGTCGCGCAGCGCGGTCAGCGGCACACTGCGCGGGTGGTGCCAGAACAGATCGAAGGTGTCGGCCATGTCGTGCGCGGCGGGGCCGGCCACGAGCACGTCGCGGTCGCGGTAATCGAAGTCGGGATCCCAGCCGAAGTAGCGATTCTCGTAGTTGCGTCCGCCGGTGATGCCCACGGCATCGTCGATCAGCAGCAACTTGTTGTGCATGCGCTGATTGAAACGCGAAAAGCAGCACAGGCCGCCGGCGATGAATTGCAGCGGTGAGGTTTCGGCCTCGTCGAACGTGGGGTTGTACAGGCGCAGTTCGAGATTGACGCTGCTGCGTGCCAGTTTGGCCAGCTGTTCCAGGTTCTGGAAGGAAAACAGCTGGTCGGCCAGCACGTGCACCTGCACGCCCCGGCGCGCCGCCTTGACCAGCGCATCCAGTACCAGGTTGCCGACATCGTCGTTGGCCCAGATGTAGGTTTGCAGGTCGATCGACTTGCGCGCGGCGCGAATCAGGCTGATGCGCGCGGCCAGCGCGCTCTCGCCGTGATCCAGCAGGGTGACGAAATGCACCGGCTGATCGGGCGTGGAGGCGGCCATGGCCTTGTGCGCCTGGGCCAGAAACGGCGAGGGCTCGGCGCAATGGTCGGCTTGCGTGCAGGTGGGAGCGGTCGGTCGCGCCGCGGCCACCACGGCATCGGCCTTGCGGATTTGCTGGTGCGACAGCGCGCATCCCGACAGGGCGGCCAGGGCCGATATCAGGCATGCGGCCCGCAACACCCGGGCGAAGTACAGGGACATGCCTTCATGATAATGGCTGCGAACGTTTTTCATTGCGGGACGCGCAGGGCGGGCACTGCCCGCGGTTCAAACTTCATCGGCGGGCAGTGCCCGTCCTACCCGTTGTTGCCGGTGGAGAGTCCTCGCTGCGGTGCCAGCACGATCACCAGATCGAGCTGGACGCGGTCGGAAAGGATGGTGGAATGTTGCCGAATGCCGAAACGGCTGCGCTGGATGCTGCCGTGCAGGCGCAGGATGCAGACCGTGGTTTCGGGCTTCATGCAATTTGAGGGCTGCAGGACGAACACGACCGGTTGCGTCACGCCATGCATGCTGAGCCGACCATGCAGGTCACCGCCCTGGTGCAGCAGGCGCTGGTCGACCGGCGCGGAGACGAAATGGATGCGCGGGTAGGTCGCGGCGCTCAGAAAGCCGGGGCCGAGCAGCATGTGGCGGTAGTGCATGTTGCGCATGCGCGCGGTGGTCACGTTGATCCATGCGTGCACGATGCCTTGGCGCCGTTGCGGCGACCAGTCGAGATTGCCGTAGAGCTTGTCGAAGCGTCCGCGGACGTGTTTCAGCCAGAGCAGGCGCACGCTGAAGGCGGCGTACGAGGCCGGCGCGATGGCAACGTCGTCGGCGCGAACGGGCGCGATCGTCGTGCCCAGCAGCAGCGCGGCGACCAGCGCGCAGGCGACACGGCGGGTGCGGTCCGGCATGCGCGTGGGTTCACTGCGTGTGGAAGGCGAGCAGGCGTCCGTTGCCCGGTTCGAGTGGGCCATCCAGGCGGATATGCGCCAGCGCCGCCGACGGCATGCCGCGAAAATCCGGCGAGCGACCCTCGCACAGCAGGGCCACCAGACGTTCCAGTCCGGGGTTGTGGCCGATCAGCAACACGCATTCGGCACTGGCATGACGATCCAGCAGGGCCACGAGCTGGCCCGGCGTGGCTTCGTAGATGCCGTCCAGGATTTGCAGGGAAGGCGCGTTCGGTGAGATGGCCTCAAGTACCCGGGCGGCGGTCATGCGCGTGCGTTGCGCCGGCGAACACAGGATCGTTTCGGGCGCTGGCGCATGGGCTTTCAGCCATTGTCCCGCGACATCGGCCTGGGTCAGGCCGTGCGGACTCAGGGGCCGCTCGAAATCGCCGTCGCCAGGCGCGGTGGGCGCGGCTTCGGCATGGCGCAGTACCAGCAGATCGTGCATGGACGATGATCCTCAGCCGTGGTTGCGTTTGAGCCAGTTGAGCAGACGCCGCCAGTCCTGCTGATGGCCGCGGACGTACTCGGAGTGGTAATCGAAGATGCCCTTGCCCAGCCCCGACAGCAGCACGTAGGCCTGGCTGTCGCGGATGTGGCCGGCCACTGGAAAGCGCAGCTGGCGCAATTCGTTCAAGGCTTCCTGGCTGGCGCGCGTCCACGGTTTCAGGCGGTTGGCCACCAGCGCCACCGGCAGTTTGCCGCGGCGGATGCGGCTGGCGGCGGACAGGCGTTCAGTGAAAGCGGCGCTGGCGTCGAAATCGAACAGCGACGGGAGCACCGGCACCAGCACCGCGTCGGCGCGTTCCAGCAGAGGGTCGAGCATGCGATCCTGGATGCCGGCGGGGCTGTCGATCAGCAGCACGTCAGTATCGGCCGGCACCTGGTCGAAAGTGCTCTGGCGTGCGCCTTCCAGCGCCAGCACGCCGGGCAGCGTGTCCGGCCGGCGCGCGCACCAGGTAAAACTGGAAGCCTGCGGATCGGCGTCGATCAGCGTCACGCGGCGACCCTTCTGGGCGTGACAGGCCGCCAGATTGGTCACCAGTGTGCTCTTGCCGCATCCGCCCTTGCTGCTTGCCACCAAAACCGTTTGCATCGGTCTGTCCCCAAGCGTGAAGGTGCGGTCAGACTACTACACGGCCGGCAACCATGGGTAGGAGCCTGGGTGCAGGCGAATGGGGTTCCCTCTTCGCCAGTCTCCGTTCATGTCGCCAATCTCCCGTTCGTGGTGAGGTATCGAACCATGAACAGCGTGGAGCCAGCGAGATCGCGCTGCCGCCCTTCGCTACCTCAGGACGAACGGACTTCGTTTCAATAACAGAAATCCGGAACGTGGCCGCGCCCTACCGGGCCTGTTTCCGTCGCGGTTCCCAGCCGGCGGGGGCATCCACGGGGATGTGTTCGGCGCGCAGGGCGGCGAGGATCAGGCTCATGCGGGTGCCGCCGTTGCGGGCCAGGTCGAGCAGCGTTTTGGCCACGTCGGGGCGGTGCTGGGAGGCGAGCGTGAGCTTGCCGAAGTTGTGCACTTGCCAGACCAGGTCATGGCGTGCGGCGCGGGCCTGGTGGCGCAGGTCGGCGTCGTCGGACAGGGTTTGCTGAAGATGCAGGCCCAGCGAGCGGGCCAGCGGCGAGCTGGCCCAGGCCAGGATCTCGGCCAGTGCAAGACATTGTTGTCGCAGCGGCTTGTCGTTCTTGCTGTCCTGGCACAGGCGGGCGGTCGCCTGGAAGCCGGGTAAGGGCTGAAAATTGCTCAGACCGAAGACCAGCAGCGCGCGGATGCCGGCGGCGCTGTTGGCCGCGCCTTGCTTGCCGTAAAGATCGGTCGACGGTGGCAGCGCGGCCGCCGCCTTGGCCAGGGCGGCCAGGCTGACGCCGGCGTAGTCGTCGTAGCGGGAAGCCTCTGCGGCCTTGGCCAGAGCCGCGTGCGCGGCATCCTCGTCGCCGTTGCGCATGGCCTGTCCCAGCACCATCAGCCACACGGCGGCATTGTCCGCGGCCTGCTTTTTGAGCTTGGCCAGCGCACCGGCATCCGGGCAGGCGTCGGCCTCGGCATCGCAATCGACCAGCTGTGCCCAGGCAATGCCGGGGCCGGCGTCCGGCGCTTTTGCGGCGCGCTGTATCAAGGCGTGGAAACTGACGTAATCGGGCGGGTTCGGCAGGGTACGGGCCAGCAGGGCCGCGCCGAGCAGGGGTTCGGCTTCGCTGCGCAGGGCCAGCACGTTCACCAGGTCGCGCTGGAAGCGGATCATGGCCGACGAGGAGGTCGATTCGTGGCCATGTGTCGGCGGCATCGCGCGGACACCGCCGGCAAACATGGTCGACAGGCCCAGGCACATGACGAAAGCGATGGATCGGCGCATGGAGAACCTCCGGGAAAAGATCGCAAGGCTGGGTGTCGGGCAAAACGTGGCGCACAAGACGCCCCAGCATAATCGGTTCGAGTGAAGCCGGCCTGAGTCGTCCGACAGACGATTCGCGAGGCGGCTGGAGGCCTTGTTACACTGGACGCCCGATCGCCGGATGCTTTCCCGATACATCACCTGACGAGCGCGGCCCATGCAAGCCCAGACATCGCTGATCATCCAACTCCTGCCGGTCATCATCGGCTGGGTCACACTGGCGCTGGTGAATGCCGGCCTGGCGCAGGGCAAGAACCGACGCGGGCTGGTGTGGTTTGTGCTGTCGCTGGTGTTCGGTCCGCTCGCCACACTGGCTCTGGTGGTCATGGCCAAGGTGCCGCAACGGCTTTTTTGAGCGTTGATGACGTAGGGCGGGCACTGCCCGCCGCAATGCATGATGAAGCTTCCATGGCGGGCAGTGCCCGCCATGCGCGTTTATTCGCCCAGTTCCTCGCGCATGAACTCGGGCAGCGCCAGCGCACCCTTGTGGATGTCGACGTTGTAGTAGCGGGTCGGGAAGCCCTTGGTGGCGGCGCCGCGCTCGCGGAAGCCGGTCAGGTCGCCGCCTTTGCGCGCCATGGTGCAGCTCCACCAGCCGGTCGGGTAGCACGGTTGCGGGAACGGCAGCGTGCGCACGGCGTGGAAGCCGGCCGTGCGCATCGCCGCGCGCATCGCCTTGATCAGCTCGATGTGCGCCAGCGGCGATTCGGACTGCTGCACGAGAATGCCGCCGTGACGCAGCGCCTTGTGGCAGCTGGCGTAGAAGCTGGCGTTGAACAGGCCTTCGGCGGGGCCGACCGGATCGGTGGAATCGACGATCACCAGATCCACGCTGTCCGGCTCCAGCTCGGCCATGTACTTGATGCCGTCGATGAACAGCAGTTCCGCGCGCGGATCGTTGTTGGCTTCGCACAGTTCCGGGAAATATTCCTCGGCCAGGCGCGTCACGCGCTCGTCGATTTCCACCTGGGTGACGTGCTCGATCTCGTCGTGACGCAGCACCTCGCGCAGCGTGCCGCAGTCGCCGCCGCCGATGATGACCACGCGCTTGGCGCGCGCATGCGTGAACAGCGCCGGGTGCGTCATCATCTCGTGGTAGAGGAAGTTGTCGCGCCCGGTCAGCATCACGCAGCCATCGATCACCATCAGGTTGCCCCAGTCGGTGGTCTGGTGGATTTCGATCGTCTGGTACGCGGTCTTTTCCGAATGCAGAAGTTTTTCGGTGCGAAAACCGATGGAGGAGCCGGAGGCCTGATGCGCTTCGGTGAACCAGCTGGACTCGGACATGGTGGATCTCGGGCAGGAACGGATGGGCAGGAACCGGCCATTGTAGCCGCTTGATGCGCCACGTGACATTTTGATCGGGCGCCGGAGTGGATGGCTTTGTGGCATGACATCAGAGCATAGTGGACACGGATGAGCGCGGATTGAGACCTGCTTTTCTTTATCCGTGTTCATCCGCGTTGATCCGTGTCAAAAAAACCAGCGGAATCAGAGCGACAAACCATAGCTTGCTTATACAATAGCGATCCGACCGTCCCGCGGCGTGCAAGGGTATCCACCCGAGGCTTCCGGCGGCCGCCGACATTGCGTCAAGGTTCGCCGCTGCGACGTCCCCGTTATTTCAAGAAGGAATGCGTCATGACGACTTCCTGGGACATTGAACGCGCGCGTCAGACCTATGCCTCCGCACATTGGGGCAGTGGTTATGTCGATATCGACCCCAACGGCGATCTGATCGTGCGCCCGCGCGGCGCAAACGGTTCAGCACTGCCTGTACCGGCGCTGGTCGAGGCGGCGCGTGGCGAGGGCTTGCGTCTGCCGTTGCTGCTGCGCTTTCCGGACATTCTGGCCGACCGCCTGGCGCGCATGCAGGCGGCGTTTGCCGAGGCCATCCGAACCAACGATTACGCCGGTGCATACACGGCGGTGTTCCCGATCAAGGTCAACCAGCAGCGCGGCGTCGCCGGCGAACTGGCGCGGGTGGGCAAGGACGGTTTCGGTCTGGAAGCCGGCTCCAAGCCCGAGCTGATGGCGGTGCTGGCGCTGGCCAGACCGGGCAGCCGCGTCATCTGCAACGGCTACAAGGACCGCCAGTACATCCGCCTGGCCCTGATCGGCCGGCGCATGGGGCTGGATGTGGTGATCGTCATCGAAAAGCCGTCCGAGCTGGAACACGTGATCGTCGAGGCCAAGGCGCTGGGTGTGACGCCGCAACTGGGTGTGCGCGTGCGTCTGGCTTCCATCGGCGCCGGCAAGTGGCAGAACACCGGCGGCGACAAGGGCAAGTTCGGCTTGAGCCCACGTCAGGTGCTGGCGCTGGTCGCGCGGTTGGAAGCGGTCGGTCTGAAGTCGTGCCTGACGCTGCTGCACTTTCACATGGGCTCGCAGATTTCCAACGTGCGCGACATCGCTGCGGGCATGCGCGAGGCGGTGCGCCACTACATCGAGCTGCGCAAGCTGGGCTTGCCGCTGGATACGGTGGACACCGGCGGCGGATTGGGCGTGGACTACGAAGGCACGCGCTCACGCAGCTTCAATTCCATCAACTATTCGATGACGCAGTACGCCCACGCCATCGTGCAACCGCTGGCCGAAGCCTGCCGCGAACACGACGTGCCGATGCCGGATCTCATCACCGAGGCCGGACGCGCCATGACCGCGCACCACGCCGTGCTGGTGGTCGACGTCAGCGAAGTGGAAACCGTGCCTGATGGTGACGTGCCGTCACCTGCGGAGGACGAGCCGGCGGTGCTGCGGCACCTGCGCGAGGTGCATGCCGCGCTGGACGAGCGCCCGTTGCGCGAGCTTTACCAGGAGGCGCGCTTCCACCTCGCCGAGGGTCAGGCGCTGTACGCGTTGGGTCAGCTCGACCTCGACCAGCGCGCGCGCCTGGACGACCTCTACTACGCCGTCGCCAATGAAGTGCGCCGACGCATGAACCCCGCCGAGCGCGCCAACCGCCAGGTGCTCGACGAGCTCGACGCCAAACTGGTCGACAAGTATTTCGGCAATTTCTCGGTGTTCGAATCGGTGCCCGACGTGTGGGCCATCGACCAGGTGTTCCCGATCATGCCCATCGCCCGTCTGGACGAAGCGCCGACGCGGCGCGGCGTGCTGGTCGACATGACCTGTGATTCCGACGGCCGCATCGACCAGTACGTCGGCGCCGAAGGCCTGGACGTCAGCCTGCCCTTGCACGCCATGCGCGGGGACGAGCCATACCGCCTCGGCATCTTCATGGTTGGCGCCTACCAGGAAACCCTGGGCGACATCCACAACCTGTTCGGCGACACCGACGCCGTCAACGTGCGGCTTTCCGGTGACACCTGGCGCTTCGAACAACCGCGCCGCGGCGACACCGCCGATCTGATGCTCGACTACGTCGGCTACGACCTCGACGACATGCGCCGCACCTACACCGAAAAACTGGCCGTCGCCGGGGTCGAGGGCGAGGTGGCGGATGCGCTCCAGGCCGAGCTGAATGCGGGCCTCACCGCTTACACGTATTTGCAGCGGCCGGATTGATCGCGGGGGTGGTGTGATTGTTTGCCGCTGTGCGGCGGTGTATCGCGCCTTGTGGGCGGGTTTTTTCGCCTAGCGGCGGTATCGCGCCTGTCGGCGCTCGTTCATTTTCTTTTGCTGCCAAAAGAAAACGAACCAAAGAGAAGGGCACCCCCGTCCGGCGCCCTTCGGGTGCGTTCCGCGCTGCGGGATTTTCCCAACGGGCCTTTTCCTCCGCGCTCCACCGCCTACCGAGG
>DASSBH010000132.1:0-2459 GCA_035698945.1 Oleiagrimonas sp.
CCTCGAATTCGTGCGCCGCCTTGCCGACTACCGAGGGCTCGGCGTAGACGGCCGAACGCGGGCCGGTTTCTTCCACGGCGATGTCGCCGGCGGCGATGGCCATCAGGTACGACGGCACGGGGTGCGTCTGCTTGAAAGTGAAGTCGCCGTTGAGCGGATGTTTGGCGTCGTTGGGCGCGCTCATGATGATGCGCGTGTCCTTGGGCCCGTTGACGTGCGCCGTCCAGGTGAAACGGATGGCCGGCGAATCCTGCAGCGGAATGAACGAGCGCGCGTGCGTGGATTCGGCCTGTGAAAACATGAACGGATGTTTCTTGTCGGCCGTTTGTTCCGGCGGCAGCCATTGCAGGCCCGAGGCCGTGGGTGCGGTGGCGTAACTGATGCGCACATGTTCGGGATGTTTCGGCGCGACGATGGTCAGCTTGCTGCCCATGTGCGGCGCGGGCGCGGCCAGCGTGTACTTGAGTGGATGCGCGTGGCCGTTCCTGCCGACCGCTTCGATACCGGCGATCTTGAGCTCGTCGGTATCCAGTACCAGGTTTTTGGCTTGCGGATCCTTCCAGTCCAGCGTCAGCGTGGCGTCGCCCTTGAGCTGACGCTGCTTGAAGTTGAGCGCAAGATCGAGGTCGATATGGGTGACCACGACCTTGTCCGGCTGGGCGTAGGAATGCGGATCGCCGGCATGCGCGGCGACGGGCAGAACGAGCGCGGCAAGCGCGGCGGTGGGCAGCAGGCGCATGGGGATGCTCCTCGGGGCAAAACGGCTCCCGAGTATGCCATGCGACGGCAGTCAGTGATCGATATTCGAATCCGTACGCGCCCGATGCAGCACGGCCACCAGGATCAGCCCCGACACGATGCCCAGGGCGATGCCGATGCCCGCGCCCCACACCGCGCCGGTGCTGCCGTCCAGCCACCAGCCGAGGCCGGTGCCGAGAACGAACAGAATGATGATTGGCAGGCAGCCCATTGGCGCGTAACCGGTCCGGAGGGCCTTTCAGTTGAAAGGCTGGCGACCATGCTTGTCAACCAGTGTCGGCGGGGGGATGTATTTTGACGCGGATCGACGCGGATGGACACGGATCAAGAGAAGAGAAGCTTTTATATCTGCTTCCATCCGCGTCGATCCGCGTCTGCAATCCTTGTGTTCGCGCCGGTCAGGCGTCGTCGACGCCGCGCAGCAGCACCTGTTCCAGATGGTCGCCCTGGGCGCCCAGTTCGCGGATCAGCCGTTGAAGTTCGTCGCCATCCAGAATCGCGTAGGGGCAGTTGTCGCAAAGATGCAGCCACGGCACGCCATCCAGGTCGCTGACGGCGAAAAAGCCCGTGCGCTGTTCCCAGTTGAAACGCAGGCAACGGTTCGGATCGGCATGCGCCAGCGGACCGATGGGCGTGGAAATGCGCAAATAGCGACGACCATGCTCGCCCTCCATTTCCGCCAGATAGATGCCTTGCTGGCGGCCATGCTCCAGCGGCACGTCGAAACCGATCTGGTAAGGCGCGTTGTGGTTCAGCGGATACAGATTGCCGACGTAGGAGCGGATCGTTTCGAAATGCTGCATGGCCAAACCTGCCATGGGTGACCAGCGGCCATCATAACGCGCCCGGGCAGGGTGGGCACTGCCCGTCGAATAATGTGGCGAGTGTCTGGAATCTTCATGGCGGGCAGTGCCCGCCCTACGTTGGCCAAGCTGCCAATTTGGCCGCGGTAGCGTAGGCTGTGCCGTCATGAACGAGGCCTACCTGCGCATTTATGCCGCGATTGCAGCCATTCCCGCCGGGCGCGTGGCGAGTTACGGCGCCATTGCCGCGCGCGCCGGCTTGCCGCGGCGCGCGCGCATGGTGGGACGTGCCTTGCGCGAAACCCCCGACGACATGACCTTGCCTTGGCACCGCGTGCTGCGCGCCGACGGACGCATCGGCTTGCCGGCAGGCAGCGCCGGTTTCCGCGAGCAGTGTCGGCGCCTGCGTGCCGAAGGCGTAAAGGTGCAAGCCGGCCGTGTGCCGATGCAGACTTTCGGTCTCGAGTCCGATCTCGACCGCGCGATATGGGGTTTTTCCGACACGCCGTCGCGATGAATACGGACAGCCGCGCGTCGTTCGTTTGGTAGCATGCACGACATGCCTTCCGCGTCCGACATACTTCAGCAGACTTTTGGTTATGCCGCCTTTCGCGGCGAACAGCAGGCCATCATCGAACACGTGGCCGAGGGCGGCGATGCGCTGGTGCTGATGCCGACCGGCGGCGGCAAATCGCTGTGCTACCAGATTCCGGCGTTGCTGCGGCAGGGCACGGCCATCGTGGTGTCGCCGCTGATCGCGTTGATGCACGACCAGGTCGAGGCGTTGTGCCAGTTGGGAGTCAACGCGGCGTTCCTCAATTCCAGCCAGGACGGCATAACCCAGGCGGACATCGAGCGGCAATTCGTGCGCGGCGAGCTGGATCTTCTGTACGTGGC
>DASSBH010000133.1:0-2731 GCA_035698945.1 Oleiagrimonas sp.
GCGCTTCCCAGAAACGCTGGTTGGACATGTTGACGGCGAACTCGGAGGTTTCCTCGGGAATCATCGCGTCGCGACGCGTCAGCACGAAACTGCCGACCTCGCGATCCAGCGTGAACACGTGCGTGCCGTGGCCGATGGTCAACACCAGCAGCGTGCAGGATCCGTAGACCACGTAACCGGCGGCGACCTGTTCGGTGCCCGGTTGCAGGAATTCGGCCATGTCCACGCCATCGGCATGGCCTTCGGGACGTTTAAGCACTGAAAAGATGGTGCCCACGGAAATGTTGACGTCGATGTTGGAACTGCCGTCCAGCGGATCGAATAGCAGCAGGTAGCCGCCCTTGGGATAGGCGTCGGGAATCGGCTGCGGGTGCTCCATTTCCTCCGACGCGCAGGCCGCCAGATGGCCGCCCCAGGCGTTGGCTTCAAGCAGGATTTCGTTGGAAATCACGTCCAGCTTCTTCTGCGCCTCGCCCTGGATGTTGCCGGTGCCGGCTTCGCCCAGCACGCCGCCCAGCGCGCCCTTGCCGGTGGCCACGCTGATGCGCTTGCAGGCGCGCGCCACCACCTCGATCAGCTGGCCCAGTTCGGCATTGCCGTAGCCGGCGCGGCGTTCCTCGATCAGGAATTGGGTCAGGCTGATGGGCTTCATGGCGACTCGCTTGCAGGCAAAAGGACGCCCATTGTCGCCGTTCGCATCACCGCGTGCCAGCCTGTTGCATGCGTGCGCTCGCATGTAGGAGCCTGCCTGCAGGCGATGGCGCGATTTGCGGAATAATCCGGCAATCGCCTGCAGGCAGGCTCCTACTGACAGAAGGTTGTCAGCAGGGGTGGCGCACACTGCAGGCTCATCCACAGGAGCTACACCCATGACCACGTCACCCCTGGTGTTTTTCCACAATCCTTACAGCCGCGCGACCATGGTTCGGGCGTTGTTGGAGGAGTTGGGCGCCGAGTACGAGTTGTGCACCATCGACTTTCGCCACAACGAACAGCTGTCGCCGGAATACCTGGCCATCAATCCGATGGGCAAGGTGCCAGCGATTCGTCACGACGGCGCCGTGGTCACCGAAAACGTGGCCATCTTCATTTATCTGGCCGACCGCTTCCGCGACGCCGGATTGGCGCCGGCGCTGGACGATCCGGATCGCGGTCCGTACCTGCGCTGGCTGGTGTTCTATGCTGCCTGCTTCGAGCCGGCTGTCGGCGATCGGGCGATGAAGCGCGATGCGGCGCCGCGCATGCAATCGCCCTATGGCGACTACGACAGCACGCTGAAGACGCTCACCGACCAGCTGGCCGCAGGCCCATGGCTGCTGGGCGAACGCTTCAGCGCCGCCGATGTACTGTGGGGCAACGCGCTGCGCTACGTTACCGGGTTCGAACTGGTCGAGGCGACGCCGGTGATCGATGATTACATCGCGCGCGTCATGGCGCGTCCGGCCGAGCAACGTGCGCTCAAGGCCAACGAAGCCCTGGCCGCCGAAATGGGTCTGGCGGCCTGATCCGACCGGGTGCGGGCGGCGGCACTGTGGTAAAAGGCGCACATGCGCCGTGCCGACCGCCTGTTCCTCGTCATTCATGCCCTGCGTGGCCGCCGTACCGCCTTGCCGGCACGGCGGCTGGCCGAAACGTTGGGAGTATCGCTGCGTACCGTCTACCGCGACGTGGCCGACCTGCAACTGTCCGGCGTGCCGATCGAGGGCGAAGCCGGTGTCGGCTACGTGCTGCGCAAGGGCGCGGACATTCCCCCGCTGATGTTCACCCGCGACGAACTCGAAGCCCTGGTGGTCGGCACACGCTTCGTGCGCGCCTTCGCCGGCAGACGCCTGTCCACCTCGGCGCAGGCGGCGATGCTGAAGATCGAAGCCGTGCTGCCGCCCGAGTTGAAACAGCGCGCGGAACACACGCGCATCTATGCGCCGGTGTGGGAGGACCAGTTCCATCGCGACCATGCCGCCTTGATCGATACTCTGCACGGCGCCATCGGCGCGCGTCAGGTATTGCGCCTGGACTACGCCGACGAAACCGGCAAGGCCAGTCGGCGCGACGTGGAGCCATTGTGCCTGGCCTTCTGGGGCGGCAAGTGGACCCTGGGCGCGTGGTGCCGCCTGCGCCGCGACTTTCGCAATTTTCGCCCAGACCGCATGCAAACCTGCGAACCGCGCGATGCGCATTTCGACGACGACCCGACGCGCAACCTCGCCGCCTATTTCGCCGCCATGAAACATGCCCCTTCCGACTTGTTGTGACTGGCGACCGGCTGTCATCCACCACGCCGGTTTGCGATGATGGGGCGTCGATGCAACGAGGTATACCATGAAGCATTTCATCATCGGCCTGCTTTTGGCCGGCCTGATCGCAACACCGTTAGCGCATGCCAGCCAGACGGATCAGACATTCAAGGCCATCCATACGGCCGAATGGGCCTGGCGCAACGGCCAGCCGCAGCCAGACGGGAAGCCCTCGCCGCCGCCGGACAACGGCCGCCTGGATACAGTCGACGCCAAAAGCCAGCACCAGCGGCTGGTGTATTGGCAGCAGGTGATGAAAAAGCTCGACGCGCTGGACGTGGACAAGCTGTCTCCGGCCAATCAGGTCAATTACGCGATCTACCACCGCCAGATCGCGGTACGCATCGCCGACCAGCAATTCAAGCAGTGGCAGATGCCGTTCAACAGCGATTCGTCGTTCTGGGCCGGCATCGGCTACCAACTGGGCGGTGGCAACT
>DASSBH010000134.1:0-10931 GCA_035698945.1 Oleiagrimonas sp.
GGCCGTTTTGCTTTCGTTCTTGATGCACACGGTACTGGCCCGCATCGGTCGCAATGCGCTCGATCCGATTGTGCTGGGCAGCGTGTGCGTGCTGCTTGTTGTGTCCGGCCTGTTGGCCTGTTTGCGCCCGGCGCTGCGCGCCGCCCATATTGCGCCGATGCGTGCCTTGCGAGGGGAGTAGTGATGAACGTATGGCTGGCAGAAATCTGGCAGGCCTGGCGCGCGAGTCTGCGCCGGCCCGGTTTCCTGCTGTTGGCTTCCGGCGTGCTGGCATTGGGCATTGGCGCCAGCGTGGCGGTGTTCACGCTGATCGATCAGGTGCTGATGCGGCCGCTGCCGTTGCCACAGGCATCGCGGGTGGTGATGGTGGGGCCGTTGGAAGGTGGCCAGATCAACGGCATCACGCCGCGCCAGTACCAGCGTGCTGCATCCGTGCCGGGTCTGGCGTCGATTGGCCTGGTGTATGCGTTGCAAAAGGTGAACATCGCGGGCGGTGGCGAGCCCGAGGTGGTTGCGGCGACTTATGTCGACCATGGCGTATTGCCTGCACTGGGGCTGCATCCGGTGATCGGCCGCGGCTTCACGGCACGGGAAACAAGGCCGCAGGCGGCGCATGTGGTTTTGCTCACGTACGGCCTGTGGCAAAGCCGGTATGGCGGCGACCACGACGTGCTGGGGCGCACGCTCGACATCAAGGGTTCACCGTTCACGATCGTCGGCGTGCTGCCGGCGAGTTTTGCGGAGCTCAAGTTCGGCAATGGCGTGGTGCTGCCGTTCGGGATGCCGCCGGACACCCGCAACGACGACAACAATTACGCGGCGGTCGCGCGTCTCAATAAAGGCGCGAGCGTCGCCACCGTGTCGGCACAGATCGACGCACGCTTGCGAGCCATGTACGCGGCCATGCCGGCGTCGCCGGATCGCAAGTTCTGGGTGCACCGCCATTTCGGCGCGATACCCATCACAGCCGCGCAACATGCGGATGCGGCGGCGTCCCTGCGGCTTTTCATGGCTTGCGCGCTGTTCGTGCTGCTGGTGGCGCTGATCAACCTCGTCAACCTGATGCTGTTGCGTTCGCTGTCGCGGGTGCATGACCAGGCTGTGCGCGGCGCGCTGGGTGCGCCGCCGTTGCGCCTCGCGCTGCCGGCGGTGGCCGAGGGCCTGCTGATCGGCGTGCTTGGCGCGCTGCTTGGCACGGCGTTGGCGATGCTGGGTATCGGTGCGCTGCAACACGTGGTGACGGCCGACTGGATGCCGGCCGGCGGCGTGCACATGCCGGCGTCGATCTGGATGCTGGCGCTCGGTGTCGGAGTGGCGGTTTCCGTGTTGGCCGCGGCCCTTGGCGCGTGGCGGAGCGGCCGGATGGCGACGGGCGATGAACTGCGCGAAGGCGGGCGCAGCGGCATGGGTCGCGTGAGCGGCTGGATCTCGCGGGTGCTGGTGGTCACGCAGGTCGTGCTGGCGACGGTGTTGCTGTGCGGTACCGGATTGCTGCTGCACGGGTTGTACAAGGCGGCGCAAACGCCGCTCGGATTTCAAAGCGCCCACATGCTGGCGTTCGACCTCACGCCGATCCTCAAGCAGTATCCCGACGCGAAGTCGGTGCATGCGCTGGCGCAGCGTCTCGTGCCACGGCTCGAAGCGATTCCGGGCGTCACCCAGGCGGTGGCGACGACGAACCTCCCGACTGGCGGCTTCATGGAGCAGTTCCGCCTCAACGTGTACAAGCCGGATGGCCAACGCTATCTGACGCAATATCGCGCCGTCGGCCCGGGGTTTTTCCATCTGTTCGGCATCCCGCTCGTGAAAGGTCGATCATTCACGCACGGCGACGTGCGCGGCGGCGAAGCGGTCGCGGTCGTCAGCCGCCATTTTGCGGAGCGCGCTTTCGGCGGCCACGCGCTCGGCAAGGTGATCGAGCGCGGCGAAGGCGCCCATCGCTGGTCGGTGCGCATTGTCGGGGTGGTCGGCGACACGCTGCAATTCGGGCCGCTGCAGCCGATGACTTCGATGCTGTATGTGCCGCTGGCGCAGGTGCCCGACCAGGCGCTCGCGATATTCCGGCAGTTCTTCCCGATGCGCTTCGTCCTGCGTGGCCACGGCGACGCCAACGTGTGGCGTGCCGGCGTGCGCGCGGCCATGGCCGAGATTGCGCCCGATCAACCCGTCAGCAACTTTCGCACGATGGATCAGGTCGTGGCGACGACCACTGCGGACACGCGCAAGACCATGCTCCTGATCGGCATCTTCGCCGCGCTGGCGTTGTTCCTCGCCGCCGCCGGCATGTACGCGGTGATGGCCGTCGCGGTCGCCGCGCGCGAACGCGAATTCGGCGTGCGCATGGCGCTGGGCGCGAAGCCGTCGCGCCTCGTACGCCTGGTGTTGCGTGGTGGCTTCATCCAGATCATCGTCGGGCTCGCGATCGGCGTCGGCATCGTGATGTCCGTGTCCGGGCTGTTGCAACAAATGTTGATCGAACTGGTGGCGCGCCGCGACACCTTCGATCCGGTGGCTTTGATCGGTGTCTGTGTCGTGCTGGCCGCTGCCGGTTTTCTGGCCTGCCTGTTGCCGGCCTTGCGCGCGGGACGCGTGCAACCCATGCACGCCTTGAGGGGAGAATGAGGATGATCATGCGTGAGTTTCGTCAGGCATGGCGGCGGCTGGTCAGGCGGCCGGGGTATTCCGCGCATGCTGGCCGATCCGGGTCTGCATATGCGTGCCCACGATCTGCTCATCTTCGTGCCCGTGCTGCTGCTGGTGATCGGCGTCTCCGCGCTGGCTGCCATGGTGCCGGTAATCCGCGCGTTGCGTGTGGATCCGGCGGTCGCGCTGCATTTTGAATAGGCATGGTGGCGTTGCGTGCAGGGCGATCCGAGTCGAAACGATCATGCAAATGTTCTACAAGTGTAGTACATTGAGGCCATGAAACAGATAAGCAAACGCGAACTCAATCAGCAGACGGCCAAGGTTCTGGCCGGCGTGCGGGAAGGCGAGCCGGTGCTTGTCACCGAGCGCGGTGTGCCGCGCTGGCGCATCGAGGTGGCGACGGACGAGGCCGATCCCATGGCACGCCTGCGGGCGCAGGGGCGCATCATCGCGCGCAAGAGTCATCCATCGCCCTGGCCGAAGGACTGGGAAAAGCGTGGCCGTGGCCGCACGCCAGCCGAGGTCGACGCCTTGCTTGACGACATGCGTGGGGACCATTGATGCGGTTCTACCTGGATGCTTCGGTCGCCTTGCATGCTGTCCTGCCCTGGGGCGACGCGCGTGCGCGTGCCTGGCTCCAGTCGTTGGACGGGAGTCCGGAAGGCGTGTGCTCGTCCACCTTGCTGCAACTGGAAATGATGCGAGTGTTGCGGCGTGAACAGATGGATACGACCTGGGCCCGTCTGGTACTGGATCGACTGGACTTGATCAGCATCGATGACGGCATCCTGCGCTTCGCGGGAGCCATCGAGCCGCACGTCAAGTCGCTGGACGCTATCCATCTGGCCACTTGTTCACTGCTCGGCAATGCCGTCACCATGGTGACCCATGATGCCAACATGGCCGAAGTGGCGGCCCACATGGGCTTTGACGTGCACGATCCATTGAGCGTGAAAGAGTGAGAGGCCAGATGTCGGCAGGCTCCAAGCCCACCACCCTGCTCGCCGAGGATCAGGTCGAGGTACTGATCCGATGTCACGAATGGACAATCAGCAACCGGAGGATTAAAGTATCCACAAGTAATACCTGTGAATACTTGGAGTCGAATATGGCCACTTCCGTGAAAATCGACGATGAATTGAAGGAGCGCATCCAGCACCTGGCCGGATTGCGGCAGAGATCGGCACACTGGATCATGCGCGAGGCGATCGAACAATATGTCGATCACGAGGAGAAGCGCGAAGCGTTCAAGCGCGAAGCGATGCACGCTTGGCAGACGTATTGTCGTGATGGCCGTCATCTGACCCTGGAGGAAGCAGACGCGTGGTTGGCCAAACTGGCGACCGGTGAGGACGTCGAGCCGCCACCGTGCCACGACTGATCTGGACACCGTCCGCCCTGACGGACGTGCAACGACTATATCGCTTTCTGGCTCCCAAGGATCCTGACGCCGCCCGGCGGGCGGTGAGCGGGATTCGCGAAGGAGTGAAAATCCTGGCCCGACATGCGCGCGCAGGACGCCCAATCGAGGGCATGGACGTTGCGTTTCGGGAATGGCCGATTGACTTTGGGAGTAGCGGGTATGTCGTCTTGTACCGTGTTGATGGCGATCATGTCAGCCTCCTGGCCATCCGGCATCAGAAAGAAGCCGGCTACTAACCTGCATTATTCATCAGGATTCGTAGCGAGCTGGTTCCAGGGTGTGTCATGAGCGGGTTTCGCGACCGAGGAGCGCGCAGGCGTAGTTGCTACTACGTCGAGCACTCCGACAGAGCGAAACCCGCTCAGGGCGCGCCATGGGGCCGGCGCAGTAGAAAACTGATGAATAATGCAGGTTAAGGCTGGAAGAATCGACCCATGACCAATGATTCGAAGCCCACCATCCTGCTCGCCGACGATCAGGCCGACGTGCGTGAGGCGCTGCGCCTGCTGCTCAAGGCCGAAGGGCTGGCGAGTGTGGCGGTGGACGCGCCGGCGGCGGCGCTGGCGGCGATCGACAAGCGCGAGTTCGCCTGTGCGCTGATCGACCTCAACTACACCCGCGACACCACGTCCGGCGAGGAGGGTCTGGAACTCCTGGAGCACCTGCGCCAGCTGGCGCCGGACATGCCGGTGGTGGTGATGACGGCGTGGGGCAATGTGCCGATGGCGGTGGAGGCGATGCGTCGCGGCGCGGCCGATTTCATCGAAAAACCGTGGGACAACACGCGCCTGGTCCGCGTGCTCAAGGCGCAGGTGGCGCTGGCGCGTGGCGCGCGCCGCGAGCGTCGGCTGGAGGCCGAGAACGCCCTGTTGCGGGATGGCGACAACGAGACCTTCATCGCCGAATCGCCGGTCATGCGCCGCGTGCTGGACATGGTGGCGCGCGTCGCTCCCAGCGACGCCAACGTGCTGGTGCTGGGCGAAAACGGCACCGGCAAGGGCGTCATCGCCGCGCGCATTCATGCCTTGTCGTCGCGCGCGTCGGCGTCGCTGGTCAAGGTCAACATGGGCGGCATCAACGAGAACGTGTTCGAATCGGAAATGTTCGGCCACGTGCGCGGCGCCTACACCGACGCCAAGGGCGAGCGCATCGGTCGCTTCGAACTGGCCGACGGCGGCACGCTGTTCCTGGACGAGGTCGGCAATGTGCCGCCGTCGCAGCAACCCAAATTGTTGCGCGTGCTGGAAGACGGCGAATTCGAACGCCTGGGTTCCTCGCGTACGCAAAGCGTGGACGTGCGGCTGGTGTCGGCCACCAATGCCGATCTGGAACAGGCGGTGGCCGAAGGGCGGTTCCGCAAGGATCTGCTGTACCGCCTCAACACGCTGGAAATCCGCCTGCCGCCGTTGCGCGAGCGCCCCGAGGACATCCTGCCGTTGGCGCAATGGTTTCTTGCCCGCAACGCGCAGCGTTATGGCCGCGACGGTTTGCATCTGGCGCCGTCGGCCGAGCGCGCGCTCAAGGCCTGGCGCTGGCCCGGCAACGTGCGCGAATTGCAGCACCTGATGGAGCGCGCGGCGCTGCTGGCCGAACACGACCAGGTCAGCGAAGCCGCGCTGGTTTTCGGCGTGCAGACGGCTCCCGCAACCGGCGTGGATCTGGAAGGCATGACTCTGGACGAAGCCGAGGCCTGGCTGGTCGAGCGGGCGCTGGAACGCCATGGCGGCAACCTGCAACGTGTCGCCGATGCGCTGGGTATCACGCGGCAGACGTTGTACCGGCGCATGGAAAAGCACGACCTGCGCGTCGCGGGCGACGGCGATGGCGACTGAGCCATCCGCGCGTTTCGGGCGTATGCCGCGTTTCGAGCGGCGCGTGCTGTATGGCAGTCTGCTGGTGGCCTTGCCGGCTTTGTGCGTTCTGGTCGCGGTGTTGCTGTTCGGCCCCCTGGAAAACTTTCTGGCGTGGCTGCTGCTGATCGCGGCGATCATCGCCACCGGCATGTTGGCGCGCTGGCAGTACCGGCGCGTGGTGTTTCCGCTGTACACCCTGTCCGGTTTGCTGGAAGCCTTGCGCGAGGGCGATTACAGCCTGCGCGGCGCGGCCGGAAACGTGCTCGGCGACGTGGTCTACGACATCAACGCGCTGGCCGAGCGCTTGCAGGAGGAACGCATCCGTTTCGAGGAATCGACGCACCTTCTCGGCAAGACGCTGTCGACTCTGGACAGTGCGGTATTCGTGTTCGACGAGCATCGCCGCCTGCGCCTCATCAACCCGGCGGCCCAGCAGTTGCTGGACGCCGAACGCGACCGCCTGTTCGGTCGCAGTGCCGACGAGCTTGGCCTTGCGACCTTGCTGGAAGGGCCGTCGGCGCGAGTGTGCGCGCACGTGTTTGCGCAGCGCGGCGGACGCTTCGACATCCGCCATACGGCGTTGCGCCGCGATGGCCGTGGTGGCCAGTTGCTGGTGGTCAACGACGTCGGCCACGTGTTGCGCGAGGAGGAGCGTCAGGCCTGGCAGCGTCTGTTGCGCGTGCTCGGGCATGAGGTCAACAACTCGCTGGCGCCGATCCAGTCCATGGCCGGCACCCTGGCGGCGCTGGCCGCGCGCGAACCGTTGCCGGAAGACTGGCGCGATGATTTCGCCAGCGGCCTCAACGTGATTGCGAAGCGCGCCGGCGCGTTGTCGCGGTTCCTGTCCGGTTACGCCACGCTGGCGCGACTGCCTTCGCCGCGCCTTGCCGAGGTGGATCTGCCGGCGCTGCTGCACAAGGTGGCGCAACTGGAATCGCGGGTGCCGGTCACGCTCGAGGAAGGCGAACCGCTCGACGTGCGTGCTGACGCCGACCAGCTGGAACAGGCATTGATCAACCTCGTGCGCAACGCGGCCGAGGCCAGCCTGACGCGCGCCGGCGGCGTGCGCGTGCGCTGGTTTCGTGACCGCGATCGCGCCGTGGTCGACATCGACGACGATGGCCCTGGTCTGCCGACCAGCGACAACCTGTTCGTGCCGTTCTTCACCACCAAGCCGGGTGGTTCCGGCATCGGCCTGGCGCTGGTGCGGCAAATTCTGGAAGCTCATGATGGCGGCGTTTTGCTTGCTGCCCGCGAGGATGCCGAAGGCGTGCGCGCCACGCTTTGGCTGCCGCTCTCGTAGGAGCCTGCCTGCAGGCGATTGATCGCGCCTCAAACCAACAATCGCCTGCAGGCAGGCTCCTACAGTTCAGATTCGAGCGGCTTCGGCCATGGAGGCTTGTGTCGGGCAGTGCCCGACCTACATGGCCGGTGCATCTGCATGCTGCACGGTCGTTCCGGCCCTTCGACAAGCTCAGGATAGACCGCGCTGCACGCGAGCCGGAATCCATTTTTCGCACGTGCCATATTGTTGAATTTGAAAGCTTGCCGCTCCGATCACAATGGATTCCGGCTGTCGCCGGAATGACGCTGAGGTGATTTGGAGATTCTTCCCGAGCAGCAATTGGGCTTTCACCGGAATGACGCGATTGGGAGTCCATCCTGCCCCGGTAGGGCGGGCACTGCCCGCCGTCAAATCCCGAGCGAGACTCAACCGTCCAATTCGGCCCAGCGGGCGTAGGCCGCGTCCAGCTCCGTCTGCTTGTCGGCCAGGGCCTGGTTGGCGGCGGTGATGGCGCTGCCGTCCTGCTGGAAGAAGGCGGGGTCGTTCATGGCTTCGGCGGCTTCGGCGATGGCCGCTTCCAGTGCTTCAATCCGAGCCGGGAGCCGATCCAGCTCGCGTTGGTCCTTGTAGTTGAGCTTGCGTTGCGCAGGCGGTTTCTTTTCGGCATCGCGTTTGGGCGTATGGGCGTCCTTTTGCGCTTCTACGGGAACCGGTACGGAACGTTGGCGCAGCCAGTCCTCGTAGCCGCCGACGTATTCGCCGATGCGGCCGTCGCCTTCCAGCACCAGCGTGCTGGTGACCACGTTGTCGAGAAAGGCGCGGTCGTGCGATACCAGCAGCAACGTGCCCTGGTAGTTCGTGAGGAGATCTTCGAGCAGTTCCAGCGTTTCGATGTCGAGGTCGTTGGTGGGCTCGTCCATCACCAGCAGGTTGGCTGGCTGCGCGAACAGCTTGGCCAGCAGCAGGCGGTTGCGTTCGCCGCCGGACAGCCTGGTGATCGGTGCGCGGGCACGCTCGGGCGTGAACAGGAAATCCTGCAGATAGCCCATGATGTGCGTGCGCTTGCCGTTGAGCTCGATGAACTCGCGGCCTTCGGCGACGTTGTCCAGCGCGTTGAGGCGGTCGTCGAGCTGGCTGCGGTGCTGGTCGAAATAAGCCAGGCTCAGGCCGGTGCCGAGCGTCGCGCTGCCATGCTGCGGCACGAGCTCGCCCAGCATGATTTTCAGCAGCGTGCTCTTGCCGGCGCCGTTGGGGCCGATGATGCCGACCTTGTCGCCGCGCATCACGGTGGTGCTGAAATCGTCGATCAGGACGCGGCCATCGTAAGCCTGCGACACATTTTCGAGGGTGATGACTTTCTTGCCGGATGACTTGGCATCGGCCAGCGCCATCTTGGCATTGCCGGAAAGGTTGCGCCGCTTGGCACGCTCCACGCGCAGCGCCTTCAACGCGCGCACGCGGCCCTCGTTGCGCGTGCGTCGGGCCTTGATGCCCTGGCGGATCCAGGCTTCTTCCTGCGCCAGCTTCTTGTCGAACGCGGCGTGGGCCTCGGCTTCGGCATGCAGGCGCTCGGCGCGACGGCGCAGGTAATTGTCGTAGTCGCCCGGCCAGTCGGTAAGCGCGCCACGATCGATCTCGACGATGCGCGTGGCCAGCGCGCGCAGGAAACTGCGGTCGTGGGTGACGAACACGAGGCTGCCGGAAAATTGTTTAAGGAAGTTTTCCAGCCAGCCGATGGCCTTGATGTCCAGATGGTTGGTCGGCTCGTCCAGCAGCAGCACGTCGGGCTTTTTCACCAGCGCCTGCGCCAGCAGCACGCGGCGCTTCATGCCGCCGGACAGGGCGGAGAAATCGGTGTCGCCCGGCAATTCCAGCAACGTCAGCACGTCGTTGACGCGACGATCAAGATCCCACCCATGACGTTCCTCGATCTGCTGCTGGATGTCGCCCATGGCGTCGTAATCACCCTCGGCCAGCAGGTGGTGGTAGCGCCCCAGCAGGCGGCCCAGATCGCCCAGCCCTTCGGCGACCACGTCGAACACGCTGCCATGGGTACCTTGCGGAACCTCCTGCGTCATGCGCGCGATCACGACGCCGTTCTGTACCCGCACCTCGCCGTCGTCCGGTGCTGTCTCGCCGGCGATCAGGCGCAGCAGGGTGGACTTGCCCTCGCCATTGCGACCGACCACGCACACGCGTTCGCCCGTGTCGATGGCAAGGTTCACATGGTCAAGCAGCAGCGGGCCGCCGACGCTGAGGTCGACGTTGATGAGTTGGATCAGGGACATGGGGGCATTGTAGCTGGCGGTGCCGTGCGAGGGCGAGCTGGGAAGACCATACAAAAGGTGCCGTTTGTCCTGAGTGTAGGCCTGCGGCCTATGCGGAGAGCGGGCAGGGATGCCCGCGCTTTGAGGGACGAGGAAGTAAGGACATGTCGGACAGTTCTTCAACTTCGGCCCTTTGGGCCTACGTTCAGGACGAACGGGGCTGGTTGATCGACGTCTGATTTTTTGACACGGATCAACGCCGATGAACGCGGATAAGAAAAAAATCCTGATCCGTGTTCATCGGCGTTGATCCGCGTCCACATCTTTTGATCCGCTCCCCCTTGCTTGACGACCCGGGGCTATCTTACGCCGGCGGTACGCCCAACCTGCGCAGCGTCATTTGCAGACGGCGGTCGGCGTCGTCTGCGGTGGTGGTGCGTTCGCACAGGTAGGTGTCTTCGTCGGGCCGTGCATTGATGCGCAGGCCGGCGGAGCGCAGCATGGCCTGCATCGCCGGCGGGTTGGGTACCCACCAGTTGGTGGGATCGCCGGCCAATTCGTGCTCCACGAAAGCGAGCTTGGGCCAGGCATCCTCACGCAGCCGCTCACGACCGGCATAGCCGGGGTCGGCGGTGTCGATGTCGTTGGCCGGGGCGGCGGTGGCGAGGCTTTGCACCAGCAGCAGCTGACGGCTGGCGGAGGCGGCCAGATCCAGGCCCAGCAGCGGATAGCGCAGGTGATAGAACACGCCCAGGAACAGCACCAGATCGTAGCGTTCGTTGCGATCGGCCAATTCGTGGATGTCGCCGAAGCGGAAGGCGATGCGGTCGTCGAGGCCGAGCTGGCGCGCGGCCCAGCGGGCCTGGTCGAGGTAGCGCATGTCGTGATCCATCGCGGTGACACGCGCGCCGCGACGGGCCAACTCGAAGCTGTAGAAACCGGCGTTGCAGCCGATGTCCAGCACCTCCCAGTCGTCCATTCGCTCGGGCAGGTACGGTTCCATGCTGGCCCACTTGAAGGCGGGAAAATCGCCCAGCGGATGGTCGGGCGCGGTCTCGACGCCGTCGGGCAGATGCAGGTTGTGGAACCACGGTCCGAGTTCGCGAATGGAACCGCCCAGCGGGCCGTCGTCTGCGCCACGCGATTGCAGGGTCTTCAGTTCGTTCATGATGCGCGGCTCATGCGACGGCGCGGGCGTCGGCGGCTTCGGTCAGCCACTGGACGAGTTGCGCGGCGCGATGCGCGGCGGTGTGTTCGGCCATCACGCGTTCGTGCGCGCGGCGGCCGATGGCGTGGCGTTCCTCGTGCGGCATCTGCGTGAGGTATGCCACGACTTGCGCGGTGTCATCGGCCAGGAGGATCTCGCGCCCCGGCTCGAACAATTGTTCGATGCCCGGCCAGCGGTCGGAGATGATGGGCGTGGCGCAGGCGGCGGCTTCGAACAGGCGCACGCTGGG
>DASSBH010000135.1:0-20163 GCA_035698945.1 Oleiagrimonas sp.
CTGCCGTGGGCGATGATCTACCCGCATGCGCATGCCGAGGATGCGGCCTACGTCGTTGCGCATCCTGCCTGGCAAGCCACATTCGAGCGTTTCGGCGGCCTCCCGCGTCAGCCATCGGAGCTGTACGAGGCGCTGCTGGAAGGCGTGGTGATGTTCGTGGTGCTGTACGTATATTCGATGAAACCGCGGCCACGTTATGCGGTGTCGGGCCTGTTCGCGCTGATGTATGGCTGCTTCCGCTTCGCCATCGAATTCGTGCGTTTGCCGGATGCGCAGCTCGGTTACCTCGCGTGGGGCTGGGTGACGATGGGGCAGATCCTGTCGCTGCCGCTCATCATCATCGGCCTCGCACTGCTGTGGATGTCGCGGCGCGCGCCGACGCTGCCGGTGGTGGCGTCGACCGCCGAAGACGAGGCGTAACCGCCGGACGTAGGGCGGGCATTGCCCGCCGACAAAACGACATCATGGCGGGCAGTGCCCGCCCTATGGTTGCTGCGCAAGTATCCTGCGCCGCCGCTGCGCTATGCTTGCCGCATGCGCACCTATCTTGACCTCCTGCAGCACGTGCTGGATCACGGCACTCCCAAATCCGACCGCACCGGCACCGGCACGCTGAGCGTGTTCGGTTACCAGATGCGATTCGATCTGGCCGACGGCTTTCCCCTGGTCACCACCAAGAAGCTGCACCTGAAATCCATCGTGCACGAACTTCTGTGGTTTCTGCGCGGCGACACCAACATCGCTTACCTCAAGGAAAACGGCGTCAGCATCTGGGACGAGTGGGCCGATGCCGAAGGCAACCTGGGACCGGTGTATGGTCATCAGTGGCGATCCTGGCCCGACAGCGACGGCAACGCCATCGACCAGATCAACTGGGTCGTCGACGAGATCCGCCGCAACCCCGATTCACGGCGTCTGGTGGTGAGTGCCTGGAACGTCGGCGAACTGCCGAAGATGGCGCTGATGCCCTGCCACGCGCTGTTCCAGTTCTACGTGGCGGACGGCAAGCTGAGTTGCCAGCTTTACCAGCGTTCGGGCGACATTTTTCTCGGCGTGCCGTTCAACATCGCCAGCTACGCACTGCTGACACAAATGATGGCGCAGGTGTGCGACCTCGAACCGGGCACGTTCGTGCACACGCTGGGCGACGCGCATCTTTACAGCAACCATGTGGAACAGGCGCACGAGCAGCTGGCTCGCGAACCGCGGGCACTGCCGAGACTGAGGCTCAATCCCGACGTGCGTTCCATCTTTGATTTCCAGTACGAAGACATCGCATTCGAGGGCTACCAGCCGCACCCTGCCATCAAGGCGCCGGTGGCGGTGTGATGATCCGGATGTGCCACAGGTGGCATTCCGGCCATCGTGTTTTTCGGCAATAATGCGGATGACAGTCCGGCACGCCGGCTCGCGGGGTGCCCACCACTATTCAAGGAGCCTGCATGTCCATTTCGTTGATCGCCGCGCTGGATAACGATTCGGCCATCGGCAAGGGCGGGCAGATGCCGTGGCACCTGCCGGATGACCTTCGCCATTTCAAGGCGCTTACCGTCGGCAAGTACGTGTTGATGGGCTATCGCACGGCGCTGGCCATCGGCAAGGCGCTGCCCGACCGGCACAATCTGGTGTTGAGTCGTCGCCATGATGCGCCGTTCGAGGGCCAGACTACCGTACGCTCTTTGCCCGAGGCGCAGTCCATCGCCGGGGGCAGGGGGCTGATGGTCATCGGTGGCGGCGAGGTGTATCGCGAAACCCTGCCATTTGCGATGCGCCTGTATCTGACCTGGGTCGATACCAACGTCAGTGGTGCGGACGTGTTTTTCCCCAACGTGCATTTTCGCGAGTGGGTGGAACTGTCGCGCGTGCACCACAAGAAGGATGCCGACCACGCCTACGCCTTCGACATGGTGGAGTACGTGCGCGAATAAGCGCGCGTCGTCGCCATGATGCATGTGGCCGCCGGCGTGCTGGCCGATGTCGATGGCCGGGTGTTGCTGGCCGAGCGGCCGCCGGGCAAACAGTTGGCGGGACATTGGGAATTTCCCGGCGGCAAGCTGGAGCCGGGCGAAACCGTCGTCGATGCCCTGCGTCGCGAATTGCGCGAGGAGCTCGCCATCAATGCCGATGCCATCGACGCTCAGCCGTTGATCGAAGTGCCGTGGCGTCATGGCGAAGTCGATCTGCGCCTGATCGTGCACCGGGTTCGCTCCTGGCAGGGCACGCCACGGCCTTGCGAGGGACAATCGCTGGTGTGGTTGTTGCCCGCGGATGTGGAACCGGACGTGTTGGCGCCGGCGGATCGCCAGATCCTGCATGCGCTTGGCTGTGGGAGACGGTAGGTCGGGTTGGCTTCATCAACCCGACGTTTGGACATGCGGCCTTGACCCGAGACCCGACCTGCAGACTGATCGCGCAAACGCCGCTGCCGGCCTACGTCCTTGGCGGCCTCACGCCTGAAGACGAAGCCGCAGCACGAGCCGCTGGCGCACAAGGTGTATCAGACATGCGTACCTTCTGGTAGGGCGGGCACTGCCCGCCACGGGAGGTGACGCATGGGCGGGGCATGTTCGGCGGGCAGTGCCCGCCCTGCGGGTGATCAGGCGATCATGGGGACGACAACTCGAGGTAATGCTGGTGGAGGCGCTCCACGGCAGCGTCGAGGTCGCTTTCAACGCCGTTGTTGTCGATGACGTCGTCGGCCAGCGCGCGGCGTGCCTCGTCGCTGGTCTGGGCCTCGAGCATGCGCCGCGCGGCGGCCTCGTCGATGCCGTCGCGTTGCGTCAGTCGCGCGATACGCGCCCCGGCCGAAGCCTCCACCAGCAAAATACGGTCGACCCACTCGTATTGCGGCCAGGTTTCGGCGAGCAGGGGAATGGCCAGCATGACATAGGGGCCGTTGTCGGCGCGGCTGCGTTCGCGCAACCAGGCATCGACGCGCGGATGCACGATGGCTTCCAGTCGGCGGCGACCTTCCTTGTCGGCGAAAACCCGCTCGCGCAGCGCTCGGCGGTCGAGGTTGCCGTCGGCTTGCAGAATGTCGTGGCCGAAGGCTTCGACGATCGCGGCGAGGCCGGATGTGCCGAACGCCACGACGTCGCGCGCGGCGACATCGGCATCCAGGACGTGGACGCCGTGGGCTTCGAAGCGTCGGCTCACGGCGCTCTTGCCGGCGGCGATACCGCCGGTCAGGGCCACGATCCAGGGGGCAGGGCGGGGCGTGTCGCTCAAACGGCTCTCAGTGCAGTCCGGTCAGGTGGGCATAGGTATCCCACAAAGCCGGCCCGGCGACAAACCAGACCCAGCCGGCGGCGGCGATGAACGGGCCGAACGGGATCGGTACCGAGCGCTCGTGTTTGCTCAACGCGATGAGCGTGCCGCCGGTGATGGCGCCGATCAGGGATGAAATCAGGATGATCGGCAACAGCGCGAGCGGCCCCATCCACGCGCCCATGGCCGCAAGCAGCTTGAAGTCGCCGTAGCCCATGCCTTCCTTGCCGGTCAAAAGCTTGAACAGCCAGTACACGCTCCACAGCGCGAGGTAGCCGATGGCCGCGCCGAGAATGGCGCTTGCGGGATGGATGAAAAGCGGTACCAGGGTCAGCAACAAACCCAGCCACAGCAGCGGGTAGGTGAGCTGGTCGGGCAGGAGCTGGGTGCGGAAGTCGATGCCGGCAAGCGCCACCAGCACCCAGGTGAAGACCAGTCCGGCGGCAGCGGCCCAGGTGATGCCGAACTGCCACACGATGACGGCGCTGAGGACACCGGTCAGAAGTTCCACCAGCGGATACTGGATGGAGATGCGGGTCTGACAGTAGCGGCAGCGCCCACGCAACAGCAGCCAGCCGAACAGCGGAATGTTGTCGAAGGCGGACAGGCGATGTTTGCACCGAGGGCAATGCGAGGGTTCGCGCACCAGGCCGGGTGGCGGTGTCTCTTCGGCGGCATCGACAGCGTCGAGCATCTCGTGGGCTTCGCGTCGCCACGCCCAGGCCAGGCGCTCGGGCAGGCGCAGGATCACCACGTTCAAGAAGCTGCCCACCAGCAGCCCCAGCACGGCGGCGAGGATGATCCAGAGGTAAAGAGGCAGGTCGGGCATGAACAGTCCTGATTGTCGACGTGCAGAGGAGCTTCTCTCGACGTCATTCCGGCGAAAGCCGGAATCCATTTTGACTTTGGCAGCAGCAACATGGATTCCGGCTTTCGCCGGAATGACGAACGAAGAGGCGGTTGTTTGAGGTTCCCAGCAGAGGAGAAAAGTGGATCAGAACGTGCCGGCGAGCTTGAAGATCGGCAGGTACAGGGAAATCACCATGCCGCCGACGATCACGCCCAGGATGACCATGATGATCGGTTCGAGCAGGGTGGCCAGCGTGTCGACGGCATTGCTGACTTCTTCCTCGTAAAACTCCGCCACCTTGAACAGCATGCTGTCGAGCGAACCGGATTCCTCGCCGATGCCGGTCATCTGCACCACCATGGACGGGAACAGGCCGGTCTGGCGCATGGCCAGCTGCAACTGATGACCGACGGCGATATCGTCGCGCATCTGCTTGACCGCATCGCCGTAGACGATGCTGCCGGTGGCGCCGGAAACCGCATCCAGGGCTTCGACCAGCGGCACGCCGGCGTGGAAGGTCACGCCCAGGGTGCGCGCAAAACGGGCCAGCGCCGACTGGCGCATGATCATGCCCATGACCGGCAGCTTGAGCACGACGCGATCCATCATGTGGGCAAACTTGATCGAGCGCTTCTTGGCCGCGGTGAAGCCCACCACGGCGCCGATGATCGAACCGATCACCAGCCACCAGTAGCTCTGCATGAAGCGCGAGGCGCTCACCACGATCTGGGTCGGGGCGGGCAGGGCAGCGCCGGCGCTGGAGAACACATCCTGGAACACCGGCACCACGAACAGCAGCAGAATCATGCTGACCAGAAAGGCCACGATCATCACCATGACCGGGTAGAACAGGGCCTTCTTGATCTTCTTCTTGAGGGCCTCGGTGCGTTCCTTGTAGGTGGCCACGGTGTCGAGCACGGTGTCGAGCACACCGGCCGATTCACCGGCCTTGACCAGGTTGCGATACAACTCGTCGAACTGGATGGGGTAGCTGCCCAGGGCCTCGTGCAATGACGCGCCACCTTCGATGGTGGTCTTGACGTCGTTGAGGATGTTCTTGAAACGCGGGTTTTTCTGCCCGTCGGCGATGATCTCGAAAGACTGCACCATGGGCACGCCGGAAGCCATCATGGTGGCGATCTGGCGGCTGAAGATGGCCACATCGCCCGGTTTGACGGCCTTGCCGGTCGAACCGAAAAGCGGCTTGGGCTTTTCGCGCACCGTTTGCGGGTTCATGCCCAGACGGCGCAGCTCGGCCTTGACGAGCGAGGCGTTCTTGCCCGGCATCTCGCCTTTCATCTTCTTGCCGCGCTTGTCCAGAGCCACCCAGTCATAGACGGTCAGCTTGTTGACCGCCGCGCGGGCGGCGCCAGCGGTGCGGGCTTTCTTGGTGGCGGTGGCTGTGGCCATGCTCGGTTCCCCGGTTGATCTCTTATGGTGCCCAGCCTCCTGGCGGGTGGGCCATGGCACGTACTATGGACAGATCGCACGCATCATGTTGTGTTGCAGTTCGCTAGTCTTTGGTTACACGATTGATTTCCACGAGGCTGGTGACGCCTTCGAGGACCTTCTTGAGGGCCGATTGACGCAAGTCGGAAACGCCCGCCTTGCGCGCCACTTCGGCAATCTGCATGGCGTTGCCGCCCTCCAGAACCACTTTCTGGATATCGTCCAGCATCGGCATGACCTGATAGATGCCCACGCGACCCTTGTAGCCGTCGGTGCAACCGTCGCAGCCGACGGCTTCGTAGACGGTCATGCCGGCGTCGACCTCTTCCTGCGAAAAGCCTTCGGCCAGCAGCGCCTCCGGCGGCAGCTTGACCGGCTTCTTGCAACTGTGCAGGCGCCGGGCCAGGCGCTGGGCGATGATCAGCGTGACCGAAGAAGTGATGTTGTAGGGCGCAATGCCCATGTTCATCAGTCGCGCCACGGTCTGCGCGGCGTCGTTGGTATGCAGGGTGGACAGCACCATGTGGCCGGTCTGCGCGGCCTTGATGGCGATTTCGGCGGTTTCCAGGTCGCGGATTTCGCCGACCATGATGACGTCCGGATCCTGACGCAGGAACGAGCGCAGCGCGGCGGCAAAGGTCATGCCGCGCTTGACGTTCTGCTGCACCTGATTGATGCCGTCGACGCGGATTTCCACCGGATCCTCGACGGTGGAAATGTTGGTGCCGTCGGTGTTGAGGATGTTGAGCGCCGTGTACAACGACACCGTCTTGCCCGAGCCGGTCGGGCCGGTGACCAGCACCATGCCGTAAGGCTTGGCGATGGCGTCGAGATAGAGCTTTTTCTGGTCTTCCTCGTAACCCAGCTTGTCGATGCCCATCTTGGCCGCCGAGGCATCCAGGATACGCAGCACGATCTTTTCGCCGAACAGGGTCGGCAGGGTGCTGACGCGGAAATCGATGGATTTGTTCTTGGACAGGTTGAGCTTGATGCGGCCATCCTGCGGCACGCGCTTTTCGGCGATGTCCAGGCCGCTCATCACCTTCAGGCGCGAACTGATGCGCGTGGACAACTGGATAGGCGCCTTGGCCATGGTGTACAGGATGCCGTCCATGCGCACGCGCACCCGGTACTGCGCTTCGTAGGGTTCGAAATGGATGTCCGAGGCGCCGCGCTTGATGGCGTCCAGCAGCACCTTGTTGACGAACCTGACCACCGGCGTGTCGTCGACCTTGCCGCTGGTGTCGAGGTTGTCCGACGCATCGGTTCGGGTATCTACTTCGCTGTCCAGATCCAGGCTTTCGTCGTCGTCGATGCCGTCGACGGTGGTGGACAGCTGGCTCAGCGCCAACTCGATGACACGCTTGAGCTGCTGGGGCTCGACCAGCACCGGCTCGACCTGGCAGCCGGAGTGGAAACGGATTTCATCCAGCGCGTGCGTGCGGGTGGGGTCGGCCACGCCCACGAACAGGCGGTTGGCGCGCTTGAACAGCGGCAGCACCTGATGCTTGTTGATCAGCGCCTCGCTGACCAGTTCCAGCGGCATCTGCTTGAGGCTGACCGCCGTGGCGTCCAGCAGCGGAATGCCGAATTCGGCCGAGGTGACCTCGGCCATGCGCGCGCTGTCGACCATGCCCTTTTCGACCAGCCAACTGGCCAGCGGGGCATGTTCGGCCATGGCTTTGCGCATGGCTTCGCGTGCATCGTTTTCGGCAAGAATGCCCTCGGTCACCAATCGACGCGCCGTGCCCGAAAGGCCCGCAAGCGCCGGTGACTGCATCTGGGTAGCCATAAAAAGATTCTATCCCCCTGACGTGCAGAAGGCTCGTCAGCCCTTGAGAACATCATACGCATGATGTCCCCGTTTGTCCGGAAAGGTTGTGGACAAAGTCACGAAACCAACTGATTTTGCGGCTTTTTGCCTCCGTCATGCCACCAAGTCGACATTCTGAACACCTATGCCGGGCTTGCCTGACGCGTCTGGCACAACCGGTTCAGGGTTCGGGCCAGTTCCTCCGCGTCGATCGGCTTGCGCAGAAAGGCGTCCATGCCGGCCGCGCGGGCCTGCCGCTCTTCGTCGCCGCCGGAGCGCGCGGTGATGGCGATGATGGGCAGATGCGCGTTGTTGCCTTCACGTTCGCGGATCATGCGCGTCAGTTGGCAGCCGTCCATGCCGGGCAGATTCATGTCCAGCAGCAGGGCGTCGAAAGGCCGGTTCTGCATTTCGCTCAGGGCGTCCAGCCCGTGCGCGGCATGCGTCACGCGATGGCCCCGTGCTTCCAGCAGCCCCACGATGACCTGGGCGACCGTGGCGTCGTCCTCGATCAACAGCAGGCGTCGCGACGCGTTTGCGCTGTGCCCCTCCGGTGCTTCGGGAACGGCGGCGGGCGTTTCGGCGGGCGCTTCGCGCAGCGGCAGGAAAACCTTGAAGCAGCTGCCTTCGCCCAGCCGGGTTTCAAGTTCGATGCGTCCGCCCATCAGCCCGACCAGTTCGTGGCAAATGGCCAGCCCCAAGCCCGAACCTTCCTTGCGCTGCGGGCTGTCGGCCTGTTCGAAGCGCTGGAACAGGCGCTGGCGGTCGGCTTCGGAAATACCCGGGCCGGTGTCGCTGACGTGCAATTGAAGCTCGCCTTGAATGTAGGTCGCCGTGACCGCGACGCTGCCGTGCGGGGTGAACTTGATGGCGTTGTTGGTCAGGTTCAGCAGAATCTGCTTGATGCGCGTGGCGTCGCCTTCGAGACGGGCCGGTACGTCGGCATCGACATGGGTGAGGACATCCAGATCCTTGTCGCGGATCTGTCCCGTCTGCAGCTGACGCACTTCCTCGATCAACGCGCGGGGATCCATCGGTGCCGGTTCCAGCACCAGGCGGCCGGCCTCAATGCGCGCCATGTCCAGCGCCTCGTTGACCAGTTTCAGCAGCATCCGGCCGCTGCGGCGAATGGTTTCGACGTGGCCGCGTTCGCGCGCTGCGAGGTTGGCGTCCAGCAGCAGGTCGGCCATGCCCAGCACGCCGGTCATGGGCGTGCGTATTTCATGGCTGAGCGTGGCCAGGAAACGGGTCTTGGCGGCATTGGCCTGTTCGGCCATGTGTTGCTGCTGATGTGCCAGTTGTACGCGGTGACGCTGCTCCACGCGGCGTCGCCAGATGCTGGCGATCAGGTAGATCAGCAGCGCCAGCACCAGTGCATAGACCAGCCACGCCCAGGGACGCAGCCAGGGTGGAGCATCCACCTCGATGGTCAATGGCGTGGTCAGCTGCCCCCACGCACCGCTGGGGCCGGCCGCCTGTACCAGCAGGCGATAATTGCCGGCCTTCAGACCGGCCAGCTCGCGCACCCCGCGTGTGCCGGTGTCGACCCAGCCCGGGTCGAAGCCGGTCAGCCGAAAGCGGTAGTGGTTGAGCTTGGGATTGATGTAGGACATGGCATGCGCGGTGATGCGCAGATCGCGGTCGTCCCACCGCAAATGCAGCCGGTGGCTGTCCAGCGACAGCCTGACATCGTGACCGTCACGGCGTACGAGCGCCGATGTCAGCACCAGCCTGGGCGGGCGGGGATGGTCGTGCTCTTCGCCGGGGCGGAAGCCGATCACGCCGCCCAGCGAGCCGGCATAAACGGTGCCGTTGGTCAGCCGAACCAGTTCGTTGCTGGTGAATTCCGGGCTGGGCAGGCCGTCGGCCTTGCTGAAATGGTGGAAGGAGCGGGTCGTCGGGGAATAGCGCCAAAGGCCGGCGGCGGCAAACAGCCAGACGCGGCCCCGACCGTCCACGGTGAGCGCGTTGGTTTCCAGACCGGGCCAGCCGTGGCTGGCGTCGATGGATTGGATCAACGTGCTCTTGCCCTCGTCGAGCCGGTAATGATCCAGTTCGTGCGGGCGGGCCAGCCACAGATCGTGGCCTGCAAAACCCAGCGCCACCACCGGGCCGCGCGCGACGCCGGGCACGGGCGTCAGATGCAGGCCGTCGGCGGCCAGCCGCGACAATCCGGCCTGGCTGGCACGCCACAACGTGCCGTCGTGCATCGCCAGGGCGTTGGTTTCGCGGCCTGGTTCGCCGGCAAAACCCGGTATCAGCGGCGTCACCTTCAGCGTGTCCGGGTCGACCCGGAGCACGCCCTGGCCCGGCGGCGACACGTAGGCCGTGCCGCTGGCGTCGGTAGCCATCCAGCGCGCGCCGCTGCCGAGGCGGGTGTCCTCGACCTTGCGGAACCGCTGGCCGTCGAACAAACCCAGTCCGCCATGGAAACCCACCCACAACCCGTGCCGATCGGTATTGGCCAGGGCCGTGATGGAGGCCGGCGCCAATCCCAGCGCGGCGGCTTCGTGGGTGACCTTGCCGGTGGCCGGATCCAATTTGTCCAGCTGACCGTTGATGCCGCCAACCCACAGCTCACCATCGCGGCCCTTGGCAAGCGCCAGGATGCGACTGGCGCTCAGGCTGGAATCGTCGTCGGGGCGGTGTGAGTAGTGCGCGAACTGGCGCCAGTCCGGGCTCAGGTAGGCCACGCCGCTGTTCTGGGTGGCGACCCACATGCCGCCTTCATGATCCACGGTCAGCTGCCAGATCAGCTGCCCCGGCTGGCCACCCGGAAGCAGGGGGCGGGCCGGGAAATGCTTCAGGCGCCCATCGGGCTCCAGCAGGTACAGGCCATGGGTGGTGCCCAGCCACAAGTTGCCGTGGCGGTCGCGCGCGCTGGCAAACACTCCGCGCGGATGCAGCTTGCCGCCGTCGATGCGACGCGCCACGGCGTCGTCGCCCACCAAAAAGAGGCCGGCCGTGGTGTCCGCCCGCACCTCATGCGCATTGCCGTCGATGCGCCACACGCGTGGCGGCTTGGTCAGCCCCTCGAAACGCACGTGCCGCAGACGGCCGTCGGCGTCGCGGATGTCCATGCCACGCATCGTGCCGATCCACACTCGTCCCTTGCCGCGGCTGAACAGGGACAACACGACGTCCGATGACAGGCTGGAGGGATCGTCCTTCACATGGCGCAGGTGCACGAAATGGCCGGGCGAGATCATGTGATCCAGCCCGGCGCCATACATGCCCACCCACAGCGTGCCGTTGCGGCCTTCGGCCATGGTCAGCACGTCATTGTTGGCCAGGCTGTCCGGGTCGTCCGCCCGATGCTTGAAATGGCGAAAGGTGCCATGGAGCGGATCCAGCAAATTGACGCCGCTGCCTTCGCCGCCGGCCCACAGGCGGCCGTGGCTGTCGGCCAGCACGCTGGACACGTCATCGCTGGCCAGCGAGGTGGCGTCGCCGGGAATGTGGCGGTAAACCTTGAAGGACGTGCCGTCGTAGCGCGCCAGACCTGCGCGGGTGCCCAGCCAGATCGCCCCGCGCCGATCCTGCACCACCGTATAGACATTGCTGCTGGGCAGACCCTGGTTGATGTCGTAATGGCGAAACTGCGGTGTGGCCGGCAGCGGCGCTTGCACCGGGCTGGTCGTCGATGCAGCAGCCATGGCCGCAGCCAGCAGCAGCGTGGAAATCCCCATTCCCCCGTTCCTCGCAACAGGATGTTGACCGAAAATGGTAAAGCATTTGCCGATGCCCGGGGTCGGAAACCACGTCACACGGGTGTCGGGCAAGGCGCGCTATCGTCGCCCAAGCTCCCAGGGGAACCCGTTTTGAGCCGACTCAGCATCATCCTGCCCGCCAAAAACGAAGCACCGGCATTGGCCGACCTGTTGCCGCGCCTGCGCGCGATGCAGCCCGAGGCCGAAATCATCGTGGTCAACGACGGCTCCACCGACGACACGCCGACCATCTGCGCCGACAACCACGTCACCTGCCTCAGCTCGCCCTACGCCATGGGCAACGGCGCCGCCATCAAGCGCGGCGCGCGCGCGGCCAGCGGCGACATCCTGGTATTCATGGATGGCGACGGCCAGCACGATCCCGAGGATGTCGCGCGCCTGCTGGCCAGGCTGGACGAAGGCTACGACATGGTCGTCGGCGCGCGCACCTGGGAAGGCCAGGCCGGCGTCGGCCGCGGCGTGGCCAACACCTTCTACAACTGGCTGGCCAGCCGCATGACCGGACACAAGGTGGAAGACCTCACCTCCGGCTTCCGTGCCGTGCGTGCGGACAAGTTCCGCGAATTCATCCACCTGTTGCCGAACGGCTTTTCCTACCCCACCACCAGCACCATGGCCTTCTTCCGCAGCGCCTACGCCGTTGCCTACCTGCCCATCCGCGTCGCCAAACGCGTCGGCACCAGCCACATCCGCCCCTTGCGTGATGGCCTGCGCTTCCTGCTCATCATCTTCAAGATCGCCACACTGTACTCGCCGCTGAAACTGTTCGTGCCGACGGCGGCGGTGATTTTCCTGCTTGGCTGCATCCGCTACGCCTGGACCTTCGTCACCGCCCAACGGCTGACCAACATGAGCACCATGCTGTGGAGCGCTGCGGTCATCATCTTCCTGATCGGGCTGATCTCCGAGCAGATCACGGCGTTGACCTATCGGCGGGATATGTAACCCGAAGCAGTAGGGCGGGCACTGCCCGCCATTGCCGGTTCCAGATCCTGGTCGGCCTGCTCCCCGAGCAGATCCCAGCGTTGCCCATCGGCAGGACGTGTTACGGCAACGTTTGACTTAGTCATGTGACTTAGTCCAAAATTCCAGCATGCCTGAAATCATTAACGTCCACGAAGCCAAGACACATCTCTCGCGCCTTCTCGAGCGTGCGCATGCGGGCGAGGAAATCGTGCTGGCCAAGGCCGGCAAGCCCTATGCGCGACTGGCGCCATTGTCGCGTCACAAGAGCAAGCGCAAACCCGGGCGTTTGAAAGGTCAGCTCGATCCCGCATTTTTCGAGCCACTTCCTGAAGAAGAATTGGCCAAATGGGAAGGCCGGTGAGGCTGTTGCTGGATACACATGCGTTGATCTGGTGGTGGACGGACGCCTCCCAACTCTCCGCAACCGCCCGTGGGATGATCGCGGACGAACACAACGACATTCTGGTCAGTGCAGCATCCGCCTGGGAGATTGCCACCAAGCAACGACTGGGCAAATTGGGATTGCCGCAACTGACCTTGCGCCGGTATGTGGCCTTGCTTGCAGCGGATGGCTTTGTCTCCTTGCCCATTACCACAGAGCATGCCTTGAGCGCGGGAAGTTACCCCGCGTCCCACGGTGACCCTTTCGACCGCATGCTGGCAGCTCAGGCCGAACTGGAAGACTTGACCTTGGTCAGCAAGGATCGTGCCCTGCGGCTGTTCGGAGTGGAACTTTTGTGGTGAATCTGTCCCATGGTGTTCCGTGACGATCAAACCGGATTCCCGCATTCTTCTCATCACCCGCAACCTGCCCCCCCTGGTCGGCGGCATGGAGCGGCTCAACTGGCACATGGCCGAGGAACTGGCCAAGGTTGCCGAAGTGCGCATCATCGGCCCGGCCGGCAGTGCCGCGCTGGCGCCACCGGGCGTTGTGGTACGTGAGGCGCCTCTCAAGGCCAGTTGCTCGATAGCAGGGAGTGGCTCAATCTATGCAGAATCGACCGTCGGTCGTGCAAGGTACAGCTGAATCCGAGTGAATGGGAGCGACATGACGAGACACTTGGTTTTCATCATCGGAACACGGGCGCAGCTGATCAAGGTGGCTCCTGTCGTGGTGGCCTGCGAGCAGCGCGGCTTGCCGTGCACCCTGCTCATGACCGGCCAGCACCACGAAACCATGCAGGATTTGCTGGAAGAATTCGGAGTCGCTTCGCCACGTGTCTCGGCGGTGACGTCTTCCGAACATGCGACGGTGCGATCACTGCTGCGCTGGTTGCCGGCGGCTTACCGGGGCGTTGGCGCAAGGCTCAGGGAACTGGCCGGAGGCGATGGAAACCTCGATGTGCTGGTGCATGGCGATACCCTGTCCACCGTGATCGGCGCCGTGGCCGGTTGGCGCCGGGGCGCGCGCGTGGTGCATCTGGAAAGCGGCCTCACATCGGGAAAACTGCTGGATCCGTTTCCCGAAGAATTGTCGCGCCGGATCGTGTTCCGCATGACTCGCATGGCCATGTGCCCAAGCCCGGAGGCTGCCGAATACATGCGTCTGCATTGCCCGCGTGCAAAGGTAATCGACACCGGGGGCAACACCATCCTCGATGCCGTGGCCATCGTGGGCGGCCGGGACATGCGTCGGACGGAGGATGCTCCTTATCTGGTGGTATCCCTGCACCGTTTCCAGAACGTCTACGACCGCAAGCGATTGTATTTTCTGATCGATCTGTTGGAGACCGTATCGGAAAAATATCCGCTGCATTTCGTGCTGCACCCGACGACGCGCAAGCGGCTGACGAAGGAGGCCTTGCTTGGACGGCTGGAAAGCCTCCCTGGCGTTCATTTGTCACCGCGTCTGGGCTATGGAGCATTCCTGCGTCTTGCCGCGGGCGCAGCCTGCGTTCTGACCGACGGCGGTTCCAATCAGGAAGAACTGGCTGCGCTGGGTGTTCCCACCATCGTGATGCGCAAGGCGACGGAACGGGGCGACGGCCTGGGAGCCAACGTGATCATGGAGGCCGACGTGCCGGGGAACCTAGTGGATTACCTGCGCGCGGGTGGGTTCCGCGAGCTGGAGCGCGTGCATGCGATCCAGTCCGGTGCAAGCCCGTCGGAGCGGATTGCGGATTTTCTTGCACGGGAGCCGCGGGATGTATCCCAAGTCGCGTAGGGCCGGGTTGCGGAGCGAAGCGACACCCCGCATCAGGTGGTATGAACCCGATGCGGTATCACTGCAAGCTGCGCGCGCAGGTCGGATGATGTTCTGACCGACTGAGGCTTGTGCTAAAGTTCCCGACGCTTTGAAAGCAGGGGGACGGGGTTGATGGTGCGAGCCGAGCGCAAGTCGATGGTGTACTGGGCGCTTGTGGTGCTGGTAGTGGTACTCGCCAGCGTAATGCGCCTGTACGCGGTCGACACCACGATAGTTGATAGTCCCTACCGCGCCGACTCGGCCAAATACTACGATTACGCCTATAACCTGCGTCATCACGGCGTATATACCTACGATCATGCGGGCGTAGACAATCCGGATGCGCAGCTGCTGCCCGATGCCCTGTGTACGCCCGGCTACCCGTTGTTTCTGGTGCCATTTGCGTCTGGCCCGGCCACGTATGGCCGATTTCATCGCATCGGCTTATGGCAGGTGGTGCTGGGCACCTTGGCAGTGGTGCTGGCGTTTTTGCTATTCCGACGCATGTTGTCGCCCTGGTTGGCCTTGCTGGCCACGACACTGGTAGCCATAAGCCCTCAGCAAATCATCATTGCCACCTACAACCTGAGCGAAAACCTGTTCACGCCGTTGCTGTTGCTGGTCGCACTGGTGATTGCCATGGCATTGAGCGGCGGGAAACGGCGGTTGGCGTGGGGCTTGCTGGGTGCGGGCGTGGTGATTGGCCTGGCTGCCTTGACGCGCCCCGTACTTGAGTATTTTGTGCCGTTGCTGCTGTTGCTGTTGTGGGTCAGCTACCCGCGCAAACAGGCGCTGACAGGCGGTGCATTGGTGGTGCTTGGTTTCGCGTTGATGTGGGGGCCATGGGTGGCTCGCAATATAGTGTCCCTTGGCCAGGCAAGCGATCCCAAGCTCCTGGTCAACACCGTTCATCAGGGCATGTATCCGGGCATGATGTACAACGACGATCCGCAATCGCTGGGCGTGCCCTACCGCTTTGACCCCGACTACAAACACGACGATGCGAGTCTGGATGCCACGCTTGCGGCGCTGGCCGAACGCTTTGGCGACCAGCCGGGACGGTATCTTGCGTGGTACCTGATCGGCAAGCCGGTTCAACTGTGGTCGTGGGATCTCATAGCCAACGGACCGCGCTCGGGTTTGTTCATTTATCCGACGCCTGTGTCGCCCTATCGAGGCAACAGCCACGCTTACTTCGTGTTTACCTATGTCCTGATGCAAAGCGCGCACGGGTTGCTGGTCATCCTTGCGTTCCTCAGCTCCCTTTTCGTGCTGCTGCCGGTGGCCGCGCGCCGGTATCCGCGCAACACCTTGTTGGTATTGCGCATCGTGGCCTTGCTGCTGATATACAACACGCTCATCCTCATGATCGGCGCGCCGTACACACGCTATTCGTGGCCGTTTTTGCCGTTGGTGCTTGGAATGGCGTGGGTGCTGCCCGCGACATGTTTGCGCTGGCTGCTGCGGCGCAACGCCGAGTTGAAGCGGTTATCATCCCCCGTCAGCAAGGTCGCCCAGGCGTAGGTCGGCTGCTGCATTTGCAGCCGGAATCTGATGACCACTGCGACGTATCGTGCCGACTGTGATTTACCGGATCAGCCGTTGTACGGAGGAAGTGCCAGGTTGTGCAGATGCTGATCCATGCGGCCGATGACGTTGGCCCAGTCTTCGATCGCCATGGAAGGCAGCACAGCCTGCTGTAATTGATACCGGATGGCGCGAACCAGGTCGGTGGCATCCTCGGCGTGATAAAGCGCTTCCGGAGTCGATGCCAGCAAATGAGGCATGGCGCCGAGGTTCGCGCCCACCACCGGCAATTCGCACGCCAGCATTTCGTAAGCCTTCTGGGGAAAGCAATAGCGTCCGAAAGGCGTGTCGGCGAGATAGATGACGCCTACGTCCAGGGCCGCAAACAGTTCAGCCGTGCGCGCGTGCGACAGCATGCCGAGGTAATGCACACGTGCGCCCGATGGTGGCGGAAGGGCATCGTCCACGGGACCGGCAAGCACCAGATGGACGTCCTTGTGCCGGCTTTCGATGATTTTCCACGCCTCGTACAGCACGCCGATGCCGCGATTGGCCAGCAAGCCCCCGGCGGTGCCGATCAGGCGTGCCGATTCCGGCAGCCCCAGCGAGCGCCGGCAGGCAAGACGGTCACGCGGATGGAACATGCTCTTGTCGATCGTGCTAGGCATCGCCACCACCTCGCCCCGAGCGCCATAAGCATCGACCACCAGCCCGCGCAACAACTCGCTGGTCGTCGTCACCAGATCGGCATGGCGCACAGCACGTCGCAGCGTGCGCACCATGCCAGGTAGACGCGCCTGGCCAAACCCTTCGAAGTTGTCGTACAGGTCGATCGCATACGGCACCCGCAACCGTTTCGACAACCATGCCGTCAGCGCGGCGTGTGGGATATCCGAAGCGCCGATCAGCACATCCGGCGCAAACGCACGCAAACGCTGTAGCAGCTTGTGCGGGTAGCTGGCCAACCTGGGCAGATACAAACGTCCAAGGGAACGCGATTCCCAATGCAAGCTGCCGGGAGTGGCGTGGTGCTGCCATTCGCCTTCCTCGGCGTTCTGGTAGCTCAGGCAGAACCCGCGTACGTCGTGTCCTAACCGCGCCAATTGGAAAGGGATTTCATAAAGTCGCGCATAACGATCAAGGATCACGTCCTTGCTCATGTAGCGGCGTTTGCAGAGGAAGGCGATGCGCATGGCAGTCAGGCGGCTGACGGCGTCAGCAGGGCCACGGTCGGAAAATATGTACGGAACCGCGTCGCATCACGTGTCAAAAGCGGCAGGTCGCGGGCGGCGGCATGCGCCCCGATGAAAAAGTCGGGCAACACGCCGGTACGCGTACCGCGACGCGTGCGATATTGGCGAAACGCCTTGCCTGCCAAAAACAACGACTCGCGCGGCACTTCCTCTAACCGCGTGCCGAATGCGGCCAGCGTGTCGTTCGCTCCCTGCAGCGTGTCGTACCAGACGGAAAACTCGGCGTAGATGACAGGGTTGATCAACAACCCGCCATGCTCCGCCGCATGCTCCAATTGTTGTTGCGACCAGTCTGCCCAGTGCGGATCCGCTTGCACGACGTCCAGCAACACGCAGGTATCGACGAGGATCATTGCAATCCCGGGTCGCGCTCGTCCTGATCGTAACCACGCAGCAGAGCCATGAGTTCATCAGTCGATTTGCCGGTATTCAGGCTGCCGCGCAATCCGTCAAAGCGTCCCTTGCCGCGGTGAGGTGTGCCGCGGCCAGCCGCCTTGACGACGACCTCGCCATGCGGGTTCAACGAGAAATCCACGGGCGTTCCAGGCCGTACCCCCAGATAGTCGCGAAACTTCTTGGGCAACGTGACTTGGCCTTTGCTGGTAAGCGTGGAGATCATGACAGGACTCGCAGGTATTACTTCAAATTGATATAGTAATACGTTAGGGATCGCCAGACAATCCTTGTCAGATATTCCACGGGAAGCGGGAAGCGGCGTGCAATACGTCGGAGGTGTTCAGGTCGGTAGGCACCATGCAATGGTGTATCGTGTACAATAATGTAAAATATTTTAGACATAAATATGATGACTCTTCCTCAAATTGGCCACGCCGTCAAAACCCGGCGCCTGCAGCTCGGGCTGTCGCAAGCGCGACTTGCGCGTTTGAGCGGCCTGTCGCGTCAAACCCTGATCGGCCTGGAAAACGGCACACTCAGCGATCTGGGTGTGAATCGCACTTCTCAGGTGCTGTCGGTTTTGGGGCTGGACTTGCCCATACCTGTCTCACGCACGCGTCCCAAAAAGCGCGCCCTGTGGATGGCCGCGAAAAATGCTGGGGTCAGCTATTCCCGTGAGCTGTCGCCGGAGACATTGGGCAGCATTCTGGCAAGTGGGAAAGTGCCGAGCGCCTTCGTCCCACACATGGCGCACATTCTTGATGAGACTCCGGTGCCAGTCGTCGTGATGGCGGTGGAAGAGGCAGCGCACGCCGCACATGTGCCGTCACGGCGGGTATGGCGCAACGTGGGAAAATTGGCCAGCACCTTGTCCATGCACCGGAAGGATCTGTGGCGATGACAAACGACCCTCCACATGACTTGCCGCCAGGCGCATGGCAGGCATTGTTGCCGCGCGCGTTGACGCTCATTGATGAAGTTCGTACGCATGGCGGTGTGGAGAATCCTTTCTGGACGTTGGGCGGAGGTACGGTATTGATGTTTCGCTACCGGCATCGCCTGAGCAAGGACATCGACATTTTCGTCCCCGATCCGCAATACCTGGGTTTCGTGACGCCCAGATTGAGCGATGTTGCGGCCAACCTGACAGAGGATTACACGGAGGCATCCGATGCTTTCGTCAAATTGCAGTTCGAGGAAGGCGAAGTGGACTTCGTGGCTTCGCCGAACCTTCTTGATAACGCATGGGAAACCTGGGAGATCGAAGGCAACAGGATACGGGTAGAAAAATCAGCGGAGGTCATCGCCAAGAAGATGTATCACCGCGGCGATCGGGCCACGGCCCGTGACCTGTTTGATCTGACATTGGTGGTCGAGCGCGAACCGGAGGCACTCAAGCAAGCGAAACGTTGGCTGCTTCGGCATCGGCAAACCTTTCTGGATCAGATCTGTCACCCTCACCCCTCCTTGCGCGCCCGATTTGAAGCCATCGCCATGCTCGATTACACGCCGGATTTTGATTATTGCGTGAAAGCTTCCAGTGAGTTCCTGCAATCACTGTAGGACGTCCGGAAAACCTTTGCCGAAGCCCATCCATGGAAACCAGCAGAACTGGCTTTCATGGAACTGTTCATGCCGACTCCAACAACTTCCTGGCGGCCACCAGCGCCGCGCCAACCACCTGATCCATGTTGTAGTAGCGATACTGCGCCAGTCGCCCCACGAAGGTGACGTTCGGTTCCTGTCGGGCCAGTTCCTGGTAGCGCTTGAACAGCGCCTCGTTTTCCGCGCGCGGCACCGGGTAGTACGGATCGCCTGCGGCTTGCGGATACTCGCGCACGATGGATGTACCGGCGTGCTGCTGCCCGGTCAGGTGCTTGAACTCGGTGATGCGCGTGAAGGCGTGATCGTTGGGATAGTTGACCGTGCCGGTTTCCTGGAACTGCTCCACGTCCGGCAAGTGCTCGTGCTCGAAGTGCAACGAGCGATAGGGCAGGCGACCGAAACGGTAATCGAAATAGGCGTCGATGGGGCCGGTGTAGACCACGTGATCGAACCCGCCGCGATCACGCACATCGGCAAAGTCCACGCCCAGTTCCACGCGGATGTTGGGGTGGTCGAGCATGTTCTCGAACATCTGCGTGTAACCATGTAGCGGCATGGCCTGGTAAGTGTCGGTGAAATAGCGATCATCCGTATTCGTGCGCGTAGGAATGCGCGCCGCCACACCGGCCTTCAGTTCGGAAGGCTCCAGCCCCCATTGCTTGCGCGTGTAGTTGAGGAAAAACTTCTCGTACAGGTCGCGGCCCACCGAGTTCAGTACCACGTCCTCGCTGGTCAACACCGGATCGCGTGGCTCGCGCACACGCTCGAAAAATGCCGCCGCACCGGCTTCGTTCAGATCCAGCCCGTGCAAGCGATTCAACGTGTCGCGATTGATGGGGAACGGATACAGCGTGCCATTCACCACGCCGCGCACGCGATGCTCGTACGGTCGCCATTCGGTGAAGCGCGACAAGTACTTGAAGATGCGTTCGGCGTTGGTGTGAAAGATGTGTGGGCCGTAGCGGTGTACCAGTACGCCATGCGAATCCAGCTCGTCGTAGGCATTGCCGGCGATATGCGAGCGCTTGTCGATGATGTGGATGCGAGGGCCGGCCTCGGCCAGCTCGCGGGCCATCACGCTGCCGGCGTAGCCGGCGCCTACGATCAGTGTTTTTGTCACG
>DASSBH010000136.1:0-16767 GCA_035698945.1 Oleiagrimonas sp.
GGCTTGACGCGACGAATGGATTCTTGCTCGAAGCCACGCGTGGATTCAGGCTGCTAGCAACACGCGGGTTCAGTGAGCTTGCCACGAACGGATTGACGGATGAGGCAACACGTGGGTTCCTTGAAGTTGGAATTTGCACAAATCTCTCCACTAATGCCTAACGCTTGAGGTAACCGGCACGAGGCCCATCGGGCCGAGTGTCCGAGTTGACCGAATTGTTAGAGGGCGTACCACTCATAGCTTGTACGCTACCTTTTCGCCGGTGACTACCACTTTACCAGACGAGCGTAGCTGCGCGATGACCGCAACAACCTGGCCATTGCTGAGGCCAAGTTTGTGAATTGACTTGATGGTTGAAGTAAGCGTTTTTATCCGCCGTGGACGAGCTTTGCCACGACCCTTGAGGTCAGTAACAACTGCGGCAAGAACTTCTGACGAGACTGCCTGAGAGCTTAGCTTCTTTGTGCTTGCTACGGAATTTTTTGATGCGGCACTTGACGCTTTGCCGTGGCCGTTTGGACACTTGAAATTCCCTTTTTGGTTGAGAACAACTTTGATCTTTTCCTTCAGCGACATGCAGCCGAGAAGGTTGTTGACCGCTTTGCAACAGGCAACACAATTATCGTCGCTGTTGCTACCTGCGCGGGATGTTGGAACCAAATGCTCGACGCTGGCTTCGGCGCGTGAAAGCTGAGCATTGCAAAAATAGCAAAGCCCTCCTTGCGCAAACATAAGTCGGTCTAGCGGAGTAGTTCCCATAGTCCTCTAACTACAATTAGATCCCAAAATATCCATGTAACACCCATGTGTAACAAGGTGCATAACACACCTCGTTGCCCGCAAGCTCATGGTGATGCTGTAATTTGTTTTCTGTTATGGAACAGGGACGCCGTATGACGCTCGCCCGGCTCGTGGTGTTGTGCCCCATGCTGGAGTCGAACACGACAAGAGTCGCTCGCCACGTACCGCGACGCGCGATAGCTCGATGCTGGATACAGCGTGTCATGCCCTGTTTCCCCTGTTGCCATGTCCTGCACACGGTTCCGATCCGAGTATCCCGCCACGTATGACCGGATGCAACTGCGTGGCAACCTCCCGGTTTGCTATTCGCAACAGGTTCCGTGCTGTTGTACTGGCGGGCACGGGACGGTGCCGTACGAACAGAAGACGCAACAATCACCAGGCAGGGGTTTGAGCAGGGTGTGGCAGTGCCGGCATTCGTGGAAATGCAGGCATGCGTTGGTGGGCATGGTTTCCTGTTGTCGATGTCCGCAGGCCGGGCAGGTGATAGTGGATTGGAGTTGGATGGTGGACATGACGGGAGTCAATCTTCCTCGCCGGCCACCAGTCGCACGGGGCGCCAGTGGTGGTTTTCGTCCAGCAGGCGATCTTGCGTGGATGGGCCTTCGGAACCGGCGGCGTAGAAGTCGGGGGTGCCTTTCTGCCAGGCCTTGAGTACCGGGTCGAGCAGTTTCCAGGCCCATTCGACTTCGTCGAAGCGCAGGAAATGGGTGCGGTCGCCTTCCATGGCATCCATCAATAGCTGTTCGTAGGCGGAGAAACCGGTGTCGTCGAGGTCGTAGGCGGCGGTGAGTTTGGCTTGCCTGCCATCCAGTTCAAGACCCGGTTGTTTGGCGTTGGCCAGTAATGTCATGGCCTGGTTGGGTTTGATGCGGAACACCATCCAGTTGTTGTCGGCGTTCAGGGCCCGCGGCAGGGCGCCCGGGGTTTTCTTGAATTGCACGGCGATTTCCGAGCAATTGCTGGCCATGCGCTTGCCGCTGCGCAGGTAGAACGGCACGCCTTGCCAGCGCCAGTTGTCGATTTCCAGGCGCAGGGCGGCGAAGGTTTCGGTATTGGAGTCCTTGGCCACGCCGGGTTCGTCGCGGTAGCCGGCGAGTTTTTTGCGTCCGTCCTTGCCGGCGCGGTACTGGCCGCGCACGGCGTGGTGTTTGACGTTACGCGCGTTGATGGGCTTGACGGAGCGCAGTACTTCGACCTTGTGGTTGCGCAGTACGTTGGCGTCCCAGCTTGCCAGCGGCTCGATGGCGGCCAGGCTGAACAGTTGCATCAGGTGGTTCTGCAACATGTCGCGCAGCGCGCCGGCATGGTCGTAGTAGGCGGCACGTTTTTCCACCCCCAGGGTTTCGGCGTAGGTGATCTGCACCTGTTCGATGTGGTTGGCGTTCCACACCGGTTCCAGGAAACGGTTGGCGAAGCGGAACACCATCAGGTTCTGCGTGGTTTCCTTGCCGAGGAAGTGGTCGATGCGCAGGATCTGTTTTTCCTGCCAGTGGGTGTGCATCTGTTCGCGCAGTTTCTGGGCGCTGGCGAGGTCGGTGCCGAAGGGTTTTTCCACGACCAGGCGACGCCAGCCGCGCTTCGGCGACTCGGTCATGCCGGCTTCGCCGAGGGCTTTGGCGGCGGGGCCGAACAGGGATGGTGGCAGGGCCAGGTAGAAGAGGGTGCGCGGCGACAGTTTGTCGTCGAGTTGTTTCAGGTCGTCGGCTTCCAGCTCGCCGTGGATGTAGCCAAGGCGGTCGCGGAAGCTTTTCCAGTGGGCCTCGGTGAAGTCCTCGGCGAAGGATTTCAGGGCGCAGTGAATGTGGTTTTCGAAACGCTCCTGGCTCCACGGTTCGATCGAGTAGCCGACGATTTTGAGGTCGGGCGTGAGGCCGAGCTTGTGCAGGCGGTACAGCGCCGGCATCAACAGGCGCTTGGTGAGGTCGCCGGTGGCGCCGAGGATGACCAGGGTGGTTTTGCTCATGGGAACCTCGATGGTGTGGATTTTTGTTGTTGTCGTAGGAGCCTGCCTGCAGGCGATGGCAGGGGCTGTCGAATAATCCGGCAATCGCCTGCAGGCAGGCTCCTACGAGGTGTGTCAGGGCTTTTTCTTTTCGTCATGGCCACCAAAAGCGTGGCGCATGGCGGACATCACCTTGTTGGCGAACTGGTCGCGGTCGCGCGAGCTGAAGCGGCCGAACAGGGCCGAGGTCAGCACGGGGGCGGGTACGCCTTCCTCGATGGCGGCGAGTGCGGTCCAGCGGCCTTCGCCGGAGTCGGAGACGCGGCCGGAGTAATTTTCGAGTTTCGGGTCGGCGCCCATTTCGATGGCGGTGAGGTCGAGCAGCCAGGAGCCGATCACGCTGCCGCGACGCCAGACTTCCACGACGTCGGCGAGGGGCAGGTCGTACTTGTAGTGTTCGGGATGCTCGAGCGGCGTGGTTTCGGCGTCGTTCTCGCGTTTCTCGTTGCCGATGTTGGCGTGCTTGAGCACGTTGAGGCCTTCCGCGTAAGCGGCCATCAGGCCGTATTCGATGCCGTTGTGCACCATCTTGACGAAATGGCCGGCACCCACGGGGCCACAGTGCAGGTAGCCTTTTTCGGCTGCCGTGGGCGTACCCTCGCGGCCGGGCGTGCGCTCGGCGGCTTCGACGCCGGGGGCGAGTGCCGCGAAGGCCGGTTTCAGATGCTTGAACGCCTTGTCCGGGCTGCCGATCATCTGGCAATAGCCGCGCTCGCGGCCCCACACGCCGCCGCTGACGCCGACGTCGACATACATGATGTCCTTGTCGGCCACGGCCTTGGCGCGGCGGATGTCGTCGACATAATGTGAGTTGCCGCCGTCGATGATCATGTCGCCGGCGTCGAGCAGCGGCACCAGTTCGTCGAGCACGCTGTCGACGACGCCGCTCGGCACCATCATCCACACGGCGCGCGGCGCGGCGAGTTTCTGCACCAGTTCGGACAGGCTGGCGGCGGTGTCGGCGCCGTGCTCGGCGATGGCCTTGCGTGCATCGGCATGGGTGTCGAAACCGACGCAGGCCACGCCGCCATCCTGCATGCGCGCGACCATGTTGGCTCCCATGCGGCCGAGGCCGATCATGCCCAGTTGCAGTTTGCTGCTCATAGAAGGTTCTCCCAAAGCCGGAATCCACCGGTGAAGGCGTTGTCGTTGTCGCCGCGGCGTACGCCGTCGGGCAGGCTGTCGAAGTGGCGTACGTTGCCGCCGCCGAGCACCACGTAGTCGGGTTCCATGGCGGTGCGCAGGGTGTCGACGATTTCGAGCACGTTGGTCTTCCACTGGTCGGGATGTTTCTCGCGGAAGGCTTCGCTGACGTAGTGCTCGTAGTCGTGTTGCTTGTATGGCAGGTGGGCCAGTTCCATCGGCTCGACATGGCCATCGACGACCATGGCCGAGCCCAATCCGGTGCCGAGGCCGAGGAACAGCATGCGCCCGCCCGCGTAGCTGCCCAGCGCCTGCATGGCGGCGTCGTTCAGGATGCGCACGGGCTTGCCGAAGGCTTCGGCAAAGTTGAAGCCGACCCAGCCGCTGCCGAGGTTGTGCGGCTCGGCCAGGATGCGGCCGTGCACCACGGGCGCGGGCAGGCCGATGCTGACGAAATCGTACGATTTGCCACGCAGCATCTTGCCGAGTCTGGACATCATCTGCTGCGGCGTGAGCTCGGGGCCGGAAACGCATTGCTGCTCTTTTTTGCCTGCGCCGAGCATGGCCTTGACGTGGCTGCCACCGATGTCCAGCGCCAGCACCTTGCGCTTGCGCGTGCGGGTGGCCGGCGCGGCGTCACGTGCCTTGCGATACCAGCGGATGGCGGCGTTGGTGGAGGCATCGTGCGTGAGGCGCTTGTTCGGCGACTCGATGTCCTCGGCCACTTTTTTCGCCAGCACCTTGCCCAGTTCCACGCCCCACTGGTCGAATGGGTCGATGTCCCAGATCGCGGCCTGGGTGAACACGCTGTGCTCGTACAGCGCGACCAGCGCGCCGAGCGCGTGCGGCGTCAGCGTGTCGGCCATCAGCAGACTGGACGGGCGGTTGCCTTCGAATATCTTGTGCGGTGCGAGCCTTGTCGGCGTGCCTTCGTCGCGAACCTCCTTGACGGTCTTGCCGCGCGCCAGCGCTTCGGCCTGGGCGATGACGTTGGCGATCAACAGGTCATGATGATTGCCGAGCGGGTTGAGCGACTGGCCGAAGGCGATGAAGTCGCAGGGAATCAGCCGCGTGCCCTGGTGGATCAGCTGATAGAACGAATGCTGGCCGTTGGTGCCGGGTTCGCCCCAGAAGATCGGGCCGGTGGCGTAGTCCACGCGCTTGCCACCGAGGGTGACGTGCTTGCCGTTGGACTCCATGTTGAGTTGCTGCAGGTAGGCCGGAAAGCGCGTCAGGTACTGCTCGTAGGGCAGCACAGCCACGGTTTCCGAACCGAAGAAGTTGGTGTACCAGACGTTGAGCAGACCCATGATGACGGGCAGGTTCTTTTCCAGCGGCGTCTTGCGGAAGTGCTCGTCCATGGCGTGAAAGCCTTCGAGCATTTCGCCGAAGCGTTCCGGGCCGATGGCGATCATGGTCGACAGGCCGATTGCCGAATCCATCGAGTAGCGGCCGCCGACCCAGTCCCAGAAACCGAACATGTTGGCGGTGTCGATGCCGAACTTTTCCACCGCTTGGTGGTTGGTGGAAAGCGCCACGAAATGATGCTTGATGGCGTCCTTGTTGCCGCGTCCGCAGGCCTTCAACAACCAGTCGCGCGCGGTGTGCGCGTTGGTCATGGTTTCCAGCGTGGTGAAGGTCTTGGAGGCGACGATGAATAGCGTTTCTTCCGGGCGCATGCCGTGCACAGCCTCGGCGAAGTCGGTGCCGTCGACATTGGACACGAAACGGAATTGGAGGCCGCGGTCGCTGTAGTGGCGCAGCGCTTCGTAGGCCATCACCGGGCCGAGATCGGAGCCGCCGATGCCGATGTTGACGATGTTCCTGATGCGTCGCCCGCTGTAGCCCTTCCATTCGCCGGTGCGCACCTTGCGCGCGCACTCGGCCATGCGTTCGAGCACGGCGTGGACTTCGGGGACGACGTTTTCGCCGTCGACGCGGATCACCTTGCCTTTCGGCGCGCGCAGGGCGACATGCAGGGCGGCGCGGTGTTCGGTCGGGTTGACGATGCCGCCGGCGAACATGGCGTCGCGGCGCGCTTCAAGGTTGCAGTCGCGGGCCAGCGCCATCAGGCGCTTCATGGTGGTGCCGTCGATGCGGTGCTTGGAGTAGTCCAGCGTCCAGCCGGCACCCTTGGCGGTGAAATGCTTGGCGCGTTGCGGATCCTTGTCGAACAGGGCGCGCAGGTGATGACGGGCGATGGATTTTTGATGGGTTTCGAGAGCCTTCCAGATTTTCTTGTCGCGCAGTTCGCTCATGCCTTGTTTTCCTTTGCCGTTGCGCTGGTTGGGGTGATGGGGGGAGCGGATGTTGTTCTGACTGACACCGATGCCCCGCAGGGGCGGGTGAGGGTTCGCGCTTGCGTCATGTGTGCTGTCTGCAAGGGCGCACCCTCATCCGTCGCTTCGCGCCACCTTCTCCCGGTGGGAGAAGGGAAATGGCTTTTCCGAGGATACGCCACGCGGCTGAATGAGTCAGGTGCGGGGCAGGGCGGCCGGGAGGCTGGTGCGCGACGCCCGGATCGGGTTAGTGTGTAGAGGATACCCAAGCTGGGGAGCGCACAGCAGACCATGAAGGCATTTGTCCGTCTGTTTTTCCGCATCTACGAAAAGTGGAAGCGCGACGTGCTCATGGAGAGCGATTTCCACCCCAGCATCAGCATTCTCAAGGTGTCCTTTATCGCCCTGTTCGTGGGCGGCGCGGCGGCGGTCATCGCGTGGATGCTTTACCACCTGATCGGCCTGGTGACGCATCTGGCTTTCGCGGGGCAATGGTCGTTCGATTTCGTGCAGCCGTCCGCATTGGGTGCACCCTGGTGGGTGATTCTGATCGCGCCGGTGGTTGGCGGTCTGCTCATCGGCCTGATGGCGCGCTACGGTACCGACCGCATCCGTGGCCACGGCATTCCCGAGGCGCTGGAAGCGATCCTGTTCCGCAAGTCCAAGATGATGGCCAAGGTCGCCATCCTGAAACCGGTTTCCTCGGCCATCGCCATCGGCACCGGCGGGCCGTTCGGCGCGGAAGGCCCGATCATCATGACCGGCGGCGCGGTCGGCTCGCTGGTGGGGCAGGTGTTCTATCTCACCTCGATCGAGCGACGCACGCTGCTGGTGGCCGGTGCCTGCGCCGGCATGTCGGCGACCTTCAGCACACCCATCGCGGCCACGCTGGTGGGCGTGGAGCTGTTGTTGTTCGAGATGCGCCCGCGCAGCACCATTCCGGTGGCCATCGCCTGCTTTGTGGCGTCCGCGCTGCGCCCGTTCCTGCTCGGACCGGGACCGCTGTTTCCCATCGCGACACAGTTTCATCTCACCATTGCCATGCTCGGCATGGCAGCCGTCAGCGGGCTGCTGGCCGGGTTGCTGGCCACGCTGGTGACATTCCTGGTCTACAAGGTTGAGGATCTTTACCGGACATTGCCGATCCACTGGATGTGGTGGCCGGCGCTTGGCGCGCTGGTCGTGGGCATCGGCGGCATCATCGACCCGGATACGCTGGGTGTGGGCTACGGCATCATCGACCAATTGCTGACCGGCCAGATCGTCGGCATGGGCATCCTGATCTTCATGGTGGTCAAGGCGGTGATCTGGATTTTCTATCTGAGCTCCGGCACGTCCGGCGGCACCCTGGCGCCGCTGCTGGCGCTCGGCGCTGGCCTGGGCGGTCTGGAGGCTTTGATTTTTCCCGGTCCCGAACCGCTGCTGTGGCCGCTGCTCGGCATGGGCGCGATGCTGGCCGCGGTCATGCGCATGCCTTTCACCTCGATCATGTTCGCGCTGGAGTTGACCGGGAACGCCAGCGTGCTGCCGGCGCTCCTGATCACCTGCACGGCGGCCTATGGCACCAGCGTGTTCGTGATGAAGCGTTCGATCCTGACCGAAAAAATCGCTCGCCATGGCCGCGACATCTTCCGTCCGTATGTGGTCGACCGCATGGAATACATGCCGGTGCACGAAGTGATGACGCGCGACATCGTGAGCGTGCCGTCCACCCTCACCGTGCGCGAGCTGGCCGATCGCTACTTCGGCAGCGAACAGAAATACCGTGCCTATCCGGTCGTCGATGCCGACAACATCCTGCTCGGCATCGTCGAACGCAGCCGCGTGCAGGCATGGTTGAAGGAAGATCCGGGCGGCGCGCAGATCCTGGCCGACATCATCGGCAAGGATCCGGTGGTGGCCTATCCCGATGAAAGCTGCAAGAGCGTGGCCATCCGTGCTGCCGTGGAAAGCCTCGACCGCATGCCGGTCGTCAGCGCCGACCGCCAGCAGCTGTTGGGCATGATTACCCGCTACGACCTGCTGACGCCTTACACCCACCACTACAACGAGGAAGTGCTGCGCGAGCGGATGTTCGGGCGCGGCAGGAAAGCATCCAAGGCAGAGTGAAGTATCCGAATCTGGTGATTGACTGAAGGCATTCCTCGCCGGCCGAGATGGCCTTGTCGGCAGGCTTTACACATTTGATGATGTTGTAGGGCTTGACAAAAACTCACGCAATCAAAGGGTTGCATGAAAAAGCGAGTCAATCGCAGGTTCGGGCGGTGTCGGAAAATCTGTCAGCGGCTTTCATTCGCGAACTTGAAATGACTTGAAACATCTGTAAATCAATCACTTGAGTAATGTGGCATGCAACATGCTTAGAAATGGGAAGTAATCAACAACGGTATCGCATACCTGATTCAGGGAGAGCTGTCGTGAAAAAAAACGTTTCGATGAGTTTGATCGTTGCCGTGCTTTTAGCGGTGGCAACTCCGGCGTTTGCCACACCCATCACGCAAAACCTCGATATGGCGCAGGTATTTACAGGCGCCACGCCGAATGGCGATGCAGCGTGGCTTTCGGCCGTCTTCATGTACGACGATGATGGCAGTTCCAATGTCGGCACACTGGTTTTGTATTCGCATTTGACCGACGACAATTTTCTGCAGGGCGGAAACGGAAACGGCGTCATGGGTTGGGGCTTCAACCTCGCCGGCAACACCTTGATGAGCCATGACTGCACCTCGGGCACATGCGCGGATCAGGTAAGCCTGGGCGGCATCAATGCCGGACCGGTCAGCGGCGGATTCAGCCTGGGCTTTGGCTGGACTTCGCAGAACCGTTTCGACGCCAACGACACGGCAACCTATACGTTGACATTTGCCGATGTGCTCACGGCGTCGCCGTTCATCGCCAACGATGACGGATTCCTTTCGTTTGCGCACGTGCAAGGCATCATCGGCGGCAATGACAGCAGCGGATTCATCGTGGACGACCCGGTTCAGCCGGTGCCCGAACCTGCGGCCCTGGGCATGTTCGGACTGGGTGCGCTGTTGCTGGGCATGTTCGTCAGCTCGCGCCGGCGCTTTTCCTGAACCCGGGTAGCCTGTCTACTCGACAGGTGACGCAGTCGACGTCGTCACCGCCAAGGCCATGGCTTTGGCGGTGACGGATGGCGGAAAACCCATTTCCGCCAGCAAACGGATGGCGTTGCGGGCGCGGGTGGGGCCCTGGCGCAGACGGTAATCGAAATAGCCGTCCACGTCAGGGTCTTCCTGGAAGTGGCAGCAATCGTAATGAGCCTTCAGTGTGGTCTGCAATTCGACATCGTGGGTGGTGGTCAGGACGATGGCGTTGCCGGCCAGGGTTTCCAGTACGGATCGTGCAATGGCAATACGTTCGACGGTGTTGGTGCCGCTGAAAAGCTCGTCGATGATGAGCAGGCTGAAGTGCTCCCGGTCGACCGTGTCGAAAAACGACTTGATACGTTCCACCTCGGCAAAATAATGGCTTTTGCCGGAAGCCACCGAATGGCTTCCCTGGATGGATGCCAGCACCCGAACGCGCGGAATGACGGCGCGTGAAGCCAGACAGAAGCCCAGCGTGCGGGCCAGCACCACGTTGATGCCGAGCATCTTGATGAAGGTGGTTTTGCCGGCCATGTTGGAGCCGGTGACCAGGGCCGAGTGCTGTTCGAGGCAGATCGAGTTGGTCACTCCGTCGGGCAGCAATGGGTGACAGCCATCGACCACGACGAGATTCGCCGCATCGGTGAATTCGGGCCGGCAGTGCGCCTTGAACTGTTGCAGGAAGGAAGCGACGGCAATGCTCGCATCAAGCTCGCCCACCAGCTCGAAATCCGGAATGATGTGCTTGCGCAATTGGCGGAATCGGTGGATGGCGCAGGCATGCATCACCAGTTCCATCGCACATGTCAGATTCAGCCAAATGCTGAGCCACGAGAAGGGTTCGCGCTTGGCGATGAACAGCCAACGCAAGGCCCGTCGCATCCGCGCACGTCGGGTTTTCCCCGCGTGCAGGCGCGCCAGTTGCGGCACGTCGGGGTGCGCCTCGTGCAATGCGGCAAGCGCATCGGCGGTATGGATGAGCGCCATGCACGACACCATCGCCTCGTTGTCGCGCGTGACCTGCCAGTGGGTCTTGAGGATGAGCACGAAATTGACGAAGAGCACGGCGATCCAGATCCACGGGGACAGATGCGCAACGATCGCCGCGGCAAAGATGGCCACGCAGACGAGGCACCACAAACTCCAGCCCAGCCTATGCGTCGGCACGTCGTCCAGACTGCCGAAAAGGTAATCGACAAGGTGACTGCGCGAGCGTTTGCCGAAACGCCACAGCATCATCTGGATTTTTTCCCGCAACGGCGCCTGCGCCGTCAGCACTTCGCGCGTGACGTGGCGATCCGCCAGCACGTCAGGATCGGTGTGGATCCGGTGCAACTGGCGATACAACACCTGGCTGCCGACCAGGCTGGCCGTGGTATCCATGCGCGTGAAGATCTGCGGAAACTCCAAATCCGCCCAGGTTTTGTCGTCGACAACGTCCTGCCCGGTCTGCGCATTCGTCAGTTCGTAAAGGCGCTCAGCCAGAAACCCGTCGCGGTTGCCGGGTTTGCTCCATTGGGCACGGAACAGGCGGCGTTGTTTTTCCCCGGGTCGCCATGCGCCCAGCATGCTTCCGAGTGTCTGTTTCCACAGGGCCGCAAGCGCGGTGGTGTCCATCATGAGATGCGATCCCCTTGCCGATGTGGTTTTTCTATCCGTTGTCCAGCATGGCGCGCGTGAGCAGGCCGCGTGCCAGCATGGCCCATTGCTTGCGCTTGAGAAGGAGCTGCCAATGGCGACCACCGATCTGGTGCCAGAGCACGGCGGCGCGGATGGAGGCCAGGAGTGCTGCGCGTATGCGTTCGACGATGGCTTGCTGTTGCAGGTGCAGCGGCTGCCCCGCGACCAGCACGCGCGGCCTGAGCGGCGAGATCACTTCGCTGTACAGATCGGCCAGACGCGTGACCACCATGGGATGTTCCTGACCAAAATGATCGACCTGGCGCTGTGCGGCGACGATGCCTTCCTGCAGGTGTTGTTGCAGGCTTTTGCGCCCCGAGAAGGTGCGTTCCAGGCGCAGCACGGTGGCGGCCATGCGCATGAGGTTGGCGTCGCGCTGATTGTCGTCCAGTTGCGCGACCAGGGTGCGCAGGCCGAGGCGCACGTCGGCCACGGTGCCGAAGACGCCGATCACGTTGGGGGCATCGATGCGGAATACGCTGGACAGACTTGCGTTGAGTGCAGCTTCGTCACAGCGGCCCTCGTTGGCCAGTTGTTGCGCCAGTGCGACGCCCTGGAAAACGCCAGCCAGTGCCAATACGCGTTCTTCGTTCATGCGACTGCTTTGTTCATGGAAATGGAAAGGTAGGTTGGTATGTACCTGGGGCAGCTCAGCCCTGACCCGTTCGCGCTGAGCGTAGCCCGCGCAGCGGGTGAAGTCGAAGCGCATGCGGCATGGCCGCGCCATGTCCTTCGACTTTGGCCTGCGACCTGCGCTCAGGACGGAGTGTTCCCTACGCGGCATGTGGTTCCCAGCCGCCGAAGGGCGCATCGGTGGTTTCGATGATGCCGCCGCCGAGGCAGGCTTCGTCGCGATAGAACACCACTGACTGGCCGGGCGTGACGGCGCGTTGCGGTACATCGAATGCCACTTCGCAGCCGGCGCGGGTGATTCGTACGGTACATGATTGGTCGGGTTGCCGATAGCGGGTCTTGGCGGTGCAGTGGAAGGTGTCACCGGGCGCCGCTCCGTCCACCCAGGTCAACTCGCTGGCGCTGAGATGTCGCGATTGCAGCCAATGGTTGTCGCCGCCCTGGGCCACGTACAGGATGTTGGCGGCCACGTCCTTGCCGACCACGTACCAGGGCTCGCCGCCCGCGCCGGCGCGACCGCCGATGCCGAGGCCGCCGCGCTGGCCGAGGGTGTAGTACATCACGCCGTCGTGTTCGCCGACCCGCTTTTCGTCCGGCGTGCGCATCTCGCCGGGGCGCGCCGGGATGTATTGGGCGAGGAAGTCGTGGAAATTGCGCTCGCCGATGAAGCAGATGCCGGTGGAATCCTTCTTGGCGTGCGTGGCGAAGCCGGCCTCGCGCGCCATGCGTCTGACCTCGGGTTTTTCCAGCTCGCCGACGGGGAACAGCGTGGATGCCAGCGCGTCCTGACCCAAGGCGTGCAGAAAGTAGCTCTGATCCTTGTTGCCGTCGCGCCCGCGCAGCAGTCGCCAGCGGCCATCGACGCAGTCGACCCGCGCATAGTGGCCGGTGGCGATCTTGTCCGCGCCCAGCGCGCGAGCCTCGTCGAGGAAGGTCTTGAACTTGATCTCGCGGTTGCACAGCACGTCCGGATTGGGCGTGCGCCCGGCGCGGTATTCGGCGAGGAAGTGTTCGAACACGCCGTCCCAGTATTGCGCGGCGAAATTGCGGGCATGGAAGGGGATGCCAAGCCTGGCGCACACGGCCACGGCGTCCTTGCGATCCTCGTCGGCGCGACAGGGGCCGTTGCGATCGTCCTCCTCCCAATTCTGCATGAACAGGCCTTCGACCTGGTGGCCGGCCTGTTGCAGCAGCAGTGCGGCCACGGACGAATCCACGCCGCCGGAGACGCCCAGCATGACTTTCACGGCAGCTTCTCGCGAAGAATCGCCATCATGCGGGTAGGGCGGGCATTGCCCGCCGCAGGTGTTACGCATTGGCGGCGGGCAATGCCCGCCCTACGTATCGTCTTCATGGAGCAGTCGCGGCAACGGGAAGCATGCTCTTGATGGTGCCGAGCGACAGACGCTGGCCAGCCAGCCAGTCGTCGATGCTGGCCAGCACCAGTGGGCTGCGCAACTTTTTGCCCAGTGCCGCGATCTCGTCGCGGGGCATCCACAGGGCGCGACGGATGCCTGTGTCCAGCTCGCGTTCGGGGTGATGGGCGGTGGTACGGGCGGAAAAGCCGAAGCGCACGACGTGGTCGTGGTGCACTGGGCTCCACCACTGGTGCACGCCGAGGAAATACTCGATTTCCACATCCCAGCCGGTTTCTTCCAGGGTTTCGCGTCTGGCGGCGTCGGCCAAGGCTTCATCGGGTTCCAGGTGGCCGGCCGGCTGGTTGTAACGCAGCTCGCCGCGAATGACCTCCTCGACCATCAGGAAGCGGCCTTCCTTGTCGGCCACCACCGTGGCCACGGTGACGTGCGGGCACCAGATGTTTCGACCTTCGCTCATGAAATTTTCGAATGCCTTTGATTTGGTTGGCAACAGCCTATTGTGCCATTTTCCAACATGCTTACGAGTCAGTGGACATCAAGTGCAGAAGCGTATAATTGTGGCAGACACATAGATCAGCGCGTGCACATCCATGAGCCACAGTTCCGACCACGAGCACCAGCATGAACACGGCGTCGCGGTGGCCCCGTCCAGGCCGGAGACCCAGCGTCCGTCGTTGTTCCAGGTGGTGCTGCTGAATGACGATTTCACGCCGATGGATTTCGTGGTGGAGGTGTTGCGCAGCTTTTTCGGCATGGATCAGGAGCGCGCGGTGCAGGTGATGTTGCACGTGCACACGCGCGGCAAGGGCATTTGCGGGGTGTTCACCCGGGAAGTGGCGGAAACCCGCGTCAACCAGGTCAACCAGTATTCACGCAATCATCAGCACCCATTGTTGTGCACCATGGAAAAGATGTAGTCCGGCCCCAATCTAGAAGCCAGACCCCCTCATCAAGCGGAGACGATCCGAATGTTCAGCAAGGATCTCGAGCTCACCATAGGCCACTGCTACAAGCAGGCACGCGAACAACGGCATGAGTTCATGACCGTGGAGCACCTGCTCCTGGCACTCGTGCACAATGCCTCGGCGTCGGCGGTGCTGCGCGCCTGCAATGTCGACCTGGACAGGCTGGGCAGCGACCTCAGGCGCATCATCGGCGAAACCGTGCCGGTGCTGCCCGATGGCGACGAGCGCGACACCCAGCCCACTTTGGGCTTTCAGCGCGTGCTGCAGCGCGCCGTTTATCACGTGCAGTCTTCGGGCCGCAAGGAAGTCACCGGCGCCAACGTGCTGGTGGCGATCTTCGGCGAAAAGGACTCCCATGCCGTCTATTTCCTGCATCAGCAGGAGGTGACGCGGCTGGACGTGGTCAACTACATTTCCCACGGCATCGCCAAGGTGGGCGATGAGTCTTCGTCCGCACCCGTCGAGGGCGAACACGAGGGCGAGGAAGGCGGCGAGAGCCGGGGCAATCCGCTCAACGAATATGCCACCAACCTCAACGAACAGGCCATGCAGGGCAAGATCGACCCCCTGATCGGCCGCAAGGACGAGGTCGAGCGCACCATCCAGGTGCTGTGCCGCCGGCGCAAGAACAACCCGCTGTACGTGGGCGAGGCCGGCGTCGGCAAGACGGCGCTGGCCGAAGGTCTGGCCAAGCGCATCGTCGAGGGCGACGTACCCGAGGTGCTGGATGACTGCACCATCTGGGCGCTGGATCTGGGCGCGCTGGTGGCCGGCACCAAATACCGCGGCGATTTCGAGAAGCGCCTGAAAGCGGTGATCGCGCAGCTCAAGAAGGAAGAGCATGCGATCCTGTTCATCGACGAAATCCACACCATCATCGGCGCCGGTTCGGCCTCCGGTGGCACCATGGATGCCAGCAACCTCATCAAGCCGATGCTGGCGTCGGGCGAGCTGCGCTGCATCGGCTCGACCACGTTCCAGGAATATCGCGGCGTGTTCGAGAAGGATCGCGCCCTGGCGCGGCGCTTCCAGAAGATCGACATCGTCGAACCCAGCGTGTCCGAAGCCGTGGACATCCTGAAGGGTCTCAAGGGCCGCTTCGAGGAACACCATGGCGTCCGCTACACGCCGGAGGCGCTCAAGGCCGCGGTGGACTTGTCGGTGCGCCACATCCCGGATCGTCTGCTGCCGGACAAGGCCATCGACGTCATCGACGAGGCCGGCGCGCGCCAGCGGCTGATGACCGAAGAAGATCGCAAGGACACCATCGACGTGCCCGAAATCGAGTTCATCGTCGCACGCATGGCGCGCATCCCGCCCAAGCAGGTGTCGGCGTCCGACCGCGACGTGCTCAAGAACCTCGATCGCAACCTCAAGATGGTGGTGTTCGGCCAGGACGACGCCATCGACAAGCTCGCCGCCTCGATCAAGATGGCGCGCTCGGGCCTGGGCGATCCGGCCAAGCCGATCGGCAGTTTCCTGCTGGCCGGCCCGACCGGCGTCGGCAAGACCGAGGTCACGCGCCAGCTGGCGTTGCAGCTCGGCATCGAGATGGTGCGCTTCGACATGTCCGAGTACATGGAGGCGCATTCGGTGTCGCGTCTGGTCGGCGCGCCTCCTGGTTATGTCGGCTTCGACCAGGGCGGACTTCTGACCGAACAGGTCACCAAGCATCCGCACTGCGTGGTGCTGCTGGACGAAATCGAGAAGGCGCATCCGGATGTCTTCAACATCCTGCTGCAGGTGATGGATCACGGCGTGCTGACCGACACCAATGGTCGCGAGGCCAACTTCAAGAACGTGATCCTGGTGATGACAACCAACGCCGGCGCACAGCAGGCGGCGCGGCGCACCATCGGCTTCATTGAGCAGAACCATGCGCCCGATGCCATGGAAACCATCCGCCGCGCCTTCACGCCGGAGTTCCGCAACCGGCTGGATGCCGTCATCCAGTTCAAATCGCTGGATTTCGAACACATCCTGCGCGTGGTCGACAAGTTCCTGATCGAGCTGGAAGCCCAGCTCAACGAGAAGCACGTCGCCGTGAACGTGGGCGAGGACGCCCGGCACTGGCTGGCCGAAAAGGGCTTCGACCCGCAGATGGGTGCGCGGCCGATGGCGCGGGTCATCCAGGAAAACGTCAAGCGCGTGCTGGCCGACGAGCTGCTGTTCGGCAAATTGGCCGATGGCGGCAAGGTGACGCTGAGCGTGCGCGATGGCGAACTGGTGGTCGAGACCGAGGCTGGTCGCGGGCAGGCATTGCCGGCCGTGGTGTGATTGGGGAGGCCGGAATGATTTCCGGCCTCTTTGTCTTGGTGGCTTGCGGCTGATTCGGGTTTTTTTCGCCTGTCGGCGGTATCGCGCCCTGCGGGCGCTCGTTCATTTCTCTTGCGTGCCCAAGAGAAACGGAACCAAAGAGAAGGGCACCCCCGTCCGGCACCCTTCGGGTGCGTTCCGCGCTGCGGGGTTTTCCCGACGGGCCATCCTGGCCCGCGGGAAAATGACCGGCGTCCTGCCGGTCACCCTAACGGGCCTTTTCCTTCGCGCTCCACCGCCTACCGAGGGGACAGGTGGCGAGAACATGCCTTGAGGGTCATTGACCCCATAATTTGTAGGAGCCTGCCTGCAGGCGATGGTCCGATGTACGGAATAACCCGACCATCGCCTGCAGGCAGGCTCCTACAAAAAAGCAAAGCGGGTTGTCAGGCCGATTTGCCGTCGCTTACAGCCGGTGCGGGGGCAGGCGCGGGCGCGGGGCTCGACGCTCCCGCA